>DATJMG010000247.1:0-11678 GCA_035508835.1 Puia sp.
TCTAATGGTCCTAAGTGTTTTAATTATGATCGCAGGACGAATAATCGCCAAAGGAAACATGTTTAGGATTGGGCTCTCGGATACGGACCTAGTTGTGGCGGAGGATGGGGTTCGGATCGGGAATGAGTTTTATCCACTTGATCAAATTACCAGTTTGGATTTTATGATTGAGGGATATGATGGCGCGCCAACGCTACGGATGGGCAGAGGTTTGTTTCTCCTTCGCAAACCGCGTCGATTGAGTGGAGCCAATAATAAGATCCACTTTCGATCGGGAGGGAAGCGGTATCTGTATCAATTCTATTTGCCGGATCGGATTGCCATGCAACAGTTGGGTCAGGTTTTTCTCATTTTTTATGAGCGAAGGGTCTCGTTCGGCGAATGCAATCGCGGCGGCCCTACATTTTTGTTTCAGCAGGTGAGGTCGAAGGGTGAACTGGAGAAACTCAAATCCAGATATGGAATCCGGTCATAATATAACTCCTCTGACTAAGGTAGGGTAGGGGTGCTTTGGTGGCGGGCGAAGGCGGTGGAGGGCGGTGTATGGCTGAGAGGGGCCGGGTGGTGGCGGGCGGCGGGTTGGGCAAGCAAGGGTGTGGGGAGGGGATCACAGACCGCAGTAATAGTCATAGCCGCGTTCGAACCAGTAGTCGCGGGGGCGGGTGTTGGAGAAGAACATTTTGCCGACGCGTTTGAGGTTCTTGACGCCGTATTTGACGGGGATGATGAGGCGGAGGGGGGCGCCGTGGCGCATGGGGAGGGGTTGGCCGGTCATCTCGTAGGCGAGGATGGTTTGGGGGTGGAGGGCGCTGGGGGTGTCGATGCCGACATAGTATTCGTCATCGGGGGTGCTGAGGCCGACATAGTCGTGGGTTGTCTCGGATTGGAGGTTGTAGTGTCGGATGAAGTCGCTGAATTTCACGCCGGCCCACCAGGAGACCTGGCTCCAGCCTTCGATACATTTGAATTCGTAGACGATCTCGGTTTTGGGCAACCGGCGGAGCTCGTCGATGCCGATGTTGAGGGTGGTGTTATCGCTTTTGGTGACCTGCAGGGTCCATTTGCTGAGATCGAAGCCGTTGGTGCCGAGGCCGACATTGGCATTGTAGCGGACGTTGCGGGCGGCGGCGGTCACGGGGAAGGTGGGGACGAGGTGGTTGTCGGAGAGGGTATGTCTGAAGATCTTGTCGTCGACGTCGAGGCCGTCGCGGAGGGGGCTTTGGACGCCATCGCTGTGGGCGGCGTCCTTGATCCAGAACCAGGATTTCCAGGCGGCGGCGCCGAGGACGAAGAACGCGGCGAAGGATACAAAGGTGCGGCGGTTGATTTGTTGCTGGACGGAGAGAGCGGGGTCGCGGCCGATGGCTTTGCGGAAGCTTTCTCGGAGGGGATGGCGGGGTTTATTTTTCATCGGCAGGGTTAACGGGTGGAAGAATGGGGTTGTCGACCGTGGTTTCGGTGATGGCGGTCACGGGGGGGTGCATTTCGGTGATGATGGCGGCGGTCGCAGGGGGGTGCACTTCGGTAATGATGGCGGCAGCGGGCGGCTCGTTGACGACGTCGAAGCCGGCGACCATGGCGCGGAAATTGTTCCAGCCGGCGAGGATGACCTGCGCGACGTGAATGATGAAGAAGAGGCAATAGCCCAGTGTCAATATAAAATGTATCACGCGGGAACTGCCATAGCCGCCGAACAGCCAGGTCAGCCACGCAAATTGTACCGGTTTGAAGATGGCCAGACCGGTCAGTACGGAGCCGAGGCCCATGACGATGACAGCGGTGTAGGCGATCCGCTGGGCGCCGTTATATTTCAGCTGGGGGGGCGCGGTCTTCCGGATGTGCAGGTCGTGGAGGACGGTCAGCCAGGCTTCCTTGAAGGAGTGGCGGTCGGGAAAGAGGTAGCGCCATTCGCCGGAGGCTATGGTGTACGTCACGTATACGAGGCCGTTGAGGAAGAAGACCCACATAAAAACAAAATGAAAGGCCATCCCTTCGGCGAGGCGGTAGGAGATGTTGAGTGACTTATAAAAAGACTCCGGGAAAAAGGCGAAGAGAATGTTGTGTCCCAGGTGGATCTTGTAGACGTCGTTTGCCCAGTAGATGAGCAGGCCGCTCCAGATCATGACTGCCAGGATCGGGAAGTTGATCCAGTGCATCCAGCGGATGGCGAGGGGATGTTTGGGAACTATTTTTTTCACGAGCCGGAAAATTACGAAGAAAGCCGGATTTTGCTTACCTTAAAGTATCACGATTGTATCACAATTGGCTGGACTAATACCTTTGCTTATGTTGAAAAATTACCTGGTCGTGGCGTGGCGCAACCTATTGCGCAACCCGACGATGAGCCTCATCAACCTCGCGGGGCTTTCGATCTCCGTTGCATTTTGTGCGCTTCTTTTTTTTCATATCCGCTATGAGCAGTCCTTCGACCGTTTCCATCGGAACGGGGACCGGTTGTACCGGCTGGAGATGAGCGATGTGTGGGGCGCCGGACCGGAGAGCGAGATCCATGACCTGGAATTTCCGCTGGTCGTGGGGCCTGATATCAAGAGCCGGTTCCCGGAAGTGGCGGGAACCATCCGCTTCAAGGACGTGACGGTTCATATGGGTGAGCAGCTGGTCCGGGCGGAGAACGAGGTGTACAAAGAAAAGGAGGTCTACTATGCAGATACGACGTTCTTCACGCATTTGAGCTACCCCTTATTAAAAGGCGATCCGGGCGAGGTGCTGCGGATGCCCGGAAATGTGGTGCTGGCGGCCAGTACCGCCAAAAAATATTTTGGTGCCCAGGACCCGGTGGGAAAGACCATCGAGTTGATCAGCGACAGCAACCGGCTTTTTCGGGTGGCCGGGATTGTGCAGGATGCGCCGCATAATTCCAGCATCCAGTATACTATGGTCTTTCCGGTTACGGCCGATCCGGCTTACGCGAAGGATATGGCGGAGCGTTTCAATGAGATGGATTACCTGACGGTGGTCGAGCTGAAGCCCGGTGTTGACAAGGCCGCGCTGGATGAAAAGCTCAATAGCTGGATGCGGCGTTATTTTCTGCCGGACGTCGCGCAGGGTTATGGATTGAAGCCCGAGATGCAAAAAACGTTCCGGTGTTGGTTGCGGCCGCTGGCAGAGGGACATTTCGACGCCTCCGGCCCCTGGGGTCACTTCACGAATATGCAATCCATCTATCAACTTGGCTGCATTGTCGGGGTGATCCTGCTGCTGGCTTCGCTCAACTACATTTTGATTACCGTGTCCAATGGCGCCTCGCGGTCGCAGGAAGTGGGGGTACGGAAGGCAATGGGTGCGGGCAGGGGCAGCGTAATATTTCAGTCGTGGGTCGAGACGCAACTGATTGCAGTGTTTGCTGTAGGCTTCGGGATGGTCCTGGCGCTCGCGGGCATTCCATTCCTGAGAACGGTGATCGGATCGGGGGTCACTTACGCGGATCTCTCGTGGACCGAGGTGCTGGTTGCGGCGCTGGTCCTTGCTATCCTCCTCGGGTTGTTGGCGGGATATTACCCGGCGATGCTGATCTCCAGGCTCAAGCCGGTGTCGGTACTGAGGAGTTTTTCGGCGTTTCGCATCCGGCCGGGGTTCTCGCGTGTCCTTGTGGTGGTGCAGTTCAGCTGTTGCGTTGTGCTCATGATGGCTGCTCTTGTGATTGACCGGCAGATGGACTATATCAATCATAAAGACCTGGGTTTTGACAAGGACCAGGTGCTGGTCATTCATAATCCGGGGTTGGATCCGGAATCCACGAAACGGGCAAAGGAACGGCTGGATGTATTCGCGCAAACGCAGCCTTCGATCCTCGCCCATTGTATTATGACCGGCGGGCTGAATGGGGGAGTGAATACAACCGGCTTCAGGCTGGACGGGCAGCGGCATTCGATGAAGGTGCTAAGGGTGGGGTATGGATACTTTGACCTTTTGGGTCTCAAGATCGTCAAGGGGCGGGCGTTTAGCCCTGCCTATTCCATGGATACGGTGCGGAAGACCAGGGCGGTGGTGGTGAATGAGTCGATGTGGAAGCTGTTGGGTGGGGATGCCAAACTGGGGGTATTCAATGATTCGATCGATGCGACGATCATCGGAGTGGTGAACGACTATCATTTTGAAAACCTAAGCCAGCCGATCCAGCCGATGGAGCATCGCTTAATCACCGGTGATGCCGGGGAGTTCCTGCTGAAGGTGAGGGCGGGAGGAATGCCGGCCACTCTTGCGGCGCTTCAGCCGGTATGGAAAGAGGTCACGGGCAATTACCCTTTCGAGTATACTTTCCTTGACCAGTCTATTGCCCGGATGTATGCTGCGGATATGCGGTGGCGTAAGGCGGTGGAGATCAGCTGCGCTTTTGCGATCCTGATTGCGTGTCTGGGGTTGTTCGGATTGTCGGCCATTACAGCGGCTAACCGGACGAAGGAGATCGGCATCCGGAAGGTGTTGGGTGCAACGTTGGGCGATCTTGCGGCGACCTTGTCGCTGGGTTTCCTGGGGATGATCGCGATTGCGTTTGCGATCGCGGCGCCTGTCGCGGGATGGTTGATGAACCGGTGGTTGCAGGGTTATGCGGCGCGGATAGAGATCGGCTGGTGGATGTATATGCTGGTGGGTCTGGCGGCGTTGATGGTCGCGGCGGCGACGATCAGCATGCAGGTATGGAAGGCAGTTAGGGCCAATCCGGTGGAGGCGTTGAGGATGGAGTAGGGTGTCGGCCGGTGCGCGGCGCGGGGGGTGCGGGGACGGAGGGAGTGCCGGCGTGGGGGCGGGATGCCGGAGCGGGTAGGGGGAGTGCCGGGGTGGAGCAGGATGCCGGGGCGGGTTCAGGGGAGTGCCGGGGTGGAGCTAGTGCATCAGGCCGACGAGTGTCTTGAGACTGTTGGTCGATGGGTCGCCGGTGACGATCTGGATGGTCGCGACGGTGTTGTTGTCACCGGGCAGGCTGGTGTTCACCTCCAGTTTGTCGAGTTTTTCGAGGATGCGGGCGAAGACAAGGGATTTTGGATTGTTGGATTGTGTAGCTGTTATGAAGGCGCTTACGGCTTTGAGGTCGATCGCGACGGCTTGGATGCTGTTGTCGGCGTCGAGCAGGTTGGTGGAACGGGGGGCGTGAGGTTCGAAATATTTGAGGGCCGCTTCCTTTGAGTTGCTGATGACGAGGAGGTTGTCACGGATCACCATATTCTCGGCCAGTTTTTTCATTTTTGCTGCTTTGGCGGTGTCGGTGGCGGCGCCATTGGCGGTGAGTTTCGCGGCCAGCTGCATTAGCTTCGAGGGGTCACCCAGGGAAGCGACAATATAGAAGCCGACCTTCTTCTTTGTCGTGTCGGTCACAGCGGTCGTATCCCCCAGTGCGGCAACGAGGAAATCGCCGCCAAAGACGCTGGTGATGTCATTGATGGTCAATCCGTGTTTGCCGAGCATGGAATCGATCATCTTGCGGGAATGATATTTATCCAACATATCCGGGAAGGCTGCCGGGTTGATGTGGATGGCCGCACAGCCCAGCAATAGGCCGGCGGGCACGCGGGCGAGCAGGTCTTTGTCGATCGGCCGGTCATATGCCTTCCGGAGCATGGCGGCGTCCTCCGGTTTGTTGTAGGTGGTCATCCGGAAGATGATGCGGCCGTCCTCAAAATCGAAGGTCGACAGGACGGGTGGATGGGGTATCTGGCTCATTTTGCTGTAATCGGGGAGCGAATGGCCTTTGAGGGCAGGGTTTTTGGCGGCCATTTTTTTTATGAATCTGGACATCATGTTCATGAAGTCCATCTTTTGGCTCCAGGCGTGGATATCTTCATCGGTGGAAAATCCGGTGACGAAGCGTTGATCGGTCAGCCAGGGGGTGCCGGAGAAGCCGGTGAGGGCGGCGAGGCTCTTTTCGACCGATAGTTTGGGGAGTGATGCCGAGGCCGATGTGATCACGAGGAGCCGGTCATTCCACGCCATGCCCATCTTCTTTTGGAAGGCCGTATTGCCTTTACCGGGTATCCGGTGGATATGCAAGTCAGGCATCGCGCCGGTGAGGGTGGTCCGCAATTTGGCGGTGTCGGTGAGCGGGATTAAAACCTGGGTATAGCTCACGGTGTCGGCGCCGGTGCCGGTGGCGGTTGTCCGGGCGATCAGGGTCTCGTGGCTCAGGTCGATCCCTGCCGAGGCCGGGTCCTTAAGAATATCGAATGCCATGGCGGCATGAGGGTCTTTGGAAGGCGGCATGTTGTTCAGGAGTTCGGTCAGCTGCCCTTTCATAATGATCTGGCCGAGCTTGATGGAATAAATATGATCTGCCGAAGGGGGCAGGTGTTGATAGAGCGGGATGGGAGTTTGGCTGTAGGCGGCTGTGGGCGGGAATAGCGCGGTTGCGGTCAGGAGCGCGGTGACCGCTGCAAAGGACAGGCTGGTGAGTTTTTTCATGATCAGGCGGTTGTGGCTCTAAGATAAGCCGTTATTTGATCGAATGGTAAATCCTCCTGGGTCCCGTTGCGGAGGTCTTTCACTTTCGCGGTTTTCGAGGCCAGTTCGGTACTGCCGATGATCACAGCAAAGGGGATGCCCTTTCGTTCCGCGTATTTGAATTGTTTGTCGAATTTGGCGGGTTCGGGGTAGAGTTCGGCGGGGATGTTGTTGGCGCGCAGTTCCTGGACCAGGTTGAAGACCGCCCGGGATTCGGCTTCGCCCAGATTGAAGAAAAGGGCCCGGGTGCCGGTATGGACGCCGGCGGGGAAGAGGTTGGCTTGTTCCATGACATCGTAGATGCGGTCGACGCCAAAGGAGATGCCGACGCCGGGGATACCGGGGACCCCGAAGGCGCCGGTGAGATCGTCATAGCGGCCGCCGCCGCCGATGCTGCCCATGCCGGCTTCGGTGGGTTTGACTTCGAAGATGGCGCCGGTGTAATAATTCAGGCCGCGGGCGAGGGTCAGGTCGATGGTGAGGGAGGGGTTTGTTTCGAGGATATATTCGAGGTCGGCGATGGCCTGGAGGGCGAGGTGTGAAGGCAGACTGGAGGCCGAGGTGGGGAAAAGGGTCTTTAGCGTGGCGAGTTTTTTGGTGTTACTGCCGCCGATCGCGAGGTATTTTTCGATGATGGCGACCTGGGTGTCATTGAGGCCACGGTCGATGAGCTCCGCCCGGACTTTCTCGGGCCCGATCTTGTCGATCTTATCGATAGCGACCGTGATATCGGTCAGTTTGTCCGCGCCGCCGCAGATCTCTGCCAGGGCGGCGAGGATCTTGCGATGGTTGATCCTGATCTCTACGGGGATGTGGAGTTGCCGGAAGACAGTTTGGTAGATCGAGGCGAGCTCGATTTCGTTCAGCAGAGCGCGGCTGCCCACGACGTCGGCGTCGCATTGGTAGAATTCGCGGTAGCGGCCTTTTTGGGGCCGGTCGGCGCGCCAGACGGGCTGGATCTGGTAGCGTTTGAAAGGGAGGGTGAGGAGGTTGTGGTTCATGGCCACGTAGCGGGCGAAGGGGATAGTCAGGTCATAGCGCAGGGCGCGTTCGGTGAGGTTGGGGTCGTTTTTTCCGGCGAGAACGTTTTCAAAGGCTTTTCGGGATTTATCGATATTCTTCGGATCGCTGAGGCCGTTGTTGAGGATCTTGAAAATCAGCTTGTCGCCTTCTTCGCCGTATTTGCCCATGAGGGTGTCGAGCTGTTCCATGGCGGGTGTTTCGAGCGGTTGGAAGCCGTAGAGCTCGAAGGTCGTGCGGATCGTGTCGAGGATGTATTTACGTTTACGGACGATCTCGGGTCCGAAGTCGCGGGTGCCCTGGGGAAGGGAAGGTTTGGTGCTCATGAGCGGGTCGGTTGGTTGGATGCGGTGCGGCGGTCGTATTTGGCCGGGTTGCCGTATTGGGTGATGATGTGGTCGGCGGCCTGATCGATCATCGCGTACACTTCGTGATAGCCGGGTTCGGGGCCGTACCAGGGGTCGGGGACGTCTTCATTGCTCCCGGGGTGGACTTCGTTCATCAGGAGGTCAACCTTTGAGGGATCGAATTGGCGGCCGGCGATGCGGCGGATGTCGTCGATGACGTCGCCTGCCATAGCGTAGATCTTATCAAATCGTTGAAAATCAGCGGCGGTAAACTGGCGGGCGCGCTGATTGCCGATGTCGATCCCGTTGTGGCGGGCGACTTTAAGGGACAGCGGGTGTGGGGGTTCGCCGGTATGACAGCCGTTGGTGCCGGCGCTGTCGATCTCCCAGTCGAGGCCAGCTGCGCGGGCTTTTTCGCGGAGGATGCCTTCGGCGAGGGGGCTGCGGCAGATGTTCCCCAGGCAGACCATCAAGATACGCTTCGATGACATAGGCGCGAAGGTACGGAATGCGGCTTATTGTAGGGTCAAGGGGACTTTTGTAAAGTGGCTTTCTGTGGCAGCGGGTTTGTTTCCTGTTGATGCTCCGTTCAAAGGCGGCGCTGGCGTAGGGGGTGGAGGCGGATGCGCGGACCGGCGGAATTATGGAAAGTGCAGAATGAAGTGTCTTAGGTTAATAAAATAAGTTTAGGGCCGGTGGCATGGCCAATTCTGAGGTTAATTCCTTAATTTGCCCGTCCAACGCGTAAAACAAGCCATAAGATAAATGGATAAAGGAGAAGGGGATAGCAGGCGACGAAACTACTCGCTGCGGCGGTCCATCATGGATTATGGGATGGGGGGATTGATCCTGGCGGTCGGGTTCGTAGTCTTGCTGGCACCGAAGTTGAAGCTCAATGTGGCTGTGGACGACACGGCGAGGTATATTTTTACCGGGCTTTGCGTGGTGTATGGCGGGTTTCGGATTTATCGCGGGACGCAAAAGAATTATTTCAATGATTAGACGCTCGGGTATTTGGATTGGGATAGCGATCAGCGGGTTGGCGGTTGGTTGCGGAGGGGGGAATAAAACGCCCCAGGAAACACCCACATTCGGGACCATCAATATCAGTGTCGATGAATCGTATCAGCCGGTCATCGATTCGGAAATAAAAGTCTTTGAATCTTCTTTTCCCAATGCCCATATTATCCCGCATTATAAAGCGGAGGCGCAATGTCTGCGTGACCTGACGACGGATTCCACGCGGATGATCCTGGTGACCAGGGGGTTGACGGAAGCGGAAGAGAAGTTCTATCTTGATTCTTTCCATATGGAGCCTACTTTCAATGCGTTGGCGTTGGATGCCGTGGCCGTTATCGTCAACAATCGCTCGCCGGATTCGATCTTTGAGATCAAGGACGTGGTGAATCTGTTGAATGGTACGGATACGAAGCATGTGGCGGTGATGGATGGGTTGACGGCGACGAGCACGGTGCGGTATGCGATCGATTCGATCCTGCATGGGCAGAAGTTGGGGAAGAATGTAATGGCGGCCGAGAGCAGCGAGGGGGTGATCAATTATGTCTCCAAGAATGAGAATGCGATCGGGTTTGTCGGGGTAAGCTGGGTTGGGGATGAGCAAGATCCGGAGCGCGAGACGTGGACGAAGAAGGTGACGGTGGCGGCGGTCCGGTGCACGAGCTGCGGGGGGCCGACCTATGTAAAACCGTATCAGGCGAATATCTATCTGCGCCGGTATCCTTTCCTGCGGCAGTTGTATTGTATCCTGAAAGAGAACTGGAGCGGGGTAGGGAATAACTTCGAGAATTTCCTGCAATACGAGCGCGGGCAGCTGATCTTTCAGAAGGCGTATTTGTGGCCGATGGGGATGGCGTTCCAGCAGCGGGATGTTCAAATTACGCAATGATGAGGGTGGTGTTTGGATGGGATGGGCGGTGTTTGGATGGGGATGGGGGAGGTGTTGGATGGGATGGGAGCAGCGTTTGGATGGAGGAAGGTGAAGTTTATGTGGAGGAAGGCGAAGATTGAGTGGAGGTAAGCGTTTTTTTAAAATTTTTAATCCAGATTTTAATAAATTTACCACTTCTAACTTCAAAACACGACTAGTACATGAAATGCAAGTTGCGACTTCTGTTTTTAGTAGCTGGCGTTGCAGTTCTCTGCAATTCCGTCTTTGCGCAAACGGTAGATCAGGGGAGAAAGTTCTACTATTACAAGCGGTATAAAAGCGCGAAGGATGTTTTTGACAAAGTACTGGCGGCTAACCCTAACAACATCGAGGCTATTTATTGGGATGGGCAAACGCTGCTGGCGATGAAGGATTCCGTGGCTGCGCGGGATCTGTATTCGAAGGCGCTGCAGACGAACGGCAATGCGCCGCTGCTGCTTGCCGGGATGGGAGGTGTCGAGCTCCGGTTCGGGAAGACACAGGATGCCCGGTCCCATTTCGATATGGCGCTTCAGTTGAGCAAGAATAGGGATGTTCCGGTCTTCAATGCGGTGGCGAAGAACAATATTGAAGCGCCGCAGGGGGATATAGTGTATGCGCTGGAGAAGCTGAATGCGGCAACGAACGTCAGGCATTTCAATGACGCGGACACGTATGTGCTGATGGGGGATGCCTACCGGCGCCTGATCGATGGGGGGAATGCCGTTCAGGCTTATCAAAAGGCGTTGTCGATCGATCCCAAGGATGCTGAGGCCGAGTATCAGATCGGGAAGATCTATCTGACGCAAAACAACGTAGACTATTTCCTGCCGGCGTTCCAGAAGGCGGTAGAGATGGACCCGGCGTATGCGCCGGCCTATTATGAGTTATTCTATTATTACTATAACCACTGGAATGCCGACAACATTCCGAAGGCGACGGATGCGTTGAATAAATATATCGCCAATTCGGATCCGGGGCCGAATGTGGATATGCTGCAGACGGACTTTCTCATCGTGACGGGCAAGTTTGCGGATGCAAAGGCAAAAGCCCAGGCGATCATCGCTGCAGATGGTGACAAGGTCGATCCTCTTTTCTATGCGAAGGTGGCTTATTGCTGTGATACGTTAGGGGATGCGGCTTGTGCGCAGCAGAATATCAATACTTTTTTTGTCAAGCAGGATCCGGCTGCGCTGAGGCCGCTGGATTATGTGCTCAGGGCAAGTATTGAAGGCAAGTCGACCGATTCGGCTACGCGGGAACAGGCTTTTATTGATTACGGGACGGCGATCCAGAAGGACACGCTGCCCGAGGAAAAGGCCAAGTATCTGGCACAGGCGGAGAACCTTGCCAACAAGCTGGGTGACAAAAAGGCATTGGCGTCGATTGCGCGGATCGTTTACATGGGAATAAAGGACCCGACGAATTCGGACGTTTACAAATTCGGGATTGCTTATTACCTGGCGGGAGATTATAAGACTGCCGACAGTGTCTTCTGCGGCATCTATGAATCGAAATTTCCGGATGAGATCTATGGTTATTTATATTGTATGAGGAGCAAGGCGCTGGAGGATGATTCGGTGGGGTCGCAGGGGCTTGCGGTGGATGCGGAGATGAAGCTGGCAGAATTTGGCCGGGCGAAGGACTCGGTGGCCAAGGCGGCGGGGAATAAGGATTCGACCCAATTTAAAAGATATGTGATCGATTGTTATCAGCGGCTGGCCTTCTATTTCAACAACACGAAGGATGACAGGCAGCAGGCGATATTCTGGTTGCAGAAGATACTGGAGGTAGATCCGGACAATGCGGATGCCAAGAAATATATTGCGATGCTGACCAGGCCGCCGAGGAAGGAAGCGGCGGCCAAGCCCAAATCGGGCAGGTAAATGATTGAGTGAAAAGGTTATGTGGTCGGCCCGGCGAAGCCGGGC
>DATJMG010000248.1:0-10428 GCA_035508835.1 Puia sp.
GCGGAGGTCTATAAGGAGATGAACCTGTTGCGGGAAGAGCTGATCGATGAAGAGGAGCTGACCATGGCGCGGAATTTTGCGATCGGCACGGTGCTGGGGGATCTGGACGGGCCTTTTCATGTGGCGAGCCGGTGGAAGAGTATCCTGTTAAACGGGTTGGATGAAAATTATTTCCGGGAAGGGATACGGATCGTCAAGACGATCACGCCGGAGGAGTTGCGCGAACTGGCGGTCAGGTGGCTGGATCCGGCGGCGTTTTTTGAGTTGGTAGTGATCTAGTCACAATCCTTACCTTTGGCCGGCTCGGCATTACGGTTCAGCTTGCCCGACGGCAGGAGGGGCTAAAGAACGATCGTATGAAATTCGACAGAAAAGACTTCAGCGACGAAGAGCTTGTTGGCTTATACAAAAGCATTTTATTGCCCCGGATGATCGAGGAGAAGATGTTGGTGCTGTTGCGGCAGGGGAAGATCAGCAAATGGTTTAGCGGGATTGGCCAGGAGGCCATTGCAGTGGGCGCGACCCTTGCGATGGCGAGGGACGAGTGGGTATTGCCGTTGCATCGCAACCTCGGGGTCTTTACCAGCCGGGAGATGCCGTTGTCGAAGCTGTTCCGGCAGTGGCAGGGCAGCCCGGACGGCTACAGCAAGGGCCGGGAGCGAAGCTTTCATTTCGGGAGCCGCCCCCATGCGATCTGCGGGATGATCTCGCATCTGGGCCCGCAGCTGGGCATTGCGGATGGGATCGGACTGGCGGCCAGGCTCCGGGACAGCGGCAAGGCCACCCTGGTATTTACGGGAGAAGGCGGTACCAGCGAAGGCGATTTCCATGAAGCTTTAAATGTGGCGTCCGTGTGGGATCTGCCGGTGATCTTTCTGATCGAGAACAACGGGTATGCGTTAAGCACGCCGGTGGCTGAGCAGTATCGCGGCGAAAGCCTGGTCCATCGGGCTGCCGCGTACGGGATGGAGGGGGTCCGGATCGACGGCAACAATATCCTGACGGTATATGATACGATCCGCGGGCTGAGAAAATACTGCACGAAGTATCATCGCCCCTACCTGGTGGAATGTATGACGTTCCGGATGAGGGGTCACGAAGAGGCCAGCGGGGTCAAATATGTACCGAAGGAATTGATGGAGGATTGGGGAAAAAAGGACCCGGTTGTCAATTATGAGCGGTTTTTGCAGGATCAGCAAGTGTTGAGTGCGGAACAGGTTGAGGTGTTCCGCCAGGAGGCTGCGCACTATATTGAGACGGAACTGAGCGGGTTCCCCGAGCCGGTGACGATCGTTCCGGATGCGGATGAGGAACTGGCGGATGTCTATGCACCGGCTCCCTTCGTGCGCGCCGAGCCGGAGGAATCGGGGTCTCACGCCCCGGAAAAAAGACTGATCGATGCGATCAGGGAAGGGTTGGATCAGTCGATGCAGCGTTTTGATAACCTGGTCCTGATGGGGCAGGACATTGCTGAATATGGCGGCGCTTTCAAGATAACCGAGGGGTTGATGGAAAAGTACGGCAGGCAGCGGGTCCGGAATACGCCCCTGTGTGAAAGCGCGATCGTCGGCTGTGCGCTGGGGCTTAGTCTTGAAGGATATAAGAGCGTGGTGGAGATGCAATTTGCGGATTTCGTGACGGCGGGTTTCAACCAGATCGTCAATAACCTGGCAAAGATCCACTACCGGTGGGGACAGGCGGCGGATGTCGTCATCCGGATGCCCACGGGGGCCGGGGTCGGAGCGGGGCCCTTCCATTCCCAGAGCAACGAAGCCTGGTTCGTGCATACCCCGGGGTTGAAGGTTGTCTACCCCTCCAGCCCATTGGATGCCAAGGGGTTGTTGATCGCCGCAATTCATGATCCCAATCCGGTCATGTATTTCGAGCACAAGGCATTGTATCGGAGTATCAGCGGTCCGGTTCCCGGGGAGTATTATGAATTGGCGATCGGCAAGGCAAGGCTTGTCGGGGAAGGCGAGGATCTATCCATCATTACCTATGGCGCGGGGGTTCACTGGGCATTGGAGTATGCGCAGGCGCATCCGGAACTGTCGTTGGATATCCTGGACTTGCGGACCCTGCTGCCGCTGGACTACCCGGCAATCCGGGATTCGGTCGGCCGGACGGGCAAGGCATTGGTTTTGCATGAGGATACATTGACGGGGGGTATCGGCGGTGAAGTGGCGGCATGGATTGCCGGGCATTGCTTCCATTTGCTGGATGCGCCGGTTTTCCGTTGTGCGTCGCTGGATACCCCGGTACCGTTCAATAGTCAACTGGAGAATAATTTTCTCGCAAAATCGAGATTAGATGGGTTGGTGAGGCGTTTGATGGAATATTAAGGGGTGTTCGGATTAATTTATGCACCATTCGTTCACAATTCTTGACTTTCGTAAAGAGGTGACTTAACTTTAGTTCAAATAGGATAAGGTTTAATGGTTATGGAAACCTGATTAGAGCAAACCTCCCGGCCGGGAGGTTTTTTTATGGGTTTTCTTTTCTATCCTTCTGGTCTTTCTGGTATTCGGTGAAGGCCAGTTTGGTATATTCCATGAGGTCGTAGTCGGTCGCGTGCTGGCAGAAATTGTAGGAAGGGCGGTATTTAGCCATGAAGCTATCCAGTTCGTCGCCCTGGAGGTGGGTCACCCGCAGCACCAGGGAGGGGTTGAAGCGGTGGTCGATGTATTTGTCCTGTTCGTCTTCTTCGAGCCGGCGCTGGAAGGCCAGCAATCGCTTTGTCCGGTCGAACTGGAAATAACGGATGATCTGATCGAGATCGAATCCGGCACCCATGCCCAGGCCGGAGCTGCCGCTGCTCAGCGTGAAGGGGTTCGGCTTTTTGAAGTCAAAGAACTTTTCGTAGTCCTTTCGGTTCTGGATGGAGTCTTCGCGATAATCGCGCGGCATGACCCTCACCTCCCTTAATTCGGTAGGGTCCACGTGAAGGGCGATATCAAAGCTGTTAAGGGTGTTGATGTCCCTGACGGGATATTTAACGGTGGCCCGGCCGAGATAGGAGAAGTAGATGGAGTCATCGGAAGGTACAGTGATCTGGTAAGCGCCGGTGGAGTCGGTCATGGTACCCCGGCCGGAACTGCTGATCACGCTAACCCGGTCCAGGGGGTGGGTCCGGTACATATTATAAACCGTTCCGTGCACGGTGACCTGACCCCAGACGTAACCGCCGGCCTCTATGGACAAGGATAAAATGATAAGCAGCGATAGCCGGCGGGTAAAGAAAGACAAGTGACGAAATTGATTGGTTAAGTGATGGTGATATTACTACCAAAACCGGACATTTTTGTGCCGGTACGGTCATTTTTAACGATGATTTGACAGATGGATTGCCTCTTCGATCACGCGGGGAAAGTGGTTATGCTCCAGGAACCGGATCTTTTTGGCAAGGGTTACGGGCGTATCGTCCGGTTCGACGGCCACTTTAGCCTGAAATATGGCCTGGCCGTGGTCATACAGCTCGTCTACATAATGGATCGTGATCCCGCTTTCTTTCTCTCCCGCTGCGATGACGGCTTCATGGACATGGTGGCCGTACATTCCTTTTCCGCCATAGGCCGGCAAAAGTGCGGGGTGGATGTTCACGATCCGGTGGCGATAGGCCTGGACGAGTTTGGCGGGGATCTTCCATAGAAAGCCCGCCAGCACGATGAAATCGATGTTCCCGGCTTGCAGCTCGGGGATATAGGCGGAGCCGCGGAAGAATTGTTCTTTTTCGATCAACAGAACGGGGATGGCGGCTGTTGCCGCGACATCCAGGACGCCGGCCCGGGGGTTATTACAGACGATGAGCCGGATGGAGATGGAGGGGTGGCCCTGAAAATATTGGATGATCCGGGCCGCGTTCGAGCCTGTTCCGGAGGAAAAAATTGCGAGGTTGTTCATGAGCTCAAAACTACGGCAGTGCAGGTGAAGAAGGACTAAATTCTTGATTCCATAGCGATGACACTGCTATGACAGAAGGTCAGCGCGATTTGTCGTAATTCGCTGAAACCCACGCCCAATGCGGGAAAAAAAATTTTTACCCTGTTGATAGATTGTTAAAATCCTGACTTATTTTTGCAACCTGTTTACGTGGAGGCAGTATGCCCTCGGCATATAAAAAGGCGTTTTTTCCACATTTATACAACTATTTGTATATATGATTAACCTAAGACCAACAGTCAAATCGTTGCGAACAGTCCAAAAGCTAATATCCAGTCTTCTTCTTCCCGCTCTGGTTCTTTTAGGTAACAACAATGTTTTCGGTCAGGATGGCAAGGCTTTGTTTCAGGCAAACTGCGCACAATGTCATAATCCGCTCCGGGTGGTAACGGGTCCGGCGTTGCAGGGGGTAACTTCCCGGGTGCCGGACAGGAAATTGCTTTATAACTGGATCCATAACAACCAGGCTGTACTGGCTTCGGGTAACAAGTATTTCAACAACTTGTTCAATCAGTACAACAAGACGGCGATGAACCTGTTCCCGAATCTGACGAACAAGGAGATCGATGCGATCCTGAACTATGTGGAGACGTATAAGGCGCCGCCCTCGGAAACTCCGTCCGGCGGCACGGGGCCGGCCAACGAAAGCGACAATACGCTACTGTATGGTATCCTGACGCTGATCCTGGCGATCATCATGTTCGTGCTGCTCCAGGTCAACAGCAGTCTGAAAAAACTTTCCGATGACAAGGAAGGCATTCCTTCGCATGAGCCGGTGCCTTTCTATCGCAATAAGGTCTATATCGCTTTTGCGGTCCTGGTCGTCGTCCTGGTCTTCGGATATTACTTGTCGGAGGGGGCGATCGGGCTGGGTCGTCAGCAGGGGTATCAGCCGGTCCAGCCTATCTTTTACTCGCATCGGGTGCATGCGGGGATCAACCAGATCAGCTGTCTGTATTGTCACAGTAATGCGCTGGTCAGCAAGCATGCGACGGTGCCGCCGCTGAATGTCTGCATGAACTGTCATGCCGCGATCAATGAGTATACGAAGGGTCCGAAGCTATACCGGGAGGACGGGAGTGAGGTGGATGGGACAGCGGAAATCCAGAAATTGTACAGTTATACCGGTTACGATCCCAAGACGAGCACTTACCATACTGAACATGCCAGGCCCGTCGAATGGATAAAGATCCATAACCTTCCCGATTATGTCTTCTTCAGTCATGCGCAGCACACTGCGGTCGGAAAAGTACAATGCCAGACCTGTCATGGGCCGATCCAGCAGATGGACGAGGTACACCAGTTCGCTCCCTTGAGCATGGGTTGGTGCATCAACTGTCACCGGACCACGAAGGTCGACTTCCCGGATTCGACCGGATCGAACGGCAACAAGTTCTACAGCATTTACGTGCATTTCCAGCAAGACCTGAGGTTGGGCGCGGAGCATGGCGGCAAGGACAGCATAACCGTCAAGGACATTGGCGGTACCGAATGTTATAAATGCCATTATTAATCCCACCTCCGCGGCGTTGGCCGCGATATTGCGTGCGACATCCCGCGGAGAGCCTGAACTGATTTGAAAGACATTTTATATATATAACTGTAAATGGGTTTAACTTCTCCAATATGAGCGACAAAAAACACTGGCAGAGTTTCGGAGAGCGCAGTAACAGTGAAGGGTATCAGAAATCTGCAGGAGACGAATTTCAGGAAAATTTATTTTTGGACGGCTCGGATCGGAATGGGTTGTTCGACGCCAAACACCCCCGCAGGGATTTTCTGAAATATCTTGGTTTTAGTACTGCTGCCGCCACGCTGGCTGCCAGTTGCGAGATGCCTGTCCGGCATGTTGTCCCGTACCTTAACAAGCCCGAAAATATGGTTCCGGGCGTGGCGGATTACTATGCCACTACCTATACCAATGGCGGCGATGTCATCTCCCTGGTCGCCAAGGTCCGGGACGGCCGGCCGATCAAGCTCGAGGGGAATACGCTATCATCCCTGACGGGCGGCGGTACATCGGCCCGGGTGCAGGCGGCGGTGCTCGATCTTTATGATACGGGCCGGCTTCGTTATCCGATCCAGATGGCAGATGGCAAGCCGCAGGAGGTGACGACATTCGAGGCGTTCGACAAAATGGTATCCGAGGCGTTGACTGCGGTAGCCGGACCGCTTGTCCTGCTGACGGGAACGCTGACTTCCCCTACTACTAAACAGATCATTACGGAATTTCTAGCCAAATATCCCGGCAGCAGGCATATCCAGTATGATCCCGATTCCTGCAGCGGGATCTTGCTCGGCGCGGAAGCATCTTATGGCAAGCGGGCGATACCGGCCTATCATTTCGATAAAGCCGATGTGATCGTCAGCCTGGGTGCGGATTTCCTCGGGACGTGGCTCACGCCGGTGGAATTTGCTCATCAATATGCCCGGAACCGCAAGATCGACGAGAAGGATCCGCGGATGAGCAAGCACTATCAATTCGAAAGCATTGTGTCGCTGACGGGCGGCAATGCCGACTTCCGGTATACGCATAAGCCTTCCGAGACCGGGGCGGTCGCCCTGGCCCTGCTTGCCGAGCTGGGCGGTTCCGTTACTGCGCCCGCGCTGCCCGATTCGGTGAAGGCCGGGGTGAAGGCGGCGGCCGCGGAGCTGATGGCCAATAAGGGCAAGGCAATCGTGGTCAGCGGCAGCAACAATATGTATGTCCAGGTCATTGTCAACGCGATCAATGAAGCGATCGGCGCCAATGGCGTTACGGTAGACTGGTCGTCACCGGTGCAGGTACGTCAGGGAATCGACAGTGATCTTACCGCGTTGGTAGCGGATATGAACGACGGCAAGGTCGGATCGTTGCTGATCTATGGGGTGAATCCGATGTTTACCTATTATGATGCGGAGAAGTTCAAGAGCGGGTTGGGCAAGGTGAAGACGACGGTTTCTTTCAATGACCGGCTGGACGAGACGACCGAGCTGTGCAAGTTTGTCCTGCCTGCGCCGCATTTCCTCGAGAGTTGGGGCGATGCGGAGCCCCGGCCCGGATATTACAGTTTCCTGCAGCCGACCATAGCCCCGCTGTTCAAGACGCGGCCGTTTGAAGATTCTTTGCTGAAATGGAGCGGCAGCACAACGAATTTCGAAGCTTTTTTCAAACAATACTGGACCGGCAAGCTGGGGAGTGTCGAAGCGTATGAGCGGGCGTTGCAGGATGGGGTGATCGAACCGGGTGCCGGTGGCGGGGGTGCTGCGGGTGCGGCAGCCACGGCGGGTACCGGCGGCGGAGCATTTAATGCCGCGAAGGTTGCCGAGGCTGCCACGGCGCTGGCTCAGGTCAAAGGCGCCGGACCGTTCGAAGTGGTGTTATATCAGAGTGTTTGCATGGGGGTAGGCAATCAGGGGAACAATCCCTGGCTGCTCGAGCTGCCCGATCCGGTCTCCAAGGCTGACTGGGATAACTATGCGGTTATTTCGCCGAAGGCGGCCAAGGATATTTTCCATATCGATCTCGGGGATCGCCGGCAGGCGGATGCTTTCGAAGTATTCCCCGACCGGAATGTGATCATGATCACCGTAGGGGGAAAGGAAATGGAGCTGCCTGTGCTGATCCTGCCGGGTACGCATAACGAGGTGATCGGGATCCCGGTCGGGTATGGCCATCAAAGCGCCAATCCCGACAATACGGCCAACTATATCGGGCAGGCTGCGGTAGGCGCCGGGAAGAATGTCTTCCCGCTGATGACCTACAATGGGGCAACGGTAGACTGGTTTGCTACGGGCGCCAACTTTACGGATACGAAAAAAACCTATCAGGTAGCGCAGATGCAGACCCACACGTCCTATGAAGGCCGTACGGAGGTGGTAAAGGAGCTCACGCTCGACGAGTTCAGGAAGGAGCCGGACGGCATCCTGGAAGAAAGGGATAAAGAGCTCAAACCCTATGGCGGGCTGGCGAATTATCAAAGTCAGGGTACGTTGTATCCGGTCTATGACAAGCCGGGGATCAAATGGGGGATGTCCGTCGACCTCAATTCCTGTATCGGCTGTGCCGCGTGCGTGGTCGCCTGTCATGCGGAGAACAACATCCCGGTAGTCGGCAAGGACGAGGTGCTGCGGTATCACGATATGCACTGGATCCGGATCGATCGCTATTATTCGGCGGCCAATCCCCGTAACCTGGACAATCCCGACGATGTTCAGGTGCTGTTCATGCCGATGTTGTGCCAGCATTGCGACAATGCGCCGTGCGAGAACGTTTGTCCGGTCAACGCGACCAACCATAGCACGGAAGGGTTGAACCAGATGGCGTATAACCGGTGTATCGGCACCCGTTACTGTGAAAACAACTGTCCTTTCAAGGTCCGCCGGTTCAACTGGGCCGATTATACGGGCGCCGACAGCTTCCCGAACAACCAGGATCAGACGACGGTGGGCAAGCTCGATCCTGCGGTATTCCAGATGAATGATGACCTGACCCGGATGGTGCTCAACCCGGATGTAACCGTCCGCAGCCGCGGGGTCATGGAAAAATGCTCCTTCTGCGTGCAGCGGTTGCAGGAAGGCAAGCTGAAGGCCAAGCGCGAGGACCGCGTACTCCGGGATTCCGATGCAAATACGGCCTGCGCCCAGGCGTGTCCGACGAATGCAATTGTATTCGGGAATGCGGGTGCCACGGATAGTGCGATCAGCAAGATGCGTGCGGATAATTCACAGCGGCTTTTTTATGGCCTGGAAGAGTTGCACGTCCTGCCCAACCTGAACTATCTCGCCAAGGTCCGGCATACGGATGCCGTCTGGGGCCCGAACAACACCGATAGCGAGGAAATAAAGCCGGAAAAGGTCGGTTAATGAATAAAAATAATAGCTAAAAGCGCAACATACTATGGCATTATTAATGTACGAATCACAAGTCAGGCCCGCGCTGGTAGAGGGGCAGAAAGATTACCACCAGGTCACGGAGGATCTTGTTCGTCCTATCGAGGCGGCGCCTACCAGGGCGTGGTGGATCGGGTTCCTGGTATCGGTGGCCTGTCTTATTTTCGGCATCTATTCAGTGGCCATGCAGGTGATCTATGGGGTCGGTCAATGGAACCTTCACCGAACGATAGGCTGGGGCTGGGATATCACCAACTTCGTCTGGTGGGTCGGTATCGGTCATGCGGGAACGCTCATTTCCGCGATCCTTTTGCTGTTCCGCCAGGGATGGCGTACGGGGGTTAACCGGGCGGCGGAAGCCATGACCATCTTCGCGGTGATGTGCGCCGGGCAGTTCCCGGTCTGGCACATGGGGCGGGTCTGGCTGGCCTTCTTCATTATGCCCTACCCCAATTCGCGCGGACCTGTCTGGCCGAACTTCAACTCTCCGCTGCTGTGGGACGTATTTGCGATCTCCACGTATTTTACCGTATCGGTGTTATTCTGGTATACCGGTCTGATCCCCGATCTGGCGACGGTCCGGGACCGGGCCAAATTGAAGTGGCGGAAGTTCTTCTATGGGGTGGTGTCCTTCGGCTGGTCGGGTTCGGCCAAGCACTGGCAGCGCCATGAGGCCCTGGCCCTGGTGTTGGCGGGTCTGAGCACGCCGCTGGTGCTTTCGGTCCACACGATCGTGTCCTTTGACTTCGCGACGTCGGTCATTCCCGGCTGGCACACGACGATCTTCCCGCCCTATTTCGTGGCGGGCGCTATCTTTTCGGGATTTGCGATGGTCCAGACGCTATTGCTTGTCAGCAGAAAGGTGCTCAACCTGCAAGAGTATATCACGCTAGAGCATATCGAAGTCATGAACAAGGTGATCGTGCTCACGGGATCGATCGTCGGCATTGCGTATCTGACGGAACTTTTCGTCGCCTGGTACAGCATGAACAAGTTCGAGAACTGGGCCTTTTTTCAAAGCCGGGTCAACGTCTTCAGTCCATACGGATGGGCCTATTATCTCATGATGAGCTGTAATGTGCTGTCACCGCAGATCTTCTGGTTCCGGAAGATGCGCCGGAATATTACGGTGACGTTCTTTATGTCGATCATTGTGAATATCGGGATGTGGTTCGAGCGGTTCGTGATCATCGTGCTGTCTATATACCGGGATTATGTGCCCAGCAGCTGGGCTACATATTACCGCCCTTCGATCTGGGAGGTCGGGTTCTATATCGGGACGTTCGGGTTGTTCTTTACCTGTTATTTCCTTTTCTCCAAGTTTGCGCCGGTGATCGCGATTGCCGAGATCAAGCACATCCTGAAGAGATCGGGTCAGGTATTCAAAGATAAAATGGGTCATGAGGAGCAGGAAACGGCGGAGGAATTCGCGGGGGAATATTTACATCATGGCCACTAGGACTTATAAAGTAATAAAAGTATGTCAGTAAAGAAATTCGTTGTCGGCATTTTTACGGATGAGCAGGTGCTTTTTCCGGCCATAAAGAAAGTGCGTTCGGCCGGGTATAAGATCTATGATGTCTTTACGCCCATGCCGATACATGGGCTGGATCAGGC
>DATJMG010000249.1:0-22509 GCA_035508835.1 Puia sp.
TAAAGAAAGGTCTCATTCTTTTGATCGGCCGCCTTTCGGGTGATAAAGTTCTTTAGTTGTGCATCGATCTTCCCGACATCGGCATGTTGATCCAACTCTACATACGTAAACGGCCCATAGCTCCTCCATTCCGTTTCGTCAGCCGCACTGCCGCCTCTGGTCATTAATTCCTTGTTAAGGATGATCTCGTACGGCGCCAGGTATTCGAATTGCAGCGATGAGTTTTCGGGCTGATCCTTCACCACACCGCTGATCACGTAATCCCGTGCGGTGTCCACCCGGATGACCTTGCCCACGATGTCCTTATCCGTACCGAACAGCTTATGCGCTTCACTTTCGCTGATCACCAGCGAATACAGCTGCGGAAACGGATTGTTGGGATCACCCTGCGTAAAGCTAAAAGTGAACATCTTGAACAGGTCCGCATCACAGAAACGGCCCACGGCATACATCGACTTGCCGTCGAATTGAAAAAGTAGCCGCTTATCCTCATCCAGATACCTCGCCGTATGCACGATCCCGGGGATTTCCGCCTTCATCGCAGCGCCCATCGGGCGGGGAGTGGAGGGTATCGTCCATTTGTTCCCATCCATATCTGCATTCACCATCAGCTGGTAAAGCCTGTCCTTGTTCGCATGCACATCGTCAAACGTCAGCTCGTCCTGAACCCACACGAAGATCAGTCCCGCGCAGGCGATCCCGATCGCCAGCCCCAGCATATTCAGTACATGATAACCCCTGTTCTTCGAGAAATTCCTCCGGGCGAGTTTCAGTTGATCGAATAACATATGTGTTCGGTTTGATGTGATGTGTTCGGTTTGGTCTGATCCGGGCCCAATTTGAATGCCAACCCTCCAGAAAATTGATATCCAGTCCATTATCCACGATCTTCCCCATGTACTGCCCGCTTTTGATACAACGGCTGTGCTGATTTCAGCCACTCGGCGATCCCCGCAACGCCCTGCGATGCCCGCACCCCAAGGTGTAATTTCTGCATCACGCGGTATGCGAAACCAGCCTGCGGTATCACCCTCCGAATGACTAATTTTGCCCAAAACATCTCAAAAGTGACCATCTACATCAAGAATATGGTTTGTCCCCGCTGCATCCGGGCGGTTGAACAGGTGTTCAGGGAAATCGGGACCGAACCGGTGGCCGTGCAATTGGGAGAAGCGGCCATCAAAGAGGAACTTACGCCCGATCAATCCGGGACCCTGGCCGCAAAACTCGAAGACCTGGGCTTTGAATTGCTGGACGATGCCCGCCAGCAGCAGATCGAAAAGATCAAGGCGACCGTCATTCGCCGGCTGCAGGAAGAACCCGGCGAAAGGCCACTCTTATCGACCTTGCTGGCCGCAGAGCTGCATCGCGAATATTCCCAACTGAGCAAGCTGTTCAGTGAAACCGAAGGGATCACGATCGAACAGTACGCCATCTTGCAGAAGATCGAAAAGGTAAAGGAATTATTGGTTTATAATGAATTGCGGCTGGGTGAGATCGCCGATCGGTTAGGGTATAGCAGCGTGGCGCACTTATCCGCGCAGTTCCGGAAAGTGACCGGGCTGACGCCATCGGCGTTCAAAGCGCAAGGGATCCGGCACCGCCTCCCAACCGGCCGTCACCGCAATAAAATATAACTTTTCCCCACAATCCTGTAACGGCCAAAATGACCGCCGGTCGGACCTTTGTGCTATGGAAAAGACCACAATGGAAAGGAAAGCCACGGAAAAGATTACCAGTACCTTCCCCGTATTGAAAATGAATTGCGCGTCCTGCGCAACCGGCGTCCAGAACATCCTTGGAAAGCAACCCGGCGTCCTGAACGCTGCAGTCAACTACGCGACGGGTAATGCCACGGTGACCTACATACCGGGCCGGACAAACATCGCCGGGTTGAAAGCTGCCGTACAGTCGGCGGGTTATGATCTGCTGACCGAAACCCCAGCCGATGCGCAGAAGGCGAAGACCGAACAGCAACGATTGGAATTTAAAGCCTTGAAACGGCGAACCCTGGGGGCCATAGCCTTGTCCCTGCCGCTCGTCATAATAGGGATGTTCTTCACCGGCCTTCCCTACGTCAACTACTGGATGTGGGCGCTGGCTACGCCGGTAGTGCTGGTGTTCGGCCGCACGTTTTTTGCCGGCGCCTGGAACCAGGCCCGGCACGGCTCGGCCAATATGGACACCCTGGTGGCTCTGGGCACAGGAGTAGCCTACCTGTTCAGCGTATTCAATACCTTATGGCCTTCGTGGTGGACAAGCCGGGGATTACAGGCCCACGTCTATTTTGAAGCCGCGGCAGTCGTGGTCACTTTTATTTTGCTGGGCAAGCTCCTCGAGGATCGCGCTAAGGGCAACGCTTCGGCGGCCATTAAGAAGCTCATGAACCTGCAGCCGCGGAGGGCCCTTGTCCTGCAACCCGGCGGGGTGACAGTAGAGGTGCCACTGGCAGCTATTCACGTAGGTGATCGCATCCGGGTACGACCCGGGGAACGGATCGCGGTTGACGGCCAGGTGATCGAAGGCAGCTCGTTTGTGGATGAGAGTACGATCAATGGGGAACCCGTGCCCGCGGAGAAAGTGCCGGGATCACCCCTATTCGCGGGCACCACCAACCAACGGGGAAGCCTGGAATTCATCGCGGGCAAGGTGGGCGGCGATACCTTGCTGGCACAAATCATCCAACTGGTGGAAGAAGCGCAGGGCAGTAAAGCGCCGGTACAGCGGCAGGTGGACCGGATAGCAGGGATATTCGTACCGGTGGTGCTGGGAGTAGCATTGGTGACCTTTATCGTGTGGTGGATCTTCGGTGGACCGACTGGATTCAATCAGGGCCTGCTGGCCATGGTGACGGTGCTGGTGATCGCCTGCCCCTGCGCCCTGGGCCTGGCCACCCCGACGGCCTTGACGGTAGGAATTGGCAAAGGCGCTTCGGCAGGTATCCTGATCAAGGATGCCGAGGGGTTACAGCAGGCCGGGAAGGTGACGGTGGTAGTCCTGGACAAGACGGGAACCGTGACGGAGGGCAGGCCTGTTGTTACCGATATTTTTTGGGCTTCGGGCGGGGCCGCTCCGCAGCAGAAGCAGATCCTCGCCGCGATCGAACAACATTCGGAGCATCCCCTCGCGGCAGCCATCGTCAACCATTTGACCTCGCCGGATCAACCCGCGCTGCATCAGCCTGCGCTGCATCAGCCCATGCCACATCAGCCCTCGCCGGATCAACCCGCGCTGCATCAGCCGCCGCCGGACCAGCCCCCCGTAAATAACTTTGAAACCCTGCCGGGGATGGGCGTCAGGGCAAGGGTAGGAGGGGAGATCTATTTTGTCGGCAACGATCGGCTGCTACAGCAGTACAAGATAGCCGCCTCGGCCCGGATGGCCGCACTCGCCGCCGGGTGGGCAGAAGAAGGCAAGACCGTCATGTATTTCGCGAACGGAAGCGACGTTCTCGCCGTGATAGGAATTGCAGACGAAATCAAAACAGAAGCCCCTTCAGCCGTCCGACAGCTAAAAGCAGCCGGGATCGAAGTTCATCTCGTAACGGGCGATTCCATGGCCGCCGCCCAATCCGTGGCCCGGCAAGTGGAAATTCCCGACGTCGCCGGCAACATGCTGCCGGCCGCCAAAGCAGCCTATGTCCGCAAATTGCAGGCGGAAGGGCACATCGTGGCGATGGTCGGCGACGGGATCAATGACAGCGCCGCACTGGCACAGGCGGACGTAGGGATTGCGATGGGAAAAGGGGCAGATATCGCAATGGACGTGGCGCAATTGACGATCCTGGCCGGTGACCTGCGTAAGGTGGCGGCCGCCATGCGACTGTCGCGAAGGACGACCGCTACGATCCACCAAAATTTATTTTGGGCCTTTATTTACAATCTCATTGCCATCCCGGTGGCCGCAGGCATCCTCTACCCGGTGAACGGCTTCCTGCTGAACCCGATGATCGCCGGCGCGGCGATGGCGCTCAGCAGCTTCAGCGTGGTGGCCAACAGCCTGCGGCTAAGGACGATCACTCTCGGCTAAAGACGATCACTCTGTCCTCAACCTAACTACGTCGCCCAAGCCTTATCCCCCTTTTTATAAGGCACATCCCCGTCATAACGCCCCGGCGTCTCGATATATCGCAAGGCCTTGGTAGCCCCCGGCTCGGACGTAAAATATCCCCACAGGGTCAGCTGCTTCAGCATCTTGAAATAATGCTGGTTCTTCTCGTTGTATTTCGGATCACGTGCTTCCTTATCCAGTTGCGCCAGCAGATCGTGGCGCTGGTCGGGTGTGAGGTCCATGAACTTCTTGTCCCGCAGCGCCTGCAGCCCCTTGATGAAGACATCCTGATCTTCGGGCGTATAACAGTCCGTCACGATCACCTTCATAAAGTCGCCGATCTTCGCATCCTTCGCGCCGGGCACATCCGCGCCTGCCGGCAGGATAGTCTCACCGATCTCGTCCATCATCGCGACATCGGTATCATAGAAAAGACCCTCCTTCCTGGGCGCCGTCTTGCAGCCCGACAAAAAAGCATCTGCACCGATCACGGTTCCGCCCATCAGGACGGCGACCATTTGTAACGCTTCTCTTCTCTGCATGGTTAAATATTATTTTTTTTGAGTTCATCCACCGCATGATTTGCCGCCCGCGCCGTAAAGGCCATATACGTAAGCGACGGGTTCACGCAGTTCGTCGAGGCCATGAACGCGCCGTCCGTCACAAAGACATTCGGGGCATCCCATATCTGGTTCCATTTGTTCAGCACCGAGGTCTTCGGGTCCTTGCCCATCCGGCAGGTACCCATTTCGTGGATACCACGGCCCAGGACGGGATTGTTATCAAAGCCCGCCACATCCTTCAGCCCGACCGCCGTCATCATTTCGATGGCATCGGCCTGCATGTCCTTGCGCATCTTGTATTCATTGTCCCGGAGCACCGCGTCGATGGCAGGGATGTTAAGACCCCATTTGTCCTTGCGGGTCTTGTCGAGCGTGACCTTATTGTCGTGATACGGTAGCGTTTCCCCGAATCCGCCGATCCCCATCGTCCAGCCACCGGGCTCGGAAAGGGCCGACCTCAACTCGGCGCCAATGCTCAGTTCGGCGATTTCCCGGTCCCATCCCTCCCGGCCCGCGCCCCCCTGGTAACCAAAGCCGCGGATATAATCACGCTTGTCACCGAACAGGTTCCGGAACCGCGGAATATAAATGCCATTGGCGCGCCGCCCGTAATAATATTTGTCTTCGTAACCTTCCACCCGCCCATAGGCACCCACATCCAGGTGATGGTCCATCAGGTTATGCCCCAGTTCCCCGCTGCTCGAGCCCAGACCATCCGGCCATACGTCCGTCGCGGAATTCATCAGCAGCCAGGCGGTGTTGATGGTGGAGGCATTCAGGAAGACGATCCTGGATGTATACTGATAGGTCTTGTTGGTTTCCGCATCCAGGATTTCCACGCCGGTGGCGCGTTTCTTGTCCTTGTCATAAAGGACCTGCGTCACGATCGACCAGGGTCGGAGTGTCAGCTTGCCCGTTGCCATCGCGGCGGGCAGTGTGGAGGACTGCGTACTGAAATAGGCCCCAAAAGGACACCCCAGCCAACATTTATCCCGATACTGGCAATTGGTCCTCCCCGGCAACGGCTCCGTGATATTCGCCGTCCGGCCGATGATCATATGCCGGCCATTCTTATAATGCTCTTTCAGCCGGACAGACAGGTCCTTCTCGACGATGTTCATTTCCATCGGCTTCATGAATTTCCCGTCCGGGAGCTGCGCCAGGCCCTCAAGCGACCCGCTGACCCCGGCAAACTTCTCCGCATGATCATACCAGGGAGCAATTTCAGCATAACGCACCGGCCAGTCCACGCCGATCCCATCCCTGGCATTTGCCTCGAAGTCGAAATCGCTCCAGCGATAACTCTGCCGGCCCCACATAAGCGATCGCCCGCCTACATGATACCCGCGGAACCAGTCGAACCGGTGGATCTCCGTAAAAGGCGATTCCTTTTCATTCGTCCAGAAATCGAGGTTGGTCTCGTTGAGCGGGTAATCCCGGTTGAGCACGGGATAATTTTTGATCATCTCCTGGGTCTTCTGCCCCCGGTGTGGAAACTGCCAGGGCGCCTTCGTCGCATTTACATAGTCTTTCACGTGTTCGATGTTCCGTCCGCGTTCGAGCAGCAACACTGTCAGCCCTTTTTCGGTAAGCTCTTTAGCCGCCCAACCGCCGCTGATGCCGGAGCCTACGACGATGGCGTCAAAATGATTGTCAGCCATAGTGATGGAATTTCACCTCCCCTCATCAGGCGAGGTTTGTCTTTACGTAATTATAACTCTTGGTGATAGCATCGAATACCGGTTCGCTCGTTTCATCCTGTTCGACAAAGAAATATTTCATCCCGGATTTTTGCTTATAACGGAAGATGGCCTTGAAGTTGATGATCCCGGAACCGACCGGCGCAAAATATTGCTGTCCCCCGACAGAATAGCTGGGCGGCTCTTTCTGCGACATGTCTTTTAAATGCCACATTCTGATGCGGCCGGGATTGTTATTGATGAGCTGGATCGGATCCTGGCCGGCTCTTACCGCCCAGTAGATATCCATTTCAAAGAATACCAGGGAAGGATCGGTTTCCTTCAGCAGAATGTTGTACCCGGTTCGGCCGCCGCCCCAATCCTTGAACTCAAAGTCATGGTTGTGGTAGGCGAGCTTCAGCCCGCTCTTTTTTGCCTCCGTCGCCGCGACATTGAATTTCTGCGCCAGCTTTTTGTAATCGTCGAGACTGGTCCGCATATTGTCGGTCAGGAACGGGATGACAATGTACCGGTGGCCCATGCTTGCAGCGACAGCGATATTGTCGTGCAAATCGTTCATGTCGCCCTTCAGGAGATAGTTCGTCATCCCATAGTGACCGCTGGGTGTCACGAGCTGATATTTTTTGAGTATGGCAGCCAACTGCGCCGGTGTGAGCCCCCAAAATTTTCCGTTCCCATAACCCATGAGCTCCACCGAATTATAGCCGATCGCAGCTACTTTGCCGAGCGTCCCGTCAGGGTCTTTCGCGAGTTGGTTTCGAACGGTCCACAATTGAAGCCCGATCAGCGGGCGCATGGCAAAAAAATTCTTTGGTCTGAGCACTAATCCGGTAGAAACCAGACCGGCTTGCTGGAGAAATGTGCGACGGGTTGGCATAGTCAGATCGCTTTGAGAAAACGTTAATTAATCACCAAGAGACATTGGCTCTTCAATATTAGTACTTTTAGCCGAATATGCAGAAATAAATTCGCGGTCAAGGCCGGGATCCGCAGCCGGTTCTTGCTAACCTCCGCCACCGGTCTTGCTAACCTCCGCCACCGGTCTTGCCAACCAATGTACATAACCGTACGACCAACTGTATCAATTTCGGACACCGGCGCCAAAGACCGGATGCCAACTAATTGATTAGTAGACTGCACTGAAATGGCATTCTTTGTGTTGGAAATGACCCAATCATCCTCAACCGGTATGCTAAAAAACTATTTCCTGGTCGCCTTTCGCAATTTCTGGCGCAATAAAGCTTTCTCCGCCATCAATATCCTCGGCCTCGCCATCGGGATCAGCGCGAGCCTCATTATTTATCTCCTCGTCCATTATGATTTTACCTTCGACAAGTTCGAAAAGGATCGGGACCGGATC
Organism: Puia sp.; assembly: GCA_035508835.1. Classification (GTDB taxonomy): domain Bacteria; phylum Bacteroidota; class Bacteroidia; order Chitinophagales; family Chitinophagaceae; genus Puia. The sequence continues at coordinate 7,674 of DATJMG010000249.1, forward strand.
TACCGCGTCGTGGCCATGGGTACTTTTCAAGGGAATACCTGGCACAACAACTGTCTGCCGGAGCCTGCGGGCCCCATGGTACAAAAGGATCTGACCGGCATCGAAATCACCGTTCCCTTCACCACTGCCGATGAAACCCGCGTGACCATTCCCGCCCCGGATGGCGGCCAACCAAGAGTATTCAAGAAACAAAAGGACGCCGTCTATGTCGATGACCGCTATTTTGACCTCATCCGGTATTCCTGGCTGGCCGGTTCACCCACAACGTCGCTTCAGCAGCCCTACCAGGTCGTGCTGACGGAAAAGAATGCCCGGTTATATTATCCGGGGCTCAACTATGCCGATATTGTCGGTAAAACCATCACCTTTAACGATACGGTGCTCGCTACCATTACCGGTATCGTAAAAGACATTCCCGAAAACACCGATTTCTATTTCAACACCTTTATTTCGCGAAGCACCCTTTATACCGCCCGGCTCAAACCCGGAGGTTTTGGCAAATGGAGTTGGACCAACTCTGCTGACCAATTGTTCGTCCGGCTCACCCCGGGCAACACCGCCGCGCGCATCGATACACAACTCAACCGCATCTGGAAAAAGAACAATCCGCCCAATCCCCAGGATCACAGCAACCACACCATGTCCGTCCTGCTTCAACCCCTATCCGATCTCCATTTCAACACCGACTACGGCGTATTCGATGAAAGCCGCCAGGCGCACAAGCCTACCCTTTACGGCCTGCTCGCCGTCGCCGGCTTCCTCCTGCTGCTGGCCTGTATCAATTTTATCAACCTCTCGACGGCCCAGGCCTCCCAACGCGCCAAAGAGATCGGCATCCGCAAGACCATGGGCAGCCACCGGCGCCAATTGACGATCCAGTTCCTGAGCGAGACCTTCCTGCTCACCATCCTGGCTACGTTGCTATCCATCGCCCTCACGCCCCTCCTGCTAAAGGTATTTGCCGATTTTATTCCCGAAGATTTTCATTTCGATCTCTGGCGGCAGCCCCTGGTCCTGCTCTTCCTGATAGTACTTGTCCTTGTAGTGAGCTTGCTGGCCGGTTTCTATCCCGCACTTGTCATGTCGGCATTCCGACCGGCCGTCGTACTCAAGAACCAGGCCTTTGCAGGCAGCGGCAAGACACGCGGCGCCTGGCTCCGCAAGATCCTCACCGTCTCTCAGTTTGTCATCGCCCAGGTGTTCCTGATCGGTACCCTGCTGGTCACCAAACAGATCAGCTTTGCCCTGAGCAAGGACCTCGGTTTCCGGCGGGATGCCATCGCCTATTTCTATACCAACTATAATGAACCAACGCTTAAGCGGGACCTGCTCGTCGAAAAGCTGCATGAGCTGCCCGGCATCGCCATGATCAGCGTAGCCAGCAACCCGCCTGCCGCCAACGGTACCTGGACCAGCACGATGACCTACAACGACGGTAAAAAGGACATTATACAAAATGTAGAATGGAAGGTAGCCGACAGCAACTATTTCCGGATGTTCCGCCTGCATATGCTGGCCGGCAGCACGATCCCCCAGTCCGACACGACGGATGCTGTGGTGATCAATACTACCTATCTTCATATCCTCGGCTTTCAGGATCCGCAGCAGGCACTGAATAAGGTACTTTCCGGCGGCAACGGCAAGCCCCGCATTGTAGGGGTAATGGCCGATTTTAACCCGCGAAGCCTGCGCGAACCGGTAAAACCTCTGCTCATCGCCAACGGAACAAAAGCAAATTGCCAGTGCATCAACTTCGCGCTGCAGCCGAACGGCGGAAATGCCGGCGCCTGGCCGGCCACGATCGCCAAAGTGGAAGCGGCCTTCAAAAGCGTCTACCCCAACGACGATTTTGAATACCATTTCATAGACGACACCATCGCCAAATTTTATACTACGGAAAAGAACACCGCCAATCTGCTCACCTGGTCGGCAGGCCTCACCATCTTTATCAGCTGTCTGGGACTGCTGGGTCTCGTCATCTATATAACCAACCAGCGGACAAAAGAGATCGGCATCCGAAAGGTCATCGGCGCCTCCATTGCGCAGATCATCCTGCTATTGTCAAGGGACTTCCTGATGCTCATCGGCCTTGCCATCCTGATTGCCATTCCGATCGCCTGGTGGGGCAGCTATAAATGGCTCGAAGACTTTGCCTACAGGACAGAGCTGAGCTGGTGGATCTTCGCCCTGGGCGGCGGCGCCCTGCTGCTGATCGCCCTGGTTGTCCTTTGTCTTCGTACCTTCCGTGCCGCGGCGGCCAACCCTGTCAATTCGCTCCGCAGCGAATGACATGCCGGTGATGGGCTTCCCGAAAAATAGCCTAAATTAGAGGTTATGAAAAAATTGCTTGCTCTTCTCGGATTTGTCATGGCGGCCGGCCTGACACAAGCCCAGCCCTCGCGGTTCAGCCGCGAAAAGTATATCGAAAACGGCGATACGCTCTCTTATCGAATGTTGTTTCCCGATGCCAACCGCGAGAGAAAATATCCGTTGGTGATCTTTTTGCACGGGTCGGGGGAACGGGGTAGTGACAACGACGCGCAGTTAAAGTGGGGAGTAATGAATTTCGCCACCGACCGGAATATGCTGGAGCATCCGGCGATCGTCATCGCGCCGCAATGCCCCGAGCACCAAACCTGGAGCAGCGTGACGCGCGACAAGAGCGGGACAGGAATGTCGCTGAACGCCCAGCCGAGTACGCCGATGCGGCTGGTCATCGGGCTTATCCACCGGCTGGAGACGACGATGCCGGTGGATACCAATCGCATATACATCACCGGCTTGTCGATGGGAGGATACGGGACCTACGATGCGCTCGAACGTTATCCTGACCTGTTTGCCGCAGCGGTACCCGTATGCGGCGCCGGCGACACTTCGCGGGCGGCGTCGATCGCCCATATCCCGATGTGGATCTACCTGGGGGCGGAAGACCCGGCGGTCAACCCATTGAACGGGCTGGCAATGCTGGAAGCCCTGACGCACGCCGGCGCACACCCCGGTTTCACCCAGTACCCCGAGGTCGGACATTTCTCCTGGCTGGGAGCATACAGCGATCCGTTGATGATCGAGTGGCTGTTCAGACAGCATAAGTAGGAATCGCGCCGCCCCGGAATGCCCCAATATCAACTCCTATTGAATCGTACACAGCTTTGCCGCATACTCATCCTTCACCCAAACATGGCGGGAGCGATCGTTCCACCAATGGCTCGTGGCCGAATCCTTCAGCATGGTAGGCAGCGTCGGAACGCGCGGATCGAAGACAAAGATATAATGTCGCACGCCGTTCTTCTTAAGCAGCGGTAATAACCGCCTGAGACTGTCGTTGTTTGACGCTGCGAAAAAGTACTCTTTATCGAACAGCCACGCAAAATCATTGATCATCCAGTGATGTGACACAACCACCACATTCCCGGGTTGACTGTCGATCAGCTTGTAGGTCCTGGTCAGACGTTGGTTGTACCGCCATCTCACTTCCTTGTAACCGCCGCCATGGGTATTATGATAGAAGCAATAGCCGATGCTGATTACGATCAAGCCTAAGAACCACTTTGGGAGATGTTGGCCTCCAATGAGGTCCCACTGTCGCTCCGCCAGGAACAACGCAACAAGTGTAAGGGGTATGATTGCCAGGAAAAAACGGGCGCCCCACTGGACGATCCCGCTGTTTGGCAATACCCATGGGGTAAGGATCGAAAACGCGATCACGATACTTGCCAGCACCAGCGGCCGGAGATCGGTTGTTTCTTTTTTGACGATCACCCGGATGATCAACGGGATCAACAGGAGCACGAACAGAAAATGCCGGGTGCTGATATAGTTGTTCTGCCGGAGGTTCTTCAAACCATGTTGCCAGGTCATCCGGGTATCGGGATCATTGTCCAAAAATACCTGTCGGCTATGAATACCCAGTACGGACCCATATTCAGCCAGGTTAAAGCAGAAGAAGGCCAACACCGGTAATGCGAGACCCGTAAGAAAGGCGATTGGCATGCGACCGTCCTTGAAAAACCGCTTTTCCGGGGAAAGATGCCGGTCCCGGAGATAAAGGATGATGATGGCCAGCCCATAGAGGAAATTCATCATGAGCGCCTCCGGCCGTAAGAACACCGCCAGCCCGCTGACCGCACCTAATGCAGCAGCAGCCCAGGTCTTTTTCGGCGGCCCGACAATGAAGGCCAGTCCCCCGAACAACAACAGCACCGCGGGCAGATGTTCCCAGAACATGACCCCATAAAGGGCAAGTGGGGAACAAAATACCAACAGAAAGACCGCCAGCGCAATCATTATCGGCTGGATGCCGCAGCGCTTCAATAATGCCACGAACCACCATAACAAAATAACGGTACTCGACATGGGGATGATATATAACCCCGCCGATCCCCATTTTTCGTACAGCCACGCACTGATGACCTGGAACGCAGGGGGGTACACTACCAGGTAGCCATTGGGCGATCGATAAAAGGTGGGCTGTCGTAATGGCGTGAAGCCGGCATTCCAGATCGCCTGGACCCATGCAGGCTGAGGCAGATGCAGGTACTTAAATCCATACCCCTGGGCGATCTGCTTTACCTCGAGTGCCTTGATCCCTTCATCGCCGGCATAAAATATTCCCTTATGAATGGAAAAGGAAAGGAAGGCCAGGTAGGCCGCAGAAAGAACCAATACAAAATAGACGAGTAAATTACTCTCACGCCACTTTCGCCAACCTGTCATCATCACAAATTCTTTGCAAGGATCATTAAAAACTTTTAGTCAGGGTCACGGTAGATCAGTCCATCGAAATTTTCTAAAAAATCGTGCCAGCGGATGTCCGGTGGGCCGCCCCGGATCACCATCTTATGGCATACCTTTTTCTTAACCTGATCCAATGGGCACCCCACATGTGATCGCGACTGTTTCCCTGGCGACAGCAGTTGCCTGCTTCCTGGTCTTATTGATCGATATCCTGGCTGGGCATAGACAGCACATGTTGATAATGAACATTGTATATCCTATTACCGCCTTGTATGCCGGCCCGCTGGCGTTGATCGTATATTATACTATCGGGAGAAGATCAACGCGTAAGGCTGTTATGCAGGCAAAGACACGCGCCAAACCGCCGCCCGACATGCAAAAGCCGATGTGGCAAAACACGATAGTAGCCACCTTACATTGTGGCAGCGGTTGCACCCTGGGCGATATAGTAGCAGAGGCCTTTTTGCTTCCCTTCCCTTTCGCATTGTTCGGGATGACATTATATGGAGCCTGGGTAGTCGAATTTGTACTCGCATTCGGATTCGGGATCCTGTTCCAGTATTATTCGATCAAGCCAATGAAGGAGCTTTCGGCAGGACCGGCTTTAAAGGCTGCCCTCCGGGCGGATACCCTGTCGCTCACATGTTGGCAGACCGGCATGTACGGCTGGATGGCAGTAGCCACATTTCTAATCTTTCACCGCGAGTTGAAGGGGAGTGAGCCAGTCTTCTGGTTCATGATGCAGATCGGGATGATCTTCGGCTTTATTGCCGCCTATCCCGTCAACTGGTGGTTGCTTAAAAGGAAGATCAAGGAAGTGATGTAACGGATACCTTATCAAACTGCAATAACCGGGCTATTACCTGTAAATTTGCGCATGACGAAATTCTACGTCAATCTTCTCCGGCTCCTGGCTCTTGCCCTTGCCGGCCTGGCGCTTATCCGGCCGATGATGGACCTTGCGGCGTTGCCTTCGGTCATAAGTCTTACCAGTGACGATTATGCGGCGGTACAATATGCCCACCGCTCGTGGGCATGGCTGGAGCTCATACGACTTGCCTCCTTCTTTTCGATTGTCGCCCTGTTCACTTTTGAACGCGAACACAACCGGGTGATCTGGCCCATACGCAGCGCATTCGTCGCGCAACTGCTCATCCTCCTGTTATACGTCGCTTTTACGCTTCCGATCAATATCACTACGTTTCACTGGACCTTTTTCCCGGACAGCAATTGGGCATGGCTCCGGATCGAGTGGGAATATGCGAACGCCCTAAGCGCCATCATCGGGGGGATCTGTTTCATTCTGCTGCTCCTGGACCTCGTTTGGGCAAAATGGCGTTGAAGTTAATAGAACGGTCACATTTTGCCGCGATCCACCCTCCATGTTGTCGCTTTTACACAGGATCAAATCCTGAAATCTTGTTGATCTTTGTCTTGTCAATAAAAGTAAAAATTATTTAAGAACGCTTTATGGAAAGAATATTTAAAGGATTTAATGTCCCACAAGGGGTATTGACGCTTGCTGCGCTTTTTTTTACCGTATTTCAGTCGAACGGACAAGAGAGTAAACCCGTGGAAAGTGGCTACGCCCCTGTCGATGGTATCAAAGTTTATTACGAAGTTTACGGCGAAGGTAAACCCATCGTTTTATTGCACGGTGCCTTTTATACCATTGAGATGAACTGGGGGCAGTTGATCCCTGAATTGTCAAAAACCAGAAAAGTGATCGCCATTGAATTCCAGGGACATGGGCATACTCCGTATTCAGACAGAAAATTGGACTTTCCCACCCTGGCAAGGGATGTGGAAGGGGTAATGAATTACCTGAAAATTGACAGTGCTGATGTGGCAGGATATAGCATGGGCGGCTCCGTGGCTTATCAGTTGACCATACAAAGCCCCGGACGGGTGAGAAAATTAGTCATTATTTCTTCCACTTATAAAAGCAGCGGTTGGCTGCCTGCAGTAAATAATGCGTTTAAAAGCTTTAAGCCTGAATTTTTTACGAATTCTCCGCTGAAAGCGGCATACGATGCGGTAGCGCCTGACAAAACAAAATGGACAAAGTTCCTGGAACAGATGCTTGCATTCGCCGGGACGCCATTTGATATGGGGGAAGCGAATATTGCGAAAATTACTTCCCCGGTATTACTCATCTCGGGTGACAATGACGGACTGGATAAAATTGAGTTGATGAAAACATATCAACTGTTGGGAGGCGGTGTATCTGCTGATCTGGGACCGATGCCAAAATCGCATTTGGCCATTGTTCCTTCGCAGGGGCATGTCAGCCTGATGATGCAGACGAATATCATCTTGGGTTATCTGGAGGACTTCTTAAAGTAGGCAGCGGTTCAACGGCTGCCTTTCTTTTCAACTAATTCGTAAAGAGATAAAACCATGGCAAAAAACAAATTACTACGAATGGACAATGTCGGCATCGTAGTAGGATCCCTCGATGATACGATCTCATTTTTTGCCGAGCTTGGCCTGAAACTGGAAGGGCGAGCCACGATCGAAGGAGAATGGGCCGGGCGCGTTACAGGGCTGGCCGGCCAGCGTGTCGAGATCGCTATGATGGCCACCCCCGATGGCTATAGCCGCCTCGAGATCTCGCGATTTATCGAACCGTCTCCGATTGCCGATCACCGGAACGCTCCTGTGAATGCTTTCGGCTACCTGCGCGTCATGTTCACGGTGGAAGACATCGACGAGATGCTCACCAGGCTCCGCAAGCGCGGCGCGAAGCTGGTTGGCGAAGTGGTTCAGTACGAGGACTCCTATCGACTGTGCTACATCCGCGGCCCCGAAGGACTCCTCATCGGGCTGGCAGAGCAACTTGGTAATAAATGAGTTTCGGACCCGTTGCGGCGGACCCCTTGATCAGCCCGAGGTCGGCGGGGTCGCTACGGTAAAATTTAGTTGACTACTGAGCCGAAGCATTACAGATTGTCGTAAATTTGATGCAACGTCTTTGATAAGTCAAAACCATCACTATGTTCAAAAAATATTATTGCTTGTCTTTTTTAATTTTCAGCTCTTCACTCCTTATCGCCCGGTCTGCCAATGCCCAATCGAAGATGTTGTCAAAAGGGGATGCAGCGCCTGTGTTTTCCGCCCAGGCCAGCCTGGCCGGCAGCGCATTTTATTTTTCATTAAGAACTGCCCTGGCCAAAGGGCCGGTCGTGGTCTATTTCTATCCTTCTGCCTATACCGGCGGTTGTGACCTCGAAGCGCATACCTTCGCTGAGCTCAAGGATAAATTTACAGCGGCGGGAGCTACCATTATCGGTGTATCTGCGGACGATATTCAACGGCTGAACTCATTTTCTTCCGATCCGAATTACTGTGCAGGCAAGTTCCCGGTCGCCTCGGACCCCGGAGGCAAAATTGCAGCGACATACGGCCTGACATTTACCCCTCCCAGGGTTGGAATTAAAGACGTACGCGGCCAGGAGGTTAACCACGGTTTTATCCCGCGAACCACTTTCGTCATCGATAAAAAAGGTACGATCGTAGCGGTCCTTTCGTCAGCAACCGATCACATTTCGCCTGCTGAGCATGTCGAAAAAGCGCTGGCGATCGTAAAAGCGCTTTGATGGCTGCCCAGCCGTTTGACCGTAAAGCTACGCCTCAGGGAACGAAGAAAAATTGAACTGGTTCAAGTAGATGAACTAATTCATGGGTTTTATTTATTCTGGTTCATTTTTCCTGGCTGCAAGACTGGATAGCTTTGCAATAAAATAAACACTTCGTTATGTCAGGAAAATTAGAAGGAAAGGTTGCCGTGATTACCGGGGGCAGCAGCGGCATTGGCTTGGGAATCGCCAGAAAGTTCGCGGCTGAAGGCGCAAAGGTAGCCATTACAGGACGAAATCAGGCAACGATCGATCAGGCGCTCCGTCAGATAGGTCACCAGGCGATCGGTGTTCGCGGGGATGTCGCAAAGCTGGACGATCTCAACCGGATCTATCAGACGATCGAACGGGAGGCAGGTAAGATTGATACGCTCGTCGTGAATGCCGGGGTATATGTTCTAGGTCCTTTGTCCGCTTTTACCGAAGAGCAATTCGACCACGTCAGCGATATCAACTTCAAAGGCGCCTTTTTTTCGGTTCAAAAAGCGCTTCCGTTATTGGTGGATGGGGCGTCCGTTATCCTTGTCTCTTCGACCGTCAATCAAAAGGGTGTTCCCAACCACGCCGCCTACTCGGCTACGAAAGCGGCCGTCCGCTCGCTGGCCCGCAGCTTTTCGGCGGAGCTGCTGGATCGCCGTATTCGGGTGAACACGCTTAGCCCCGGACCCGTGGACACCCCGGTCTTTAATACGGTGGCCGGCAGTGCGGAGGAAGCGAAAGCCATGAAGGAAGCAATGGGCAACTTTACCCCGCTCAAACGCATAGGGACCGCGGAGGAGATGGCCGCAGCGGCGGTGTATCTTGCTTCCGACGAGTCTTCGTTTATGTTGGGCGCGGAAATATTGCTCGACGGCGGACTTCGCGATCTTTAACGGCTCGGTCCGGGTCGCGGCTGCAGGTTGACCGTGCCGGCAAATTGAATTACCTTTGCCGCATATGGCTGCAACCGGTCAGAGTAGTCACGACACGTTATTGGCATATGTCGGAAGATTTGTCGAGCTTGCCGATGAAGAGAAAGTCGCCTTTACGGCATGCTTTACTGAAGTCATGGTCGTGAAAAGACAATTTATCGTACAGCCCGGATTTACCGCCAGAAGCAGGTTCTTTGTGGTCAGGGGTGCATTGAGGGCCTATGTGGTGGGGGAAGCGGGACAAGACCACACCATCCAGCTCGCCGTTGACCAGTGGTGGATCTCAGACTACAATAGTTATATCTTCCAGCAGCCGGCGAGCATGTTCGTAATTGCCCTGGAGGATTCCGTCCTGATGCAGATAACCTTCGATAATGAGAAGAAGCTGAAAGCCTCGAATCATAAGTTCGAAACCTTTTTCCGTACACTCGCGGAACGTTCCACCGCCTCCATGCAGCGAAGACTTATAACGAACCTCACCATGTCCGCAGAACAGCGGTATAACAGTTTCGTGGAAAAATACCCGCAGATGGTGGAGCGGATCCCGCAATATGCCATCGCCTCCTTTCTGGGAATGACCACGGAATTCCTGTCGAAGATCCGTAATAAAAAGGTTAAGCGCAGCCGCTGAGCCGTCGAACGAAGAATAACATTCCCGCCATATCAGCCTAACGCTAATTTTTCCCCGGCATGCGGTATTACCTTATCGCACCTGCTTAGACCGCTTAAAATAAATAGCAACAATAGCAATAGCCAATAGCACAATTAACGGATATGAAAAGCGTACTATTTTTTAAGATCGTACGCGATTTACCGATGGATTGATCAGGCCGAAGATTTCCGAGCCATGAGGCGTGACGAATGTTCCGTTGATGTAAATTTTGTCAATGATTTTACGCTCATTCGAACCTCGGCCAACCCAGCCCGATTTAAAATCGTAGCGCCTACCCGGGCCTGAGACCCGGATAGGCTGCCACATGAAACTACTCCGCTTTTGAAAATGCGGTGCTGAAACTATGTTCGCTACCTCATGTGTATACACGGCTATTGAATACCGACTATCGGACAATTGACCGTTCCGGCATTCGGTACCAGCAGCGGAGCGTTCATCGCTTCGGTTTGATTGGTCACACTATCAAAACTATTGTTATCATATACGGCCACGGCCCAAAGGGGGGTGTAGTAAGCATCCGAGGGGAGGGCGGTGACCACATTGTGCGTTTGGGAGGTACCCGGCTCTGTCTTGAAACCTGAAGCGGGACCACTGTTCGGATCGCTGGGGTTCGGATTGATATTGAACGATACATAGATCGGGATCACCGGTACCATGCCATTTGCATCGGTTGTAATTGACCGCTCGGCAAAATTGAAATAATAGACAACGCTGTCTTTATACCAACCCAATTCCAGGCCGGTACTGCTTCCGGTCGGAAGCCGCATTGTCGCCGTAGATCCCTTCGGAACGATCGGGCAATTGACCAGTTGATTGGTTGCCGTGACCGTATAGCCATTGGCTATGATCTCCTGATAGCTCGTCACGGTATTGGCCACATAGTTGTCGGGAACGGTAACCATGTTGATCTGCCAGAAGTCGTTATATCCATTGTCGCCCGGGATGACGTCCACAATGTTGTTCTGGCCTTGGACGGCAGCGCCGCTACTCGTGAAGAAGGCGTAGATCGGCGCCGGCGTAGACGGCTGAATATCGAAATTGTAGTACCAGATGGTCCCGCCGGTAGGTGACAGACCCTGTGTGATAAATGGCCCCTGGTCGAAATTTACCGGCGCATTAGCGGCCGGCAACCCATTTGTGGCGGTCCTGACCTGCAGATGGCCTGCGGCGCTGCTGAACCGGTCGATCGAGGCTGCCGGCGCGGTAGTCGGATCCTTTGGCACTGGAGTCGGGGAGTTAGAGTTCTTCTTACACGATCCCACGGTTACGACCAGCCCACAAAGTGCAAATAACGATGTAACGGATTTTAACATATTTGTTTTTTTTGTAGCGACAAAACTCGGTATTGCGTCGTTCCGGGTTATCACAAAACGATAACGATATTGTCACAAATTCTCAAATTAGGTCGATGAAAGGTTTGGGTTAAATCTATCTCTGCGTCACGTTAAAGTATCTTCGGCTTTGTGTTATCTTTGACATGTATTTCATATTCGTCTGGGAAAAAGATATCTTTCAAAAAATAACGGTTGGATATGAGAATGTTTTTGTTGTTTGCCTGCGTGGTCACCGCGCAGGCGTTGTCTGCACAGCCGGGTAATCTGATCCCGAATGGCGACTTCTCAAAGGCAGGTCCGGATGGGCTTCCGGAGGGCTGGACGCCGGTAGCCAAACGTCCCAGTCTGGCGCCGCATTTCCGGTGGATAGAAGAAGGGGGGCAGGGAAGGCTGCTGATCGAAGGGAATGGCCGTGCGGATGGGGTGGGTTTTGTCCGCTGCGAGACCAGTCTCGGGCTGGGCAGGACCTATCTGTTCTCGGTTCGTTTCCGGGTGGGACCGACGATCAATCCGCAGCGCAATCTGCTGTTCGAATGTGCCGGGCCGAAGAACCTGGATGGGATTTTCGAATATACGCGAGAGGGAGATAGTCCGGCGAATGATGGAGGAGCGGCGGGGGCAGCGGAAGGGGTAGTGAAGAGAGGGCCGGCGGGGGCAGCGGAAGGAGTAGTGAAGGAAGGCCCGGCGGAGCGCACCCGGGTTGGAGGAGAGCCCTGGGACGGCTGGATCGACGGCAAGGTAAAAGTCTATTTTCCGGGGACGGGGAAAGGGAAGGTGACCGTCCGGATCCTGTACCGGTTTAGCGATACGGGCAGGGTCGTTGTCGGAAATATTTCGCTGGTACCCACCGACCCGGTACGGCCGCGCTGGGTACGCGTCGCCTGTACAGGGGGCATTCCTACGCTTGCAGATGTTCCCGTCCTGGCGGAAAAAGCGGCAGCTAACCGAACGGAACTGTTGCTGCTGCCGGAATACATGAACGGCGAGCACAACTACGAAACCCTGGATGGGCCGTCATGCCGACTGATGTCGGAGCTGGCCCGCCGTTATCATATGTATATCGCCGGGGGCATCCTGCGGAAAGTGGATTCGCTGGACAGGATATTCAATACCGTGGTGCTCTATGACCGGAATGGCCGCTTTGCAGGGATGTATGACAAAATACACCCCTACAGCCCCGAGGTCAACGAAGACGGAATTACGCCGGGCGACAAGACGGTGGTGCTGCAAACGGATTTCGGGAAGATAGGATTCATGACCTGTTATGATAGCTGGTTCACGGATGTGGCCGAACTGGTGGCCCTCCGGGGTGCCGAACTGATCCTCTTCCCCAGTGCGGGCTATTACCGGAGCCTGATGCCGGCGCGCGCCGCGGATAATAACGTGCGCATCCTGGCCAGCAGCCTGTATACAAAGGACGGGATCTGGGATACGGAGGGCCGTGATGTGCTCGATCTCAATGGGGACTCGTCTGTGAATGCTCAGCCCGGCGAGACATGTAAAGACATGCTGTCTATGACCGTGGGAAAGATGAACCTGCTGATCGCCAGCCTGGACCTGAATTTCTCACCCTCGCCACATTACAATGGCGGCACGATGATGAGCTCGCCGGCGGGGCGGCGCAACCGGATGGATCAAATGTACTATCCGGATGAGGACATTATAAAAGAAAAGCAGGTTTGGTGGAAGGAATAAAAGGATGATCATGCGAATTCTATCCCGGCCGCGCGTTCGGGCGCCGGATCAGCCCCGTTGCTCCTGAATGCGAAAAGCCCAGGCGGAACGGCAGGGGCGGGCACTCTCCTCCTGCAATGTCGCCGGAATGTGGATGGTCAGCCGTCCATTGGCGTAATCCCATTTCAGAGGCACGGCATACCCCAGGAGATGGATGGAAGTGCCCGGCGCGGGCTTCACCGTGGTGAGGATCAGGGTCTCGCCGGGCCAGCGGAGGGCAAAGGCGTAGGTGTATCGCTTATCTTTTGTAGCGGTATAACGGATGTCCGGGCCTTCCTTCCACATCTTACGGGCGCGGGTCGAGTAGATGCCCTCCCCGTTGATCTTCAGCCACCGGCCGGCTTCCTTTAGCTGTTGCACCGCCTTCGGATGGAAATGGCCATTGCTGTCGGGCCCGATACCGACCATGAAATTACCGCCTTTGGCAACGGCATCCACGAGGTTGTCGATGATCCATTTGCTACCCTTATAGTCGCTGTCGACCTTGTCGTAGGAAAACCCCTTGGCCAGCGGATAGATGACCATCCAGGGCATATTCGTGTTGGCCTTATCCCCCGGCACAAAACCTTCGGGCGTATAATAGTCGCCGTAATTGCCGATGCCGCGGGCGCGGAGCATGACATCGGGTTGAAGCGCGCGCATCATTTTGATCGTCTTTTTGAGATCGGGCCATACGGTCGGTCCCAGCCATTGGTCCAGGCCGACCATATCGATCTTGCCATAGTTGGTGAGGAGCTCTTTCAACTGCTCGCGGTGCCGGAGGATCATCCGCTCCCGCTCCTCGGGAGTAGGGTCCGGCGCCATGGCCGGATGTCTGCCGTGGGCATAGCTATCGCGGTAGCTGTTGCTGTCGCCGTAGTTGGTCGGGTGAATCCTGGCGTCCGGGGTTTGTAAAGGGTGATAATTATAGGGTCGGAAATCCGCATCGTACCAGTCGGGGTGCGAGAAATAGAGGTCGATCTTGATGCCGTGACGTCTGGCCGAAGCGCAGAGCTCCCTGATGATGTCGCGATGGAAAGGCGTTTCCATGATGCTGTACGACAGATCGCAATCTTCGATGGCCGGGCCGCCGGGTGCGAGATAGTTGACGCGCTGCCGGACCCGTGTTTTGGTGTCGAACAGCGAGAAGCCTTCGTGGTGTTTGGTTGTAATGGCAAAGCATTTCATCCCCGCCTGTTGGAAGAGGTCCATCCATTCGTCGGCATTGAAGCCGGTAGGATTCCAGGTTTTGTACGATTGCTGGTAGGCTTGTTTTTGACTATCGGAAAGGGTCAGGAAATCCCAGGACTCGTGGGGCATTTGCCAGATAGTGTAAATGCCCCAGTGGATGCGAACCCCGTATTTCATATCGCGGAAGGCTTCGTAGGCTGCGGGGGAGGCATGGAAGTAGTCGGAATCGGGTACGTCTTCTATATAGTTTTTAACCATGCGGTAATGGTTGTCCGTGGCGGGAAGACGGATATTGCGGGCCCGTTCGAGGGCGAGGCGGCGTTGATAGGACTGGCCAGGGGCCTGGGCGAATGCGGGTTGCCGGAAGACCAGGCAGCAGAGGAGGACGCACAAGCGATGAAGGATGACGACCAGGCGGCGGAGCATGCGTGAAAATAAATTTATGCTAAGCTAGCGAAAAAACCCGCCGGGATCACGACGGGCTGAAATTATTCACTGATGAGCGTCTTAGCAGGAACTCTTAGCGCTTTTTCGACGGCATCGGGATGATCTGCGAAACTTCCCGCTGGTATCTCTTGTATTCAGCACCATACATCCCAACCATATCCCGTTCTTCCAATTGAATAGCAATCAAAATGTATG
>DATJMG010000250.1:0-5654 GCA_035508835.1 Puia sp.
CCCCCCTGTATGGCATCTATAACACCACATCCTTCCTGTACAACAATGAGACCCTCGCTGCCATCCAGACCGATACCATCCGCTGGAAACAGCTCGTCATCGACGGCTCTCAAGCCTATGCTTTTGGCGGCATCAAAATGATGAATGACAGCATCCACCGCTACCGCATCAAGACCGACACCACGGCCCGCCTCCTGACCATCACCGACTTTGCAGACACAACAAAGAATTGGCGGCTCCACTACAGCTACCCGCTCACCGATACCCTCACCCTTTGGGGCACACGCTCCCGGGGCAACAAGGCCGATTCGATCCGGGTCGCCCTGGCCCGCTACCCACTAAGCAACTTTCGGCTGAACTCCCGCGGCTTTAACTGGATCAACGAGTTTCCCTATAACCGCTAGCTCACCGCGAAGGCTTCTGCATCACGAGGACGCCATTAATAACAAACGTACTCCCGCCGCCCGCCACAATATTATACACCGGCTGCATCCCGCCGGCTCCCTCCGTCTTATCCCATACCACATACTGAACATACTTTCCCGTTCCATCCCCGCAAACCACCCTATCCCCTACAGCCACCTCGCCTGCCTTCTTCTCCCCGGCCGCCGTAACCATCGGATGATTGGGCGTCACCTCCAATACCCGCGACGAAAGCAGCACCTCCCGGCCCCGCCCGCTTCGCCCGCCGAAGCCCCCGCGAAGGCGGGCCGACACCAAAGTCAACCGTGTGATCGCATAATTCTTCGCGTCATGTACGGTCAACTCCCTGACGACAACCGCCCGCCGCAAATGCGTCACCGGATCTACCGTCACCACCTCATCCCCCGGCCGTACCTTGCTCAGGACCTTGGAAGACCCATCCGCCATACTCACCCGCACCTCGCCGGGAAAACAGATATCATTCCCATAGGTGCCCGATTCGGCCCGATCCACCGCCGCCCCTTGCTGGCCGCTGGCAGCCCTGTACAACTGAAAACCCAGCTCCTCCGACAACACATAGGACAACTTGAGCACGAAGAAGGGCTCCTCCTTTTCGATCGCATGGATGTCCTCGAAATACTTCCGCCAGACTTTCGGGTCCGCCTTATAACCGGGCATACAAGCCGTATACCGCTTTCCATTCTCGGTCGTGTAAAAGATGACCGTACCCAGCTCTACCCGGCCCTCCTTCAGGATCAGCTTGTACAAATCGATCCGCTTCCGCTTGCCGTCATCCCCCGTGATAAAATAGGGCTTCCCAAATCCATTGTGGTCCAAAATGTACTTATTCTCGATCTTCACATAGGTGTCCTTATCCGGATCGCCTACCGAAAACGTCCTGGCCTTCTCATACTCATCCATGGTCAACGCCCGCACCGAAGCCGTATCCTGGGCCCGCAGCATCCCCGTACCCGCCGCCAGCAGGCACATAAGCAAAAGTTTCAGTCTCATACGAAATTAAAATGTGGCCTCCGGCCCGTTAAGATATTTCCTTGAACGCCGCCGCAAACGCCTCCATCTCATCCATCCGGCCAATGCTGATGCGGCACCAATCCTGGTTATTGAACTTCCAGTACCGCACCCCTACGCTGCGCTTCATCATTTCATCCGTGAACTGCTTGCCATCCATTTTGATGGGGAAGATCACGAAGTTGGCGACAGCCGGAACATACGTATACCCTTCTTTCTTGAGCACCGAATACAGGAACTCCTTGGACTCGGTCGTTTTCTTCAGCACCCCGTCCATATATTCCCGCTGCTGATAACTGGCGATCGCCGCCTGTAACGTAGTCGTGGAAACGGACAAGCTGGCATCGGTGTACAAAAGCAGCTTCTTGATGACATCCGGCTGCGTCACGACATAGCCGATCCGTAACCCCGCAAACCCATAGATCTTGGAGAAGGTCCGGGCAACAATGATATTCGGATTGGCATCCGCCATCGGGATAAGGGTCGAGCCCTGCGGATCCGGCAGATAGTCGTTATAGGCTTCATCGACAAAAACCATCGTCTTCTTCGATACCCGGTCGACAAAAGCCCGCAGCGCAGCAATATCTACCACCGTCCCCGTCGGATTATTCGGGTTGCAGATGTAGACCAGCGACGTATTGGCGTCGACGGCCTTCTCCATCGCTTCCAGGTCGAGCTTGTAATCGGTCGTCAACGGCACCTTCACCCAGTTAGCCCCGATCTTCGCCGCCTTGCCGGGCAGATCGGCATAGGTAGGATCACCCGTGACAACATTGGTCCCCGGCTTGCAATAAGCCACCGCCGTCGCACACAGCAACGGCGACGATCCGGCCGCCAATAGAATATTCGCCTGCCTGATCTTTTCAAAGGCGGCAATCTTCGACGTCAGATCACCCATAGACCGCATCGGATATTGATACGCGACCGGCAGGGTATCCGTTATCGCCTTCTTAGCCATTTCACAAGGCCCAAAAGGATTCTCATTCGCAAATAACCTCGCCTTCAACGGCTCGACCGCATTCAATGCGATGTCCCGCTCCGACCAGCCTTCCGAAGCAAACGAAGTAAAGGCATGACCGTTGACCGACGGCGCAGCCTGCAATTGGTTCAACAGGCTGCCCGCAAACGGAAGCCCTCCCGCTAATAAAGCGCCTCTCCTGAGTAAGGTGCGACGACTGATTGTGTTGCCCATAAGAGTATATTTTTTGGTGAATGAATTAACTCCCCGACTTCCACTCCTAACACCCGACTTGCCCCCTAACTCCCTAACACCGGATACGAATACCGCTGCCCCGTCACCCTGCTGTGCAGCGCAGCCACCACACTCCGCGCCGACTCCAGCGCCCCCGCCATCCACGCATTCAGATAGGTCAGATGCTCCCCCGCGAAATACACCTGCCCATCCGGTACCAGTAACGCTTTATACAGCGTGCGACGCTCCTCCGCCGAATACAACGCCCATCCGCCAAGACTAAACCGCGTCTTGTGCCAGCTGACAGCAAAAGATGTTTCGAATTCCTGCCGGTATTGCGGGTGGATCAGACTGCCCTTGTCCAACGCCAGTTTCTCCCGCTCCGCATAAGATAAATTCCCCGTCGCAACCGCCTTCTCATTAAAGTTATAATATCCGATCAATATTCCCTTGCCGCTCAAATAATCATAGGAAGGATAGAAGATCTGGGTAAGCTGGTTATTGGTATGCGTGATCCCGCCGTAAATTCCTTCATCCTCCTCCCAGAACCTGCGTTTGAACTGCAGTCCGATCTTTCCGGTGGACATATAGACGATCGAATCGATCGCCCGGCTCGCATCCGACCCAAAATTGTGGTCGATATCGCTCAACACCGGTAACGGTATGGTACAGATACAGTACGGCGCCTCAATGGTCTTTTCTTCCCCCTGACCCCCCGCACCAACCCTACCCCCAGCCCCTGCCGTACCCCCTGCCTCCCGATACACGACTTTCACCCCCTGCTCCACATTCCGGATCGAACTGACCACCGCCCCATACCGGATCGCCCCCCTTACCTCCTTCTCGAATGCTGCCGCGATGCGGTCCATCCCCCCAACCGCCTGAAACAGCGTCCCCTGCAGCTCATAGGCATACTCGGCGACATTATAAAAATCGGCGTCCAATAACCCCGATTGCAATAGCTCCAGTAACGTGTGCGGATCACCCAGTTTCCCTTCCCGCTCACCTGGTCCCGGACTTTCAATATACCCCCGGCGCGCTGACGCCTTGTATAACATATCGATATCCAATCCCCCCTCGGCGCGCAAATATTCAATCACTTTCAACGTATCTTCCTTACTCATCCCCGCATCGACTTTCCCCCCATCCAACCCCTTGGCCAGCAACTCCGCCATCCATCCCCTCATGTCATTGTGAACCTCCCGGACCCTGATCTTCTTATTCGACAAAGGCCCTTTCCCCTCGCTAAAAAAGTACGCATTCTCATTGACATTATTATACACTTCGATCGGCACCCGGAGCTCCTTGCAATAATGCAACGTCAGCCCGTGATGATGCGGAATTCGCGACGGCCCCGCATTGAAATATTGCCCCGCATCGAAACCGGCCGTATGCCGGCCAAACCCCGTCTCCTCACCCATCGAGCCCCGCCGGATACTCCAGCAGCGGCCACCCGCCCGCTCCCGCGCCTCCAATATCGTACAGCGATACCCGAGCTTCCCTAATTCATACGCAGCAGCCATCCCCGCCAACCCGGCCCCGAGTATCAATACCTCCCTTCCCTCCCCATTCCCTTCCAAACTGAACGGATGGGCCGGCGCCGCCGGCAACATTCCCAACGCCATCATCGCCGGATAAACAGCACCCGCGAACCCAACCGCCGGATATACCCCGCCCGCACTGATCCCCGCCTTTCTTAAAAACTCTCTACGTGTTAATGAGTTCAAATAACAAAAAATGAAATATTACTGTTTGATTAGAATTTCCGAAGAATAAGGTTGCAAATTCACGTGTCCATCAAAAGTTTTGCCCGCCGGATCCTTATAAGTTCCATCTAAAGATACAGATTTTACAGATTTGGAATCATTATATTCGAACTTGATCCCCCCCGCCGCCGTTAACTGCGCCGAATTCGCATCCTTCCCATATTTCGACTGCCAGTCGCCCAACCCCCCCTTATCCTGCACATTCTGATTGTTCTGCCGCGTTACAACCCGATAAAACGTCCCGCCGGGAGCCGTCGAATAATGATTGTCATGAACACCCGCGAAGGCCGCTACATTTCCCCCTACCCCGGAGGCGACCCCCGCACTCATCAACAGCACCACCTGCCCGCTCCTGGCCGCTACCGCCGTATTGTCCTCGATATCATTGTTTCGTAACGTCCCCTTATCCAGCGCGTGGCGGATCTCGATCTGCGCATTATTGTCATATAGCGTGTTCCCCTTAACCGTTACCTCATGCGCATCCTGCAGAAAGATCCCCGACGTGCAATGCGCAATCGAATTATTGCTTACCTCCATGCCGCTCGTATTCTCATCCAGGTAGATCCCATTGGCTATACCCGCATGCGCCTTGTCGGTGCCGTCCGGCGCAGTCACCCCGTTGAGGATGATATTGCCCGATATGACCCCGGCATTCCGCACCGCCGCCGAATCGATATCCCCGGACCAGGTATAGACACCCCCGCCATCATCTTCCAAAAAACAGAAATAATCGATCTTGTTATTTTTGATCACAGTTCCGCTCGAGTGCCAGAATAATACCCCGCAATACCCCGACGTATCTATCGTGCTGTACTGAACCGTATTATTGTTCCCGTCAAGCTCGACACCGATATACGAATGCTCTCCCCTGCCCATCCCCGGTATCGTTCCCGAATGGCGGATAGTGCAATCCGTTATCTGACTTCCCGAACCGTTAAGCAGGATGCCGCAATCGTTGGAATAATCGATCGCATCGTGATCGATCGTCAGATTGTTCGCATGCGTGCCGTCGATGCCATCCAGCCCCGCAAAATAGATCCTGCAATAACTGATCGTGATATTAGCCGCATCCGAAAGATTGATCCCGTTCCCGTTACTGCCCAGAAAAGAGAGCCCCTTGATCACGAGGTAGCTCTTTCCCTTGATGTCCGCCAAAGGATCGACACTCGATGCCATAATATTCGGCCGGGGGCTGCCGCCGAAATACATGTTGATCACATGCGCATTGGGGTCGTAATACCAGT
>DATJMG010000251.1:0-23026 GCA_035508835.1 Puia sp.
TGCTGGCTACCGGCGCACAGGATGGGAAAAGAGGCCGGCTCGCACAATTGCTGAAGCTGGATTCTTATTCCATTGACCATGCGTATCCGATTTTCCGCCAGATCCTGTCGCCCGGCTCGATCGGGGAACTTACAACGCTGATGTCGGGGGGGGTGACGGGCGGGGGGATGACGTCCGGCGGGGTGACGGGCGGGCGAGGGACATCCGGTGGGATGACATCCGGGCGGCCTTTCCTTACTTCAGTGCAGCAGGATCTGATCGCAAGAAAGAGCGATCTGCAGCGCCTTCCGCTCCTGAGCCAGGTATCTGCGGCGGAGTACCTGGGGTATACCCAGTATACCTTATTGAAGGACACGGACCAAATGGGAATGGCTGCCTCGCTGGAAGTGCGGGAGCCGTTCTTCGACCAGGACCTTGTGGAGTTCGTGCTTTCCATTCCCGACCGGTGGAAAGAGCCGGTCTATCCCAAGAGCCTGCTGGTAGAATCTTTAAAGCCATTGTTGCCGGATGAGATCGTATTCCGGAAGAAGCAGGGTTTTCTGTTCCCTTGGGATCTTTGGCTTCGCAAGGAGCTGCGATCCTTCTGTGACCGTCATATCCGGAGTATCGCCGACCGTCCTTTCATCCATGCGGACCGGCTGCTGGCTCTCTGGCAACGCTTTCTCGAGGGCGACCAAAAGGTCCGGTGGCCGGAGATCTGGCTGTTCGTTGTGCTGGACTACTGGATGCAGAAGAACGACATCGTATGAGGAAGGTTGCCATTATTCACTACCAACCGCTTGAATTGTATCCGCCGGTGATGAATATTATAAATTGCCTGGATGGGGATTCGGGACCGCTTCAAGATTCGGGACCGCTTCAATTGGATGTATATACTACGTACTGTTACGCCGGGGTTAAACCTTACCGGACCTCTTGTGCCATGGTCACTATCCACAGGCTGGGCGCAAAAAGAAAACAAACGTCGTTTACCGGAAGGGCATGGCATTATTGGCGGTTCTATTTCCTGACACTATGGATGCTGATCAGAACCCGGCCATTTGTCGTTCTTTATTTTGAAAGCGTTTCCGCTTTTCCGGCGTATGTCTATAAGCGATATATTCATCGAAAAAGCAAACTGTTCATCCATTACCATGAATACATGACACCCCGGGAATATGAAGGGGGGATGTGGCTGGTGAAGTGGTTTCACAAACTGGAAAAGAAAATATACGGTAAAGCCGGCTGGATCTCGCATACCAACGCGGCGAGGATGGAGCGATTCGCCGGGGACATGAAAGGGGTGGCGCTGCCGGAAAGGTTAATTTTCCCGAATTATCCGCCCCGCAGCTGGGGCCGGGAGGAGAAACGTTGGGATCGGGCGGAGAAACCTTGGGGCCGCGACGCAGAAGGCGCGGCGGCAGGAGAGTTGAAGACCGTGTATATCGGCGCTTTTAGCCTCGAGACCATGTATGTAAAGGAATTTGCCGGTTGGGTGGTCGCACAGGGGGGAGCGGTCAGTTGGGATATTTATTCCCTCAACATTACACCGGAAGCCAGGGCTTATATCGGGAGTCTGCCGGGAGATTGGGTGAAGATCCATCCGGGCATTGACTATAATGACTTACCGGAGATCCTGGCGAAATATGATGTCGGGCTTATCTTGTACACGGGGCATGTACCGAATTGGGTGGACAACGCGCCAAATAAATTGTTTGAATATTGGAGCGTCGGCCTGGATGTCTGGTTGCCCCACAAAATGACCGGCAGCCTTTCCTATGTTACTGCAACAACCTATCCCAGGGTGGTCGCGGTAGATTTTCAAAGGCTGGAATATTTCGACTGGCGGGCCGCGGTAGACAGGTCGGGGCTGGAATATGCTGCCTCCCCTTATTGCTGTGAAGACGTCTACCGGCGTTTATGGAAGTTATTGTCGGAACAGTGAGTAAAAAGATCCTTTTATTCGCAGACTGGTATGAACCGGGTTATAAGGCAGGAGGCCCTATCCGGTCCTGTGTCAACTTTGCCCGTTATATGCAGGGGGAATACCAGGTGCATGTATTTACCACTGACCGGGATCTGCGGTCTTCGGAACCTTATGAGCACGTGACCGTCGACCAGTGGCAATCGGATAAAAATAATATCAGCATTTACTATTGCTCGCCCAAAATGCTGACCTGGCAAAATATCAGGAAGCAAATGAGCGTTGTTCAACCGGATTTTATCTATCTCAACAGCATGTTCTCGCCCAAATTCACTGTTTATCCTTTGTTGATAAGCCGGCTTTATCGGTTGGATCATGGGGTAGTGCTGTCGCCGAGAGGAATGCTGCGGGATAGTGCGATCCGGTTCAAGACGGTAAAGAAGCGATTTTTTTTGAATGCTTTTCGACTGCTGGGTCTTCACCGTGCTGTCCGGTTCCATGCGACGGATGAAACGGAGACCCGGGATATCCGGCGCTATTTCGGCGATGGAACGCGGGTGTCCATGGTCCCTAATTTTCCGGGACCGCTGATCGCTGATCTTCCGGTTCCCGTCAAGATCCCCGGCGAACTGTCCCTCCTCTTTATCGGGCGTATTCATCCGATCAAAAATCTGAATTTCCTCCTGGAGATCCTCGCGGAAGTAAAGGCAACGATACAGCTGACGATCATCGGCAGCGTTGAAGATGCGCCTTACTGGGAAAAATGCAGGCAGATCATCGCGGAATTGCCGGCTTCCGTCCGGGTGGAGTATGCCGGGGAAATTGCCAACCGGGAATTGCCGGCCATCATAGCCAAACACCATATTTTCGCGCTACCGACAAAAGGAGAGAATTTCGGCCACGCCATATTTGAGGCATTAGCCCTCGGCAAACCGGTATTGATCAGTGACCAGACACCCTGGCGGGGGCTGCAATCAGCGGGGGCGGGCTGGGATCTGGCGCTCGACCGCCCGGAGGGCTTCCGGCTGGCGATCGAAGAAGCGGCTGCTTATAACGGGGAGGAATATGAGGGCCTTTGCAGGACAACCCGGCAGTACATCGAAAGTTATATCGCAGGGTTGGATCTGAAGAATGAATATAAAAAACTGTTTAGTTAAATGTATATTTTGGGCCTCAATGCTTACCACGCCGACTCATCAGCGGCTATTTTCAAAGACGGGAAAATGATTGCCGCGACGGAAGAGGAGCGATTCCGCAGGGTTAAGCATTGGGCGGGATTCCCGTCCATGGCTATCGAGTTTTGCCTGCGGGAAGCAGGCATCAGCCTGGCCGAACTGGATCATATCGCCATCGGCCGGGACCCCTATGCCAAACTGGGGAAGAAGCTGCTGTACCTGGCCAGGAATCCCGGCGGCGGCTGGAAGGCGGTCCGGGATCGCCTGCAAAACGCGAAGAAAGTATCCTCCCTGGAGGAGGAATTTGCGGCCATCGACAAGAGCGTCGACCTCCGTGCGCTAAAGAAGAAGATCCACCAGGTCGAGCATCACCGCAGTCACCTGGCCTCCGCCTTTTTCGCCTCTCCCTTTGATGAAGCGGCCCTGCTATCCATCGACGGCTCGGGCGACTTTACGACGACCATGACCGGCACGGGCAAGGGGAATAAAATAACCGTTGTGGACTCCGTGGACTTCCCGCACTCGGTAGGCCTGTTCTACACGGCCTTTACCCAGCTGCTCGGCTTTCCACACTATGGCGATGAATACAAGGTCATGGGGTTGGCGCCATATGGGCGGCCGGAATATGTCGATAAGCTGCGGGATGTTCTGATCTTCCGGCCCAATGGGTTATTCCGGCTCAAGCTGAAATATTTCCGCTCCGGCAAGAGCGGGATCATCTCCTATGGGGAAGATCATGTTCCCGTGGTAGCTCCGCTGTATTCGGAATATATGACGGGAAAATTCGGGCCGCCGCGGCAAAAAGAGGAGCCGCTGACGCAATACCACAAGGATATGGCCGCTTCCGTGCAGCGGATCACGGAAGAGCTTCTTTTTCATATCCTGGGACACCTCCGCAAAAAAACGGGCCTGGACAATATTTGTATTGCGGGGGGAGTAGCCCAGAATTCCGTGGCCAATGGGAAGTTCACCCGCCACACCCCGTTCAAAAATGTATACATCCCTTCTGCGGGCCATGACGCCGGCATCTCCATGGGGGCCGCCCTGTATGTATATAACCAGGTATTGGGGCAGCCCCGCGGAGGCGCCATATGGTCCGCCTATACCGGCAGCCGCTTCAGCAATGAGGAGATCGAAAAAGTGCTTCAGTCGCGGAACATCAGCTATCAGCTATACGCGGATGAGGAGCTTTATGAAAAAGTGGCCGACAGGTTGATCGGCGGCGGCGTTATCGGCTGGTTCAACGGCCGGGCCGAATTCGGCCCCCGTGCCCTGGGAGCCAGGTCTATTCTGGCCGACCCCCGCAGGCATGACGCCAAAGACCTCCTGAACAGCAAGATCAAACGCCGGGAAAGTTTCCGGCCTTTTGCACCGAGCATCCTGAAGGAATATGTCGCCGAATATTTCGAAGTATCGGATGCGGTACCCTTCATGGAAAAGGTGTTTCCGATCCGGGAAGAGAAGCGGGCGACCATTCCTGCCGTCACCCATGCCGATGGTACCGGCCGTCTGCAGTCGGTGGACAGCGCTGTAAGCCCCCGATATTACAAGCTCATCGAGGCTTTCCGCAAAAAGACAGGGGTGCCGGTCCTGCTTAACACCTCCTTTAATGAAAATGAACCGATCGTGAACTCGCCGGAGCAGGCCCTGGAATGTTTCTTGCGCACCAGCATGGATATGCTTGTATTGGAGAATTGTCTGATCACCCGGTAGCCGAATGAAGATCTCGATCATTACAGCCGCTTACAACAGTGCGGCGACCATAAAAGACACGCTTAGCTGTATCCGGCTGCAGGACCACCCGGATATCGAACATATTATTATCGACGGCGGATCGAAGGATGGCACGCCCGCGATCGTGGCGGGGTTCCCGCATGTGGCGAAATGGATATCGGAAAAGGACAACGGCATCTATGACGCGATGAATAAAGGCATCGCGCTTTGTACCGGCGATGTGATCGGAATCCTGAATTCGGATGATATTTATACCGGAAGCTCTGTCCTGTCAGCCGTCGCACGGGCATTCGGCGATCCGGGCGTGATGACCGCCTATGCGGACCTGCAATATGTCCGGGCGGATGACACCGACAGGATCCTCCGGACCTGGAAGTCAGGCGCTTTCCGGAAACGGAATTTCTACTATGGCTGGATGCCCCCGCACCCTACCTTCTTTGTGAGAAGGGAAGTATACCAGGAGGCTGGAATGTTCAACACCAGCCTTCGCTCGGCAGCCGACTATGAGATCATGCTCCGTATCCTGCTCAAGCATGGGCTCCCGGCCCACTATATGCCTGGCGTCATCGTGAAGATGCGGGCAGGGGGCCTGAGCAATGCCAGTTTTTGGAACCGGCTGCGGGCGAACCGGGAGGATAGGATGGCATGGAAGCTGAACGGATTAAAACCTTATTTTTTCACCCTATATCTGAAACCACTCAGGAAAATTCCACAATTTTTAATCAAGTAAACAGGGTTATGGCAAAAGTTGCATTAATTACAGGCGTCACAGGACAGGATGGGGCTTATTTAAGCGAACTGTTACTGAATAAAGGATATATCGTCCACGGCATCAAAAGAAGATCTTCCCTGTTCAATACGGACAGGATCGACCATCTCTACCAGGACCCCCATGAATCCAATGTCCATTTCAGCATGCACTACGGGGACCTGACCGACTCCACCAACCTCATCCGGATCGTCCAGGAAACCCAGCCGGACGAGATCTACAATCTGGCCGCCATGAGCCATGTGCATGTGAGTTTCGAAACTCCTGAATATACGGCCAATGCGGACGGCATCGGCACCCTGCGGATCCTGGAGGCGGTCCGTCTTCTCGGCCTGACGAAAAAGACAAAGGTCTACCAGGCATCCACCTCCGAATTGTATGGGCTGGTACAGGCGGTGCCGCAAAGTGAGACGACTCCCTTTTATCCCCGCTCGCCCTATGCGGTGGCAAAATTATATGCCTATTGGATCACGGTCAACTACCGTGAAGCCTATCAGATGTATGCCACCAATGGCATCCTCTTCAATCACGAATCTCCTTTACGGGGGGAAACCTTTGTCACCCGTAAGATCACGCGGGGTGTCGCCAAGATCGGTCTCGGGTTGCAGGATAAGATCTTCCTGGGCAACCTCGACGCCCGGCGCGATTGGGGTCATGCCAAAGATTATGTGGAGGCCATGTGGCGCATCCTGCAGCAACCGGAGCCCGAGGACTATGTGGTCGCTACCGGCGTGACGACGCCGGTGCGGGAATTCGTTCGGATGGCTTTTGCGGAATTGGGGATAACACTGGAATTCAAGGGAAAGGATGAAAAAGAGGTCGGAGTTGTCACGGCGAGCTCCAACCCTGATTTTATAGTACCCGTCGGAAAAGAAGTAGTGGCTGTAGACTCCCGGTATTATCGCCCGACTGAAGTGGACCTGCTGATCGGTGACCCGGCGAAGGCGCATGAAAAGCTCGGCTGGCGGCCGGCCTACGACTTGCCGATGCTGGTAAAGGAAATGGTCAATGCCGATGTACAGCTCTTCCGGAAAGAGAAGATCCTGAAGGACTCCGGGTTTTATGTCAAAAATCAGTACGAGTAGCCGTTTGCTGCTGACCTAACTTATGTAACTTCCTCTTTATGAATTCTATTTTAAGACGTTTACCCGCGTTCAAAGGCAAATTCCGATTGGCAAGGCTCTTCCTGACAAAAAATCGCCGGAAGGCCAAAGATATCTGGATAAAGGGGAAGTACGGATGCAAGTATTTGTTACCCAATCTTATTGAGGATGTTTGCGTTGAAATTTATATAAATGGGATCTATGAGCAAAGTACGTCCGACTTCCTAACGAAAACGATTCCGCCGGGCGGAGTTTTCCTCGATCTGGGAGCGAATATCGGCGCTATTTCCACTCCCTTATCCCGGCGGCGAAAAGATATAACGATCGTTTGCGTGGAAGCTTCTCCCAGGGTATTCGGCTACCTGGAAAAAAATTTGGCGGAGAACGGCCTCACGGATATCTCCAAAGTGAATAGAGCACTCTATTATACGGATAACGATGAACTGGACTTTTTTTCCCCGGATGAACAATTCGGGAAGGGTTCCTTATCCCCCGTATTCACCAAAGAGTCCCAGAAGGTGGCCACCATCAAGCTGGACACCCTTGTCGCGAAGTTGCCCATACAAAAAGTAGACATGATCAAAATCGATATCGAGGGGTATGAATATCATGTTTTCAAAGGCGCCGGGGCTTTATTGAGCGGGGAGGAAGCGCCGGACATCCTTTTCGAGTTCGTGGATTGGGCCGAACAGCAGGCGAAGGATATTTCGGTCGGCGATGCACAGCGTATTCTCCGGTCATATGGGTATCGGATCTTTTATTTTGAGGAGAACAAAAAAACCATGGACGAAGTAAATGGAGTGATCGATAAAGGATTCAATATGCTATACGCAACAAAAAAACCTTAAAACTTTCGTTATGACCCCCACCGGCACATTGACCTTCAAGCAAAAGATCCAGAACATATTCTTCCCGCTGGGCAGTATCCAGAAGATCCGATCCGGATATCTGAAGGGCCGCAGGATCCTCCTGACGGAAAATTCGCAATGGTCCCCACTGATGGGCAAGTGGGAACCCACGATGCAAAAGATAATGGTCAACGTGATCCGGCCGGGGCAGGTCGTTTATGACCTGGGAGCCAATAGCGGGCTGCATGGGCTTTTGATGGCGGGGCTGGTGGGGGAAGAAGGGATGGTGTATAATTTCGAGCCCTTGCCAACCAACCTCGAAGAGATTGACGGGAATTTCAAACTGAATGGGATCAACAATTACCGCAATGTTGCGGCGGCAGTCTCCGATAAAAATGAAAAGGCGGTCTTCCGCATCTCCACTCATGCCAAACAGGGCAGCCTTTCGGATAACGGCAGCGGTACGGGAGAGACGGTCGAAGTGGAATGCATTACCCTGGACAACTTTATCGGTAAAGGCAATCCGGGTCCTTCCTTTATGAAGATCGACGTCGAGGGGGCGGAAAGTGCTGTCCTGCAAGGCTTTTCCGGCTCCATAGGAAAATACCGGCCGGTGATGATCATTGAATTGCATACGCCTGAGCAAGACCTGAACGTAGGGAAATTCTTAAAGGATCACCGCTATACGGCCTACCGCTTTGAACCCTTTGCCCGGCTGAAATTTACAAAGGTCAAGGATTTTACCAAACCCTATGCGGAGGAAGACGGCATCTGGGGGACGGTGCTGTGCCTGCCTCCGGGGAAAGATTTAAATGATCATACTTTTGACAAATGAATAAACAGGATAAGATCTATATCGCCGGTCATCGCGGGATGGTGGGATCGGCTATCTGGCGCCGCCTTGAACAGGCGGGGTTCAGCAACCTGACCGGCAGGACTTCGGCGCAGCTGGATCTCAGGAACCAGACGGCGGTGCAGGCTTTTTTTGAGCAGGAGCGGCCGGACTATGTTTTTCTCGCGGCGGCCAGGGTGGGTGGTATCCTGGCGAATAATATGTATCGCGGGGAATTCCTGTATGACAATCTGATGATCCAGACCAATACCATCGATGCGGCCTATCGTTCCGGCGTAAAGAAGCTGATGTTCCTGGGTTCTTCCTGCATCTACCCCAAACTGGCGCCGCAGCCGCTGAAGGAAGAATATCTGCTGACCGGGTTGCTCGAGCCGACGAATGAGCCCTATGCTATCGCCAAGATTGCCGGGATCAAGCTCTGTGACGCTTATCGTTCGCAATACGGCTGTAATTTTATTTCTGTTATGCCCACCAATCTGTATGGGCCGAACGACAACTACGACCTGAACAGTTCGCACGTATTGCCGGCGCTGATCCGCAAGTTCCATGAGGCGAAACTGAACGGGGATGCTACGGTAACGCTATGGGGATCGGGCAAGCCGCGACGGGAATTCCTCCATGCCGACGACCTGGCGGATGCCTGTCTGTTCCTGATGCAGGAATATAATGAGCCCGGTCTGGTCAATATCGGAGTCGGTGAGGATGTGGAGATCAGGGAGCTCGCCGGGATGATCAGCCGGATCGCAGGATATGCCGGAAAGATCGTCCAGGATCCGGGCAAACCCGATGGAACCCCGCGGAAATTAATGGATGTGAGCAAGTTGCACCAACTCGGCTGGAAGGCTTCGATTAGCCTGGAAGAAGGCCTGAAAAGAACCTATGCCGAGTTTGCGCGCCTGCACGCCGGCCGGCCTCAATCGCGGCAAACCTGAGATCAATGCTCTCCTTTTTCAAAAAGAAGGCGGTTGCGTCTTCCGACCTGGCAGGTCTTCGCTGCGACCTTCATTCGCACCTCATCCCGGGCATCGATGACGGTAGTCCCGACCTTGAGACATCTATCCGGCTGATCCGGGGGTTGATCGGGCTGGGGTATCAGAAAATTATTACTACGCCGCATGTCAATGCGGACATTTTTCCAAATACTCCCGACATGATTCGCGCGGGACAGCATGTCGTGACGGAAGAGTTGCGACGGCTCGAGATCGGGATCGGTTTCCATGCGGCAGCCGAGTACCTGATGGATGAGCAATTCACCCGGCTCCTGGCTGCGGGTGAACCGATGTTGACCCTGAAGGACAACCTGGTGCTGGTCGAGCTATCGTTTGCCGTTCCCTCCATCAACCTTCGGGAGGTCCTGTTCAATATGCAGCTCAAGGGTTATCAGCCGGTGCTGGCCCATCCGGAGCGATATTTGTATTTTGGGGGCAATCTGAAATGGTATGACCAGCTCCGGGTTGCCGGCTGTTTCTTCCAGCTCAACCTGCTGTCCATTGCCGGACATTATGGCGCCGGATCCCGGCACCTGGCTGAATATTTGATTAAGAAACAATATGTTGACTTCCTTGGGACCGATCTGCACAACTTCAATCAGCTCGAGGTGCTCAGATCGTCCACAAAAATCCACCGGATAGTGGGGGAATTGTTACAGTCGGGGCTCATCAGGAACCCCGAATTGTGAAGAACCCCTGCCCTCCCAGCCCGCTTCTCCCTCCAATAAGCCGCTTGTCCCAAACCCGACTGCCTTTCTGACACCCCATCCGGGCAGGCCCTAATTTTGCATATCACACAGCTGTAGATTCGATAGGATTTACGACAGGATTTAACGGTATAGAAAGGATCTGATGTTTAGCCGGAAGGCATTAAACTTTAAATTTGGATTTAGACTATTAAACAACATTTTATGGCTACAGTAGAATTCAATCAGCTATTGGTCAACAATGCAGAGTTCTTAAAGCCGTTCGCTATCACGCTCACCCGTGATTCTGAAGCAGCAAAAGACCTTTTCCAGGAAACCCTTTACCGGGCGTTGGCCAATAAGGACAAGTATAATGTCGGTACCAACATAAAGGCGTGGCTTTACACGATCATGCGGAACATCTTCATCAACAATTACCGCCGTAAAGCCAAACAAAATACTATTTTTGACAGTACGCCAAACGACTTCCTTTTGAATTCGGCCCAAATGGCGGTTCCGGGCACGGTAGAAAGCAATCTCCGGGTAAAGGATATCCAGGCGGCGATCCACAAGCTGCCGGAGATCTTCCGGAACCCTTTCCTGCTTTATTTTGACGGGTTTAAGTATCATGAGATCGCAGAGATGCTGCAGGAGCCGCTCGGGACGATCAAGAGCCGGATCCATTTTGCGCGGAAACTCCTAAAGACACAGATTCAGCGGTTTTAAACCGGGCGAAGCCCAACTTTATGGAACATGTGATCCTGGTCGATGAATCCGACCGGCCCGTAGGTGTCATGGAAAAAATGGAGGCGCACCGGCACGCGGTGTTGCATCGTGCTTTTAGCGTATTTATCTTCAATTCCGGGGGTGAAATGCTGTTGCAGCAGCGGGCGCCCGGCAAGTATCACAGTGCCGGTCTTTGGACCAATGCCTGTTGCAGTCATCCGCGGCCGGGCGAGGACACCCGGGAAGCGGCCTGCCGCCGGCTGCGGGAAGAGCTGGGGTTCACAACCGGCCTCGAGAAGCTTTTTGAGTTTACCTATCGGACGGCTTATGACAACGGGCTGACCGAATTCGAGTTCGACCATGTTTTCGTCGGGACGTATGATCAGGATATTTTACCTGACCGGGCTGAGGTCAGCGACTACCGGTACCGGTCGCTGCCGGAGATCGAAGCAGAGCTGCTGTCCACGCCGGAGGCTTTCACCAGCTGGTTTCATTTGGCTTTCCCCTTACTGAAAGAGAAGATCCGCCTGCTGCCTGCCTACTCGCAAAGGTTCAGGTGATCGGTGTCCAGTGTGGCGAACTGAAAGAATTTTACCTTCCCTGCCGCTCCGGCGACGTCATAGTGCAGGACCAGTGTTCCATATTGGGTTTCGTAGGCATCCCACAGGTCATCCTTGATCTTTGGATTGCCGAGCCTGGTGAACAGGCTGCCTCTTTTGGTACCCAATAGCGGGAAGCTCGTCTTACCGATGAATTTCGGTCCCACCTCCACATAATCCCGTTTGGTATAAAAGTAGATGTCCTTATCCTTGAAGTAGATGCCGCCGCCGCATTTGGCTTCGTTGCTTTCGTCCACCGCGCTGGTGAAACAGGGGAATGTCTCTTTGATCTCGTTTTGTATCTGGTTGGGTTTTATCCCGTTGACGGTGCCGTTTAGAATGTCAACATAAAAAACGGGGCATTTTGATTTGGCCCTTAATTGGGCGGAGACGCCGGAGGCCAGGCTCAAGGTCAGGATTACAAAGAGGGTGCGCTTCATACGTCGTATGGTTTAGATAACCGTTTACAGCAAATTCCTTGCTAGAGTTGTGCGTTGGGGGCCGGGGTGCCGGAGTGCCAGGGTGCCGGGAGCCGGGCGCCGGTTGGGGGTCGGAGAGCCGGAGGGCTGCAGCGGCGTGGCGCTGGGGCCGGAGGGCCGGGCGAGGCCTTCCCCGGTTACTTGCTAAGATACATGCTCCTGTCCTTATACAACCGCCGGAAATCGGGATCACGCAGGTCCTTGATAAACCGGATAGCTTCGCCGGTGGATTTCATCTCGGGGCCGAGTTCCTTACTGACGCCGGGGAATTTGTTAAAGCTAAAGACCGGTTCCTTGATGGCGAATCCCTTCAGCTTTTTCTCGAAGGTAAAATCGTTCAGCGTGGCAGCGCCGATCATGATCCTGGTTGCGATATTGAGGTAGGGGATCTGGTAGGCTTTGGCGATAAAGGGCGTTGTGCGGGAAGCTCTGGGATTTGCTTCAATTACATATACCTTACCCTCTTTGATGGCGAACTGGATATTGATCAGGCCTTTGATCTTAAGTGCGCGGGCGATCTTTTCCGAGTAGTATTCCATCGTCGTGACTTCCATCGGGCTGAGATTGAAAGCCGGCAGCACGGCGTGGCTGTCGCCGCTGTGGATGCCTGCCGGTTCGATATGCTCCATTACGCCCATCACGTGAAAGTTTTCGCCGTCGAAAATGGCGTCGACTTCCGCCTCCTGGCAGCGGTCGAGAAAATGGTCGACCAGGATCTTGTTGCCGGGGATATGTTTGAGAAGGCTGACCACGGCCTTTTCCACTTCGTCGTCGTTGATGACGATCCGCATCCGTTGGCCGCCGAGCACATAGCTCGGCCGGACGAGCACCGGATAGCCGACACGGTTGGCGACCTGGATGGCTTCATCGACGTTGAATGCCGTGCCATAGTCCGGGTAGGGTATTCCCAGTTCTTTCAGCATATCGCTGAACCGGCCCCGGTCTTCGGCGATGTCCATGCTGTCGAATGAGGTGCCGATGATCGGGATACCTTTTTCATGGAGCCGTTCGGCCAGCTTCAGCGCCGTCTGGCCGCCGAGTTGGACGATCACGCCGTCCGGCTGTTCGTGTTCGATGATCTCCCGGAGATGTTCCCAGTAGACGGGCTCGAAATAGAGTTTGTCGGCAATATCGAAATCGGTGGAGACCGTCTCGGGGTTGCAATTGACCATGATCGCTTCGTAGCCGCATTCCTTGATCGCCATTAGGCCGTGGACGCAGCAGTAGTCGAATTCGATACCTTGGCCGATGCGATTCGGTCCCGATCCCAGGACGATGATCTTTTTGCGCTCGCTGCGTTTGCTTTCGTTGGCATGGCCGCCTTCAAAGGTCGAGTAGAAATACGGGGTTTTTGCTTCGAACTCTGCCGAGCAGGTGTCGACCATCTTATAGACCCGGGTGATCCCGGCTGTCTTCCGCTTCTCGTAGAGGGCCTCTTCGGCCTGGGTCCCGTCGGCGCCCATGATCCGGACGATCTGCATATCGCTGAACCCAAGCTGCTTGGCTTCGCGGAGAAGGCTTAGCGGCAGGGAATCGAGCTTATATTTTGCGAGTTCCTTCTCCATGTTGCAGATCTTCCGGATCTCATAGAGAAACCAGCGGTCGATGCCATTGGTGGCTTTGGAGATCGTGCCCACGGAGATGCCGGCCATCAGCGCATCTTTGATGCGGAAAATCCGGTCCCACTTGGGGGTCTTGATATACTCCAGCAGCGCTTCGGCGTGCATGAGGCTTTTGCCGTAGTAACCCAGGCCGACGGCGTTATTTTCCAGGCTTTGGCAGGCTTTCTGAACGGCCTCGGTAAAGCTGCGGCCGATGGCCATTACTTCGCCGACGCTTTTCATTTGCAGGCCGAGCGTGTCATTGGCGCCTTTGAATTTATCGAAATTCCAGCGCGGCACTTTGACGATCACGTAGTCTTGTACCGGCTCGAAGTAGGCGGAGGTGGTGCCGGTGATCTGGTTCTTCAGCTCATCCAGGGAATAGCCGATGGCCAGCTTGGCGGCGATCTTCGCGATCGGATAGCCTGTCGCCTTGGAAGCCAGGGCGCTGCTGCGGCTTACCCGCGGGTTGATCTCGATCGCTATGATCTCTTCCGTCTTGGGGTTAAGGGCGAACTGTACGTTACAGCCGCCGGCAAAATTGCCGAGGTCGCGCATCATCCGGATCGCGGTATTGCGCATCAGTTGAAAAGCGGTGTCGCTGAGTGTCATTGCGGGAGCGACCGTAATGGAATCGCCGGTATGGACGCCCATGGGGTCGAAGTTTTCCACGGTGCAAATGATGACGACATTGTTATTGGCATCCCGCAGCAGTTCCAGTTCGAATTCCTTCCAGCCCAATACAGCCCTTTCGACCAATACTTCATGTATGGGGGATGCCTGCAGGCCGCGGTTGAGTGCTTCATCCAGCTCGTCCTTGTCGTGCACGAAACCGCCGCCGGTGCCGCCCAGCGTGAAGGAGGGGCGGATCACGAGCGGGAAACCGATCTCCTGTGCGAACTCTTTTCCTTCCAGGAAGGAATTGGCCGTTTTTGCGGTGGCGACGGGTACTCCCAGCTGGATCATCCACTGGCGGAATTTCTCGCGGTCTTCGGCTTTGTCGATGGCTTTGATGTCCACGCCGATCAGTCTGACCCCATATTTCTCCCAGACACCCAGGTCTTCTGCTTCTTTGGCGAGGTTGAGGGCCGTCTGGCCGCCCATGGTGGGAAGAACCGCGTCGATCTTGTTCTCGTCAAGTATTTGTTCAATGCTTTCTACGGTCAGCGGCAGGAGGTAGACTTTATCCGCCATGATCGGATCGGTCATGATCGTGGCGGGGTTGCTGTTGATCAGGATGACTTCCACCCCTTCTTCCCGCAGGCTGCGGGCCGCCTGGGTGCCGGCATAGTCAAATTCACAAGCCTGGCCGATAATGATAGGACCTGAGCCGATGATCAGGACGGAGCGAATGGAGGAGTCTTTGGGCATGGCAAAAAATAAAATTGCGCAAAGCTACGGGATTTCCGCGAAAGAAAAACGGCCCTGATCTATTCGATCGGGGCCGTATAGCTGGATTGAACGGGTGATACTGATTATTCGGCTGCTGGATATTCGGGGGTTAGTTATTCGATTGCCAGTTATTCGGGAGTTAGTTATTCGGCTGCTAGTTATTATTGTGGTAGGCGGCGAGTTCGATATCGTCGAGCAGCACTCCTCCTTTACGCGCGAGCGATTTCCGCTCCGCCATTAACCTGCGGTTCTCGTATTTACTCTTCACCTTGAAGACCCATTTTTGCTTGGCTTCCTCTCCTTTTACAACGCCGATCATACCTCCGACAGATACTGCCAGAAATACGACCACTTTGTTCTTAAATCCGTTCTTGCTTCCTTTCATAGCTGGTTAATTTTTGGCGGTGAATGCCACTTATCACACACCTGATTACAAGACAATTTATCTTAGCCAAAAGCTGTACCAATTTTCAAAAAAAACATGCCCTTTTTGTGGTATTTTTCTAATAGCGAAAAGATGATTGATAGATAGCTGGTTATTAACAATTGCTTCACGTAATTGTTGGCTATGTACGAAAATGAACGGTTGGCGGATGCGGTGGATCGAGTGCAGTTCGCACTTTTCCACCCGGAAAGAGCAGACATTAGTGTATGGCGGCAATAAAGTAAATTTGGCCAATTTTTGTCGCGATTCCAATGAGATATCTATTCACCGTGATCGTCTCGCTCTGTTGGTTGCCTGTTTTGGCGCAGTCCGCGTCTTCCCATTTTGGTACGCCTTCTTCACTTCTGGGCACGCCCGATTATCCGCAGCATTATTTCCGGGATCCGCTCGGGATTCCCATGAGCCTGGCCGCGAATTTCGGCGAGCTGCGGCCCAATCACTATCATATGGGTCTCGATATCCGGACTCAGCATCGGGAGAACCTGCCCGTGTATGCGGCTGCGGACGGATATATTACGCGGGTCGAGATCGGACCTTTTGGATTCGGCCAGGCGATCTACATTCGTCATCCCAAGGGGTATACGACGGTATATGGGCACCTGAACCGTTTTGTGCCCGCGCTGGCGGCATACGTAGAACGGCAGCAATACCGGCAGCAGTCCTGGAAGGTCGATCTGACTATTCCGCCGGGCCTGTTTCCCGTCAAACAGGGCGAGCAGATAGCCTGGAGCGGAAGTACGGGTGGATCGCAGGGGCCTCATCTTCATTTCGAGATCCGTTTGACCGACGGGAACATCAACCTCAATCCCCTGCTGTTTGGGTTGCCGGTGGAAGACCGGGTGCCGCCGAAGATAGCTCAGCTTGCCTGGTATAACGGCAATCAGGGCATCTATGATCAGTCACCGCATATCTTGCCGGTCGAATCCGGGCATTTGGCGGCGAATGCGGAGCTCACCGTGCCTTTCTCCCGCATCGGCTTTGCGATTGCCGCATCTGACGCACAGTCGGGGTCTACCAATCCCAATGGGATCTACCGGGCGGTACTGTATGACGACGGTCGTACGGTCATCGGGTTTCAAATGGATCACATCAGTTATGACGACACCCGAAATATAAATGCCCATATCGACTATAAGACAAGAATGACAGGCGGACCGTTTCTTCAGCAGCTGTTTTTTTTACCAGGATACCCATTCCCCTCTATTTATCGCGTCCCCGGGCCGGGCGGGGGGGTCGATCCGGCTGCGCGTACGGGCGATCCTGCTGCACATGCCGGCGATCAGGATGCGCGTGCCGGCGATCCGGCTGATACGACCCAACGCCAACGGATATCTGCCGGGGCGGAGGATGGATGGATCGACCTCGGCGACGGCCGGCCGCATGCCATCGTTATTGCCGTGATGGATACGCGGGGGAATACGAGCCGGCTGGGCTTTACGGTGACGTACCGGCCAGGGGTCGCTCCGGCGCAGGATACGACAGGAGGAAAGCGCTTTTATCCGGGCATGATCGACGGGGTGGAGACGGCGGACTATGCCTTTTATCTGGGCGAGAAGAGCCTGTATGATTCGGCGCGGATCGGTGCTGCGGTTGCCGGTTATCCGGGGGCCGGCCTTTCGCTTCCCGGGGGGGTGACACCGGTATATGCAATCGGCGCCCCCTGGATCCCGCTGCTGGATCCGGTGCTGGTTCGGTTACGCCTGCCGGAAAGGAACGCTTCCACCGACCGGATCGTCATGGTTTGCTTTAACGGCGGGGAGAAGGATGTGCAGTTGCCGGCGTGGAAGGGTAGGTGGGCTTCCGGCCGCTTCGGGGAATTCGGTAACTTTCAGCTGGTATATGACAGTATTCCGCCGGTAATCACGCCGATCGGCCCTCTGGAGGGCGCCAATCTGAGCCATGCCGCCCGGATCGCCTTGAGGGTCCGCGACAACCTGGGTGCGCTGCGCCGCTTCCGCGCCGAGCTGGATGGCCGGTGGCTTTGTTTCAGCAATGACAAGGCGCTGGCGTATATTTATAAATTTGACAGGCATTGCCCGCCGGGTCCGCATACGTTGAAGGTAACCGTCGAAGATGTTGCCGGCAACCGAACAGAAAAGGAATATCATTTTAACAGATAACCATGACAATTTTGAAAGAGGGTGACAAGGCGCCGGCTTTTACGGCGAAGGATCAGAACGGCGAGCGGATTGCGCTTGCCGACTATAAAGGAAAGAAGGTGGTCCTTTATTTCTATCCCGAGGACGATACACCCACCTGTACCGTGCAGGCCTGCAATCTCCGGGATAATTATTCTTTACTGAAGAAGCAAGGTTTCTCCGTAATCGGAGTGAGTCCCAACGACGAGGATAGCCATAAGAAGTTCGAAACGAAATTTGGGCTTCCTTTTCCGCTGGCTGCCGACCCGGATCACCGGATCATCGACAAATATGGGGTTTGGGGTGAGAAGCAGCTGTATGGGCGGAAATATATCGGGCTGCATCGCACTACTTTCCTGATCGATGAGAAGGGGGTGATCCGCAAGATCTTTCTTAAACCGCGGAGCAAGCAGCATGCGGAGGAGATCGTGAAGGCCTGGGCGGGGATAGATGCGGCGGGCGCGAAGGCGATCAAATAACCCATTCTACTTCGCCGAACGAAAATTCTCTTTCCAGCACATCTTTGGTGAGCAGGCGGCCCTGCGCCGAGACACCGGTAACGACCGTGTCGAATGTGGCATTGTCCTTTCGGAGCCGAACCTCCTGGCCCAACCGGTAAAGCCGGGTATTGTATTGGGTGAGGAGACCGGGGATGCCGGTCGATAGTTCATTATAGCGCCGGTCCAGGCAGGTTCCCAGTTCCCGGGCGAGTTGTACGGGGTCATAGGAGCGGCCGGTGATCTGGCGCAGTGAGACGGGATTGCGGCCCGTCCCCGCGAAATCCGTTTGGTTGATATTGATCCCGATCCCCGCGATGGCGAAGGCCCAGCGATCGCCGCGGAAATTGTTTTCGATCAGGATGCCGCCTGCCTTTCTGTCACCCCAATAAAGATCGTTGGGCCACTTGATATGTGTGGCTTCCATCCCGGCGTAGTGACTGAACAGATCATGACAGGCCAGCGCGATGCAGGCGCTGAGGGCGAAAGTTTGGGAAGAGGCAAGTGCAACTGGCTCTAAAACAGCACTGAGGATGATATTCTCCCCGGCCTTGCTGGACCATGTCCGGCCTCGTTGTCCCTTGCCGGCCCACTGTTCATGGGCGAAGAACAGGGTGCCGTGACCGACTGATCCTGCTGCTGCCTGCGCCATGGCATAGTTGTTGGTGCTATCCACGGATCGTAATTCAATAAAAGCGTGTCCGATCGGCAAAAGATTACTATTTTTGGGAAAATACAAATATCACAAAAACCTTTTTGATTATTGGAACAGCTGTCTATATTAGCTACCCGTAAACGCAGCAGCGTAGTCAGGTTAAATCGGAACTCTAAGATCTTCAGAACTATCATCCAGGCGATACAGGAAAAGAAAGCCCACAATATCATATCCCTCGATTTGCGAAAGATACCGGAAGCGGTGGCGGATTTTTTCATTATTTGTGAAGCCGGCAGTACGACCCAGGTCAAAGCAATAGCGGATTCGGTGGAGGAAGAGGTGCGGAAAAATTGCGATGAGCTTCCCTACAAGCATGAAGGCAGGACCTCCATGCAATGGGTATTGATCGACTATGTGAATGTCGTCGTCCACGTCATGTTGCCGGAAAGCCGCCGTTTTTACAAGCTGGAAGACATGTGGAGCGATGCCCCCCAGGAGAGGTATGGCGACTAGAAAGTCGCCCGACTGGCAATTTAACAGGTTATTTTGCCGTTTCATGGTTTTTTTTGAACATTTTTACCTTATAATCCTTTATTTATTAATATTAATAAATCAACACGCATCTATTCAAAATGCCACCTGAAGATTTGAAACAAAACGATAAAAACAACTTTCCCAGGTTCAGGCCCAGGGGAGACGACGACAATGGTCAGCGGAAAGGGCCTAAATTCAGCATATATTGGATATGGGGTATTATTGCGGCTGTACTGATCGGGTTTAATCTGTTCGGAACTTTTACTCCGGATGCGCACCAGATCGAAGAGCTGGATTTCAGGAAGAACATGCTGGCGCAGGGAGACGTGGAGAAGATCGACCTGATCTCCAACAAAAATATTGTCCGGGTCTACATTAAAAAAGACAGTCTCCAGAAACCGTTCTATCGCAAATACGAAACCAAGAATTCCTGGCCCGGCGGGATCAGCAAGGAAGGCCCGCAATTCGAGTTCCGGGTCACCGACGTCAAGGATTATGAAAAGACGTTGCAGGAATTTTTTAAGGATAACCCTTCTGTGCAGGAGGTGCCGATCAATTCGAAGCCGGAGGGCGAATGGTTCGGACCGTTGCTCAATGTCCTGCTGCCGTTGCTGGTCATCATCCTGATCTGGGTCATGCTTATGCGAAAAATGGGCGGCCAGGCGGGCGCCGGAGGACCGGGGGGGATCTTCAATATTGGCAAATCGAAGGCCACGCTATTCGATAAGGGGACAAAGGTCACGATCACTTTCAATGATGTGGCCGGGTTGGATGAGGCGAAGGTCGAAGTGATGGAGATCGTCGATTTCCTCAAGAATCCCAAGAAATATACGGCGCTCGGCGGCAAGATCCCCAAGGGCGCCCTGCTGGTAGGCCCGCCGGGGACGGGCAAAACCCTGTTGGCAAAGGCGATGGCGGGAGAAGCGCAGGTACCCTTCTTTTCAATGAGCGGTTCCGACTTCGTGGAGCTGTTTGTCGGGGTCGGCGCCAGCCGGGTGAGGGATCTTTTCAAGCAGGCCCGGGAGAAAGCGCCGTGCGTTATTTTCATCGATGAGATCGACGCCATTGGCCGGGCCCGCGGCAAAAATGCCATTATGAGCAATGATGAGCGGGAGAGCACGCTCAACCAGCTCCTGGTGGAGATGGATGGCTTTGGCGGCGACAGCGGGATCATCGTCCTGGCGGCTACCAACCGTCCCGACGTGCTGGATTCCGCGCTCCTTCGTCCCGGCCGTTTCGATCGCCAGATCTCGATCGATAAGCCCGACCTTAAGGGCCGGGAGGCGATCTTCAAAGTTCATCTCAAGCCCATCAAGATCTCCAGCAAGCTCGATATTCATAAGCTGGCGGAGCAGACGCCCGGTTTTGCCGGCGCCGATATCGCCAACGTCTGCAATGAGGCTGCCCTTATTGCCGCCCGGAAAGGGAAGGAAACGGTCGAAATGGAAGACTTCCAGGATGCCGTGGACCGGGTGATCGGGGGGTTGGAGAAGAAGAACAAGATCATTTCTCCCGACGAGAAGAAGATCATCGCCTATCATGAAGCGGGTCATGCCATCTGCGGCTGGTTCCTGGAGCATGCCTATCCGCTGCTCAAGGTGACCATTGTCCCCCGCGGCGTTGCGGCGCTCGGCTATGCCCAGTATACACCGAAAGAACAATATCTGTATAATACGGATCAACTGTTCGATCAGATCTGCATGACCCTCGGCGGCCGTGCCAGTGAGGAGCTGAATTTTGGCAAGATCTCTACCGGCGCTCAGAATGACCTGCAGCAGATCACCAAGATCGCCTATTCGATGGTCACGGTCTATGGGATGAATGATAAGATCGGGAATGTCAGCTTTTATGATCCGCAGCAGGAGAACTCCTTCACGAAGCCCTATTCGGAAGAGACGTCGCGGTTGATCGATGAGGAAGTTCGCAAGCTGATCGACAAGGCCTACGAAGCGACGAAACACCTGCTGACGGTCAAGCACCGCGAGGTGGAGCTGCTGGCAGAGGCCCTTTTGGAGAAGGAGGTCTTGTTTCAAAGTGATGTCGAGGCCCTGATCGGGAAGCGGCCTTACGAAGAAAAGCGGGCGTTGGATGTGACCGACCACGAGAGCAATGGCGTGCCGCAGGCAGTGGTCATACCGCCTGCTACGGAGGAAGTCAAATAATGTTAACGGATGAACGTATCTTCCGGTAAAGAGAATATTTTAAAGAAGATCAGGCAGGCGTTGAGTGAATCAACGCCTATTCCTTTTCCTCAAAGTGAGGGCAACAGTTCCGTGTACCAGCCGTCCCGCCAGGAACTGGAAGTCGAATTTGCCGAGCAGTTCACCAGGCTCCAGGGAAAGTTTGTTTTTTGTATCGATCCGGCCGAACTCGTTGCCCAGCTAATGGCGCTGGCGGGTCATCAGAGCTGGAAGAAGATCGTTTGCCGCGAGGAGAAGCTTCAGGGCCTGCTGAAAGCGAATGGGTTCTCCGCCTTCTCCGATAAGGGACTGGCGGAATGCGATGCGGCCATCACCAGTTGTGAAGCGCTGATTGCACGGACGGGCAGCATCGTCATGAGCACCGGCGGCGGCAACGCCAGCGGTCGTACGGTCAGTGTCTATGCTCCGGTGCATATTTGTATTGCGTGGTCGGATCAGCTGGTCTACGATATCAGGGATAGCCTCGTCGCCCTCAAGGAAAAATATCAACAGCAGATCCCTTCGCTGATCACCTTCGCCACCGGCCCCAGCCGGACCGCAGATATCGAGAAAACCCTGGTTGTCGGAGTACATGGGCCCCGTGAAGTGTATCTTTTCCTGGTGGACAAGCGGTGAGGTGTGACAAGATTCCGCGGCTCCGCGAAAGGCCGCGTCGTCCAACATCGTATATTCGCGCATGCAGATCCCTCCCGGAAAAAAGGTTTATTTCCTCTCGGACTTCCATCTGGGTGCGCCCGATCATGCCGCCAGCCTCATCCGGGAGAAAAAGATCGTCACCTTCCTGGAAAAGATCCGGCAGGACGCGGCAGTCATTTTCATTGTCGGTGATCTGTTCGATTTCTGGTACGAGTACCGAACGGTTGTGCCCAAGGGCTATACGCGGATCCTGGGGAAATTGGCGGAGATCACCGACAGCGGTGTCCCGATCCATTTTTTCACGGGCAACCACGACATGTGGATGAAGGGCTATTTTGAACAGGAGCTCGGGATACCGGTGTACCAGGAACCGAAGGTGTTCGAGTATGGCGGGAAGAAATTTTTTGTCGGCCATGGGGACGGATTGGGCCCGGGGGATCATGGCTACAAGTTTCTCAAAAAGATCTTTCGGAACAAGGCGTGTCAGTGGCTGTTCGGCATCCTGCCCCCGGCGGCAGGGGTCGGTCTTGCCGGCTGGCTAAGTCGTCGCAGCAGGGCGGTCACGGGGCAGATCGAAGAGCGGTTCCTGGGGGAAGAGAAGGAATGGCTGATCATTTACAGTAAAGAAGTGCTGGGGAAGGACTATTTCGATTATTTCATTTTTGGGCACCGGCATTTGCCGATAGACTTTGCGCTTGGAAATTCGGGCAGCCGGTACATCAATCTCGGGGACTGGATCCGTTATAATACATATGCAGTATTCGACGGTGACCGGCTGTCCCTTCTGGCCGATACGCCGGAGACTGCCGCTAAAATTATCCGATCTTGAAGCAGGTAGCCGTCATATGCTTTTCGGTTGTCTCCCTGGTTTTTGCCGGCGGCCGGCAGGTCATGGCGCAGGATGCCCCGGGGTATGGCGCCGGGGCGTCCGGCTTTGTACGGACCCTGGTCATAGCCGAGGATATCGTGGACTTCAGCGTCGACAATCTTGGAAATATCTACGTGATCAACAGTGACAACCAACTGAAGAAATTAAGTCCGCGGGGGGATTCCCTGGCTGTTT
>DATJMG010000252.1:0-21406 GCA_035508835.1 Puia sp.
GAATTTCTAATGAATGGGATGACTTTCGGTCCGGGCCCGGATTAATTTCGGACCGAGCCTGGATGACTTTCGGCCAAGACTTGGATTACTTTCGGTCCGGGCTTGACGAAATGAATAATAATCTCTAATTTTCCGGTCCCTGGTTACCGGGAGCCCAATGAAATTCCTATTCCAAAAACCATTGCTTTTACCTCAGCGTCCCAGACCGTTCAGCACCGGCATTGAATGGCAGGGCAAGCTCAAGTCTGCCACCTCCGCAGGCCTGCACTTCTTCAGAAGGATAAAGAGGCTTGGGTTTACTGCAAACATGGACGAGTATGAAAAGAGAAAGCTGGGGATATTTAACCAGCTTAATTTTTTTCAGCTGCTCACCGGGATCGTTATCCCGGCGGCGGGACTGATCCGCAGTCATCAATTGCCTGCCATGGCGTGGACAGTCGCCTGTATCCCGGCCGTCGTGAGCGTACTGGTGCTGGTGCTCAATACACGCCGCGAGTACTACCTGGCACAAATCGCTTATTTTGGGCTCTACCCGATCGCAACCAGCTTCGTCTATTTCTGGGGCTTCAACATGGGCGTTGAATTATCTTTCATCCTCTATGGCATCCTGTCCGTATTTTTTATCCAGGACCTCAGCCAGATGCTCTTCGCCCTGGCCTTGTCGATGGCCAGTTATTTCGGGCTGGCGGTGGTCTGCAAGAACTACACCTATCAGCTGGCAACCATCAATCCTTATTTCTATTTTTTCAACCAGCTGCTCATGTTGGGCTTTATCTTCTATGGTCTGTTCCTGATCAAAAAGGAGAATACCGGGTATCAATACAATATTTTGCGCCAGAAGGAGGCGATAGCCCGCAACGAACAATTGCTCAAGCAGCAGACCGAAGAGCTCATGCAATTGAATAGCTTCAAAGGCCGCCTTTTTTCGATCATCGCCCATGATTTGAAGTCGCCGATCTATGCGCTGCGCAATCTGTTCCGCAACATGCAGCAATATGATATGCCGGCTCAGGAGATCAAGGG
Source organism: Puia sp. (assembly GCA_035508835.1). Lineage (GTDB taxonomy): Bacteria > Bacteroidota > Bacteroidia > Chitinophagales > Chitinophagaceae > Puia. The sequence goes on from DATJMG010000252.1 coordinate 1,024, forward strand.
CATGGTGCCGGAGGTCGTTAATGAACTGACCTATACGACGTCGCTGATGGAGAATCTTCTGCTCTGGGCCCGCAGCCAGATGCGGGCGGACAGCATTAAACCGCAGGCGATCGACCTGGCGGCGACGATCGGCGAAGTGAGCCGGCTCCTCCGGCTCCAGGCAGAAGCCAAGCATATTCGCGTCACGGTCGGCGGCGACAACCCGGTTATCGCCTTTGCCGACAGGGATATGGTCAGCCTGATCGCCCGCAATCTCCTTTCCAACGCAATCAAGTATACGCCGGACAACGGTGAGATCAGGATAGCGGCTCAGAAGACGCCGCTCGGGGTCGAAATGTTCGTGCGGGATTCCGGCCTCGGGATCGACCCGGAAGCCCTGGAGAAGATCTTCAGCAATTCATTCTATACCACCAAGGGCACTTCGGGCGAGTCAGGAACGGGTTTGGGCCTGATGCTCTGCCGGGAATTCGCGATCCGCAACGGCGGCGACCTGCTCGTCGAAAGCCTGCCGGGTAAAGGGAGCCTCTTCACCGTGAAACTGCCGCCGGGGGAGTGACGGCGCGGCCCGCACGCCGAATAAGATTTTCTCAGTAGTTTTCCTCTATGAAAATTCAGTTGTGGTCCATCGGCAAAGAGCATGAGCCATATATAAAGCCGGGAACGGATGATTTCACCCGCCGCATCTCCCGGTATTATCCTGCGGAATGGAAACTGATCGCTCCGCCAAGGAATGCGGCGACGCTTTCCATTCCAGAACTCAGGAAAAAGGAAGGCGGGATTATTTTGGGCGCCCTGACCAAAGACGACTGGCTGGTGGCATTGGACGAGCGGGGCAAGCAAATGAGCTCCGAAGATCTTGCGCAATTGTTACAAAACCGCGCAAACGAAAGCACCAGGAACCTGGTCTTCCTGATCGGCGGCATTTACGGGCTCGACGAAACGGTATTGCAACGTGCCGATCATCGCTGGTCCTTGTCCCTGTTGACCTTCCCGCATCAACTGGTCCGCCTGATATTGGCCGAACAGCTGTATCGCGCATGCAGCATTCTGCGGAACGAGCGGTATCATCACCCATAGCGGTATCATCATCCATAATTTCGCTTATCTTTAGCGAAAAATCCCGATGTCCCAGTCGATCACGATGATCATTCTTGTCCTTACCACCATTATATCTATAGCATCGTTCTCGAATACCAGGTTAATGGATGCCCTTATCTTCTGGCCGCCGGCAATCAGTATGCGGCATCAATATTACCGTTTTGTTACCTCCGGGTTTATCCATGCCGATCTTATGCACCTTGCTTTTAATATGTTCACGTTGTATTTTTTCGGGCGGGCCCTGGAAAACTATTACATGGGCATCCTCGGACTTCAGCATTATTATTTCACGATCTTATATTTTACTGCCCTTGTCGTAGCCCATATCCCCTCTTATCTCAAACAGCATGACAATTACAATTACCGGAGCCTGGGCGCATCCGGGGCCGTTTGCGCCGTCATGTTCGCCTTTATCATGATCAGCCCCTGGGAAACCCTGTATATCTTTGGCAGGATACCGATCCCTGCTATCTTCTATGCCGTCCTTTTTCTGGGCTATACCATCTATATGTCCCGGCGCGGCGGCGACAATGTCAATCATGACGCCCACCTCTGGGGCGCCGTTTACGGCGTGGCTTTTACCATCCTGGCGCGGCCCAGCGTGGTCAGCAGTTTCCTTAACGAGCTGAGCCATCCCCGGTTCCAGTAATGCGCGGCTTCAATCCCCGGCAGCTTCAATCGGCGGATACATCCCCGGCTTCAATCCCCGGCGGCTTCAATCCCCGGCGGCTTCAATCTCCTGCGGCTTCAATCCCCGGCCGGTGGCTGATCTTCAGGACTTCGCGGGTTGACGGCGTCATCTTGAACCGGTCATCGATCCGGCGGCCAACGACCCAGATGATCTTCTTGTTCATCTCCAGCACCCATACCTTCTCTTTTTCTGCCAGTGAAAGCTTCTGATCGATAAAGAACCGGGCCAGCTTCTTCTTTTTCCGCATTCCTAACGGATAGAAATAGTCGCCGCGGCGCCAGGGCCGCAGGAGCAGGGGAAAGGCGATCTGTTTTGCATCCAGCCATGCGACCGAGCTTTCCGCCGACGGCTGGCCGGCAAAATCCGGCAGCCCTTCCAGCTGGAGCCTGCCATCTCCGTAATCGACGATGGTCCGGCCCTGTTCGATCAGCACCGGTGCCGATGCCTCACCGTGCAGGGGAGTCAGGATGAGCCAATGCCGGTCCTTCAGCAGTCGATGTGTAGCCGAACAAACATATTTTCCCGAAGGGCTGTCCAGCAGCCCGGTAATAGCGGCGACCTGCTGCGAAGTGAATCCATAGGGAGAGAAGATCTCGTAGATCAGCGTCGTGAGCGGCACGGCCTTCTTCAGCTTGAGCACGGGAATGTGGATCTCGGCCCCCTTCGGTTCGATCAGTTTCTTCTTTTGCCGGTCGACTGCTTCGCGGTAGAGGATCTCCGCCTCCCGGAAGCGGCTGAGGTTGTCCGCCAGATTGCCGGCAGCCGAAGGATAGGCCTGCTCCACCAGCGGCAGGATCTGATGCCGGAAGAAATTTCGGGTATATTTATCCGACAGGTTGGAGCTGTCTTCCACCCAGGTCAGGCTGGCTTTGTCCGCAAACCGCCTCAATTCGTCCCGGCCGGCGAACAGCAGCGGTCGTGCGATCTTCCCCTGCCGGGGCAGGATGCCGCGAAGCCCGGTCAGGCCCGTACCCCTGAAAAAGTTCATGACCATCGTCTCGATATTGTCGTCGAGCTGATGGGCCGTGACGATCACTCCTTTTTCCCCCCAGCTGTCCACGACCTGCCGGAACCAGCCATAGCGCAACTCCCGGGCGGCAGCCTGCACCGACAAGTGTTGAGCATCGGCAAATGCTTTCGTATCAAAGCGCTGAACCAGTATTTCGCGGTCATATCGCCGTGCCAGTTGCCGGACAAAGGCCTCGTCTCTGTCGCTCTCGGCGCCGCGTAGCTGGAAATTACAGTGGGCGATCGTGAAATTCAATCCGGCCTGGTGGGCCAGTTCGCAAAGCACTGCGGAGTCGAGACCGCCGCTCACTGCCAGCAGGAGCCGGTCCTCCCGTGTGAAGAGACGCTCGTTGATTATATAATTCTTAAAAGTCTGGGTTAAATCCATTGAAATCTCCAAAGTTCGTAAATTTCAGCAGCATGAAATCGATTATTCTGCTTTCCGGTCCGGTCGGCGCGGGCAAAACGACCGTCGCAAGGGAACTGATCGCCTGCTCCACCGGCCCGATGGTATATGTGGAAGGGGATACGTTTTGGGCCCATATCATCCGCAGATCGGAGCTCCTGCCGCGGCACAAAAATTTCAGAATGATCATGACGGCGATGGTCGCCGCCGCTTTGCCCTATGCGTTATACGGTTACGAGACCCTGCTTGACTTCTCTATCCCGCCCTGGTTCCTCGAGAAGGCCGATAAGTTGACCAGCCGAAGGGAGGTACCGGTGGATTATGTGGTGCTGCTGCCCGCCGAGGAGATATGCGCGGCCCGCTGCGCGGGCCGCGCCGAAGGGATCATCACCGACTATGGCCCCTATCGGGATCTATATACCGACTTCAGCGACATAGGCCGCCGTCACATTATTGTCAACGACCAAACCGATCCTGCCGCGACCGCGCAACTGATCCGAACCGGGCTGGAAGAGGGAAAGTTCAGATTGCTATAGACCGGCAAGGTCGCACTCAGCCGTCGGCCAGGTCATCATAAGCCGTCCGCAATTCATTAAAGGCCCGCTTCTCCCCCGTTCTGCGGGCAGCCTCCATCCCGCGTTCATACCATTGCAGCGCCGCCGCCATCTCTCCCGCCCGCTCCAGCAGCTTGCCAAGCTGATAATAGGAGCCGACCGCATCCGCATCCCGTTCCAACACTTCCTCCAGCAATCGCCGGGCTGCCTCCTCCTCCCCCAATGCCACGTACTCCATGGCCAGGGCATGCCGGATAAAAGAGTCATGAGGATCGGCTGCCAGGAACTCCTTCAACTTCTCTATCCGATCGCTATGCGCCATAGGTTCAGAATTTTGCCCTAAATTTTTTTAAGATTTATTACCTGGTTATCCCGACAAAACTTATCTTTGTTTTAGTTGCATAAACAACTTTACCATGAAAATCCTGGTTTGTATCAGCAAGACGCCGGATACGACGGCGAAGATAAGTTTCACGCAGAATAATACAAAGTTCAACGGCGATGGCGTTCAGTGGATCATCAACCCCTATGATGAATGGTATTCTCTTGTCCGCGCGATCGAGCTGAAAGAGAAAGACCCGTCCGTCGTCATCCACCTGGCCACGGTCGGCCTGGCCGACACCGATCCGATCATCCGTAAGGCCCTGGCCATCGGCGGCGATGAGGCGATCCGGGTCAATGCCGACAGCGCTGACTCGTACTATGTAGCTGCACAGCTGGCCGAAGTAGCGCGGAAGAACAGCTATGACCTGATCCTGACCGGTAAGGAAACCATTGATTATAATGGCTCGGCTATCGGCGGCATGCTGGCCGAGCTGCTGGACCTGCCCTATATCTCCCTGGCAGTCAAACTCGAGCTGAACGGCACCACGGCTACCGTTACGCGGGAAATCGAGGGCGGCGAAGAGACCGATGAGGTCAGCCTCCCTGCGATAGTCAGCTGTCAGAAAGGGGTAGCCGAACAGCGCATCCCGAATATGAAGGGTATTATGAGTGCGCGGACAAAGCCGTTGAAGGTGCTGGAACCGGTCGCGGCGGATACCCTGACCAGCGTTGTATCCTTCGAACTGCCGCCCGCCAGGGCCGGCGTTAAATTGGTCCCGGCGGACAATCCTGCCGAGCTCATCCGGCTTCTGCATGAAGAGGCGAAAGTTTTTTAGAACCCGTTAAAAGAAATTTATGTCGGTACTTATATTTATCGATCATTCAGATGGACATGTTAAAAAGGCCTCACTGGAAGTGCTGAGTTACGGCGCCGCGCTCGCGCAGCAGCTGGGGGTAACGGCAGAAGGAATTCTACTCGGAACGGTCAATACAGACCTGAGTACGCTCGGCCGGTACGGGGTAAAAAAGGTCCATCAGGCTGCCGGGGAAACCCTCAACCATCTCGATGCCCAGGTGTTTGCCCGGGTCATAGCCGACGCCGCAGCGGCTACCGGCGCCACTGTCCTGGTCTTTTCCAACAACGTGAACGGTAAGGCGATAGCGTCCCGCGTCGCGACCCGGCTCAAAGCCGGCCTGGTCTCCGGGGCCATTGCCCTGCCCGATACGGCTAATGGTTTCGTCGTGCGTCGCAACGTCTTCTCCGGCAAGGCCTTCGCGAACGTGTCGATCCATACCCCGGTTAAAGTTATTGCCCTGAATCCCAATTCCTATCCCGTCAAGGAAGGAGAAGGCTCGGCGGAGATCGTGCCGCTCACTGTCACCGCCGATCCGCGGGTGAAGGTGGTCAAGACGACGCAGGCCTCCGGCCAGGTACCGCTGACGGAAGCGGACATCGTCGTTAGCGGCGGGCGGGGCCTGAAAGGACCGGAGAACTGGGGGATGATCGAAGAGCTCGCTAAAGTGCTCGGTGCTGCCACAGCGTGCAGCCGGCCGGTAGCCGATGCCCACTGGCGCCCGCATAACGAACACGTCGGGCAAACGGGCATAGCTATTGCACCAAATCTATACATTGCCATCGGGATCTCGGGGGCGATCCAGCATCTGGCCGGTGTGAACAGAAGTAAAGTGATCGTTGTTGTTAACAAAGACCCCGAAGCGCCATTTTTCAAAGCTGCAGATTACGGGATTGTCGGTGACGCCTTTGAAGTGGTTCCCAAAATGACAGAAGCCGTGAAGAAATTGAAGGGCATAGGATGACCGCCTGTCCTTTTTTTCACGAAAATCCCTTAGTTTCGTGCATTAATTATGAAGAAGATCGAACTGGAAATTGTGGCTTTGTCACACAGCATAACCCAGACTCACTCTTATGCTGTCGTGCTCGGGGAAGTCAACGGATTGCGACGCCTGCCGATCGTCATCGGGGGGTTCGAAGCTCAGGCGATTGCCGTGGCCCTGGAAAAGATGCACCCCAGCCGGCCGCTGACACACGATCTCATGAAGAATTTCATGAGCGCCTTTACAATCGACTTGCAGGAGATCATCATCTGCGATCTTCAGGAAGGGATCTTCTACTCCAAGCTAGTTTGCGTCAGCGAGCATGATACCGTCGAGATCGATTCCCGCACATCCGATGCGCTGGCCCTGGCAGTGCGGTTCGGCTGCCCCATCTATACCTACGAACATATCCTCGACAGCGCCGGGATCCTGATGGAAGACAGTTCATCCAAAAAGAAAAAGGCCGGCGTTACGGCAACCGTCTCTACTACCGAGGCCGGGACACGCGAGAACCTGAGCAGCCTGTCGCTGGATGAGCTGAATACCCTGCTCAACGAAGTGCTGGAACAGGAAGATTATATCCGGGCAATCGCCATCCGTGACGAGATCAACAGCCGGCGCAGGTCGCGATAAAACCATGGTATCTTTTCCCAATTGCAAGATCAACCTCGGACTGAAGGTCCTTCGCCGGCGCGATGACGGCTTCCATGATCTCGAGACCATCTTCTATCCCCTACCCCTACACGACATCCTCGAAGCGGTCCGCAGTCCCGAACTGCAATTCAGCGCGACCGGCCGCCCGATTCCCGGCGACCCCGGCGCCAACCTCACGATCCGTGCCTGGCAGCTGCTGCGGCAGGATTTCCCCGACCTCCCCTTCGTCCATATCTTTCTCCACAAACAGATCCCGATCGGCGGCGGTCTCGGCGGCGGCTCAGCTGACGGTGCATTTGCGCTCGATCTGCTGAACCGGCAGTTCGGGTTGGGCCTGGACACCGACCGTCTTGCGCTGTATGCCGCACGACTGGGCAGCGATTGCGCCTTCTTCCTGCTGAATAAGCCCTGTCTGGGCCAGGGGCGGGGCGAGCGGCTGGAAGCGCTATCGCTTGACCTGTCAGGTTATTCCTTCCTGCTCATCCATCCCGGTATCCATATCAGCACCGCCGAAGCTTTTTCCCGCTGTCGCCCCGGTGAAAGCGGTTCGCCGCTGCAATCGATCGTCACCCAACCGCTCACTACGTGGCGCGATAACCTGGCGAATGACTTTGAAGCCCCCCTCTTCGACCGATATCCCATTCTCCGCGAGATCAAACAATCGCTTTATGACCGGGGCGCCCTCTATGCTGCCATGACCGGAAGCGGTTCCTGTCTCTATGGCATCTTTGAAAAGGGTCAGGTACCTGATAAGGGTTGGGATCCCGCATGGGAGGTCATTTCCATATTGGCAAAAAAATGAGGTACTTTTGGGGTTATGGCAAGATCATCTACGCTAACGTCGCTGACCGACCTGACCCGCACCTGCCTGGAGCTGGAAGAGAAATATGGCGCGCACAACTACCACCCCGTCCCGGTGGTCCTCAACCGCGGCCTCGGTGTCTTTGTCTGGGATGTAGATGGCAAACGATATTTCGACTGCCTGAGCGGCTATTCTGCCGTCAACCAGGGGCATTGCCACCCGCGGATCATAGCAGCCCTGACCGATCAGGCCGGCCGCCTGACCCTGACATCCCGTGCCTTTCATAGCGACCGGCTGGGCGAATATACCCGCTATATTACCGACTATTTCGGCTACGATAAGGTCTTACCGATGAATACGGGCGTGGAAGCGGTTGAAACGGCAATCAAACTCTGCCGCCGCTGGGGTTATCGGATCAAAGGCATCCCCGACAATAAGGCAAAGATCATCGTCTGCAGCGGCAATTTCCACGGCCGGACCACCACCGTCATTTCCTTCAGCACCGATCCCGAATCCAACCGGCAATTCGGCCCCTATGCGCCAGGCTTCGTCGTCATCCCCTATAACGACGCCGACGCGCTCGGGAAAGCGCTGGAAGACCCGGATATCGCCGGTTTCCTCGTCGAGCCCATCCAGGGCGAAGCGGGGGTCGTCGTTCCGGATGAGGGCTATCTTCAGGCCGCCCGGCGCCTTTGCCGTGACGCGGGAGCGCTGTTCATCGCCGACGAGATCCAGACCGGTCTGGGCCGAACCGGCCGCCTGCTGGCCTGTGACCATGAGGCGGTCCGACCCGATATCCTCATCCTGGGTAAAGCGCTGAGCGGCGGGACACTGCCCGTATCCGCCGTGCTTGCCGACGACGAGATCATGCTGACCATCCAACCCGGTGAACATGGATCGACCTATGGCGGCAACCCCCTGGCTTGCCGGGTAGCGATCGAGTCGCTCGAAGTGCTGAAAGATGAACGGCTGGCGGACAATGCACGCGAGCTGGGTGAAGTATTTCGTGCGGAGATGCTGGCCCTCCGGTCGCCGCACATCCGGCAGATCAGGGGCAAGGGATTGCTGAACGCGCTCGTCATCGACCATCCCCGGCCTGCCGCCGCGTGGGAACTTTGTCTTGCCCTCAAAGATAACGGGCTCCTGGCCAAGCCTACCCACGGTGACAAGATCCGCCTCGCTCCTCCCCTGGTCATTACCCGGCCTCAACTTATGGAATGCATCGCTATCATCAGGGAAACCTTAAACGTACTGGATCGGTAAAAAAACAGTAGTTTTAGCCCATAACCCAATTCCTTACATGGACACAACTTCTACTACCACGGCACACAGTCACGTCGAACAACACTTGCGGCGTTCCGAAGTCCTGACCGATATCGTTATCGGGATGTCCGATGGCCTTACAGTTCCGTTCGCGTTGGCAGCCGGTCTCAGCGGAGCGGTGGGTAGGGATCACCTCAACCTGATCTGGATCGCAGGTCTGGCCGAGATCGCCGCCGGCTCTATCGCCATGGGCCTCGGCGGCTACCTTGCCGGCAAGACCGAGCAGGATCACTACACATCCGAGCTGAAGCGCGAATACGCCGAAGTGGAAAACGTGCCGGACCGGGAGCGCGAAGAGGTGAAGGAATTCTTCTCCAGCCTCGGACTTAGTACGGAAGTCCAGGATAAGGCGGTAGAAGAAATGACCCGCGATAAGGACAAGTGGGTTGACTTCATGATGAAATACGAGCTGGGCCTGGATAAGCCGGACCCCGAAAGGGCGCGGAAGAGCGCTTTCAATATCGGGTTCTCCTATATCGTGGGCGGGCTCGTCCCGCTGAGCCCCTATTTCTTCGTCACCGAGGGCTTGACAGGGCTGAAGGTTTCGGCTGCGATCACCCTTTGCTGCCTGTTCATTTTCGGGTATTTCAAGAGCAAGCTGACCGGCGTCCATCCGCTTGCCGGCGCGGTGCGCGTAATGGTGATCGGCGCATTGGCCGCCGGTTGCGCCTTCGCCGTTGCCAAACTCATCCAAATGTAAAAAGACTATTCCTGCGGCCCCCTGCCGCAGCCTAGCCGCGAGGATGTTCCTGCTTCACCGCCTGATCGGGAAACAAGGTAGCTATCATCGCGACCACAGACGCCGCCAGGACCAGGAAGATGCCGGCCCGTTTCCCGGGGCAGACCCCGCCGTAGCATCCGGTAAACAAAATATAGGATCGGATGACAAAGGCGACCGTGATCGCCGCCACGATGATATTGGCACGTTTTGCCCACACTTTCGGGACCGCAAACAACACGATCATGACTATGCCAAAGAACGTCAGGAGCTTCCCTGGCCGCCCGTAACGGTTCTCCTCGGAGAAGAAACCCGTAAAGTCCTTTCCCAGATCGGGGAAGTAGGCCCAGGGCATAAAACAGGCCGCCACCAGCAGGAGCGCCGCGACGATACCGATCCATTGAGAATACTTCATGGGGCGAATTTAGTGGAATTACGCCGGTGGCATGCTTTTTTATGCACTGCTTACATATTACTCACCTAAAACAAAAACCTATGTTGCGCTGGACCCTGATCTTTCTGATCATCGCAATAATCGCGGGTGCTTTTGGCTTTTTTGGCATTGCCGCAGGCGCCGCCGAAATCGCGAAGATCCTGTTCTTTATTTTTATTGTTCTGTTCCTGATCTCGCTCATCGGCAGAGGCCGCTGGTGGGGACGATCCGACCTTTAGCGGATCAGAATCGCTCATAATGTAAAACGGCTTCCAGCTCCCGGCGTTTTTCCCATTCGAGCATCTCCAGCTCCGGGCGGCTGAAGAATCCATCCGTGTACCCGATGCAGAGATAGGCCACCAGCCGGTGGCCCCGGGGAGCACGCAGGATGCGACAAACCTTTTCCGCATCCAGGATACTGACCCAGCCCAGGCCTACATTCAGCGCCCTCGCCATCAGCCACATATTCTGGATCGCGCAGACTACACTGTACAGTCCCACTTCCGCCATCGCCGTCTGACCCAATACCGGGCCGGGCGACGGCTTATAAAACACCGCTATATTCAGCGCCGACTCCAGTATGCCCTCCAGCTTCAGCCGGGCGTACTGCTCCTGCCGGTCCCCGAAGACCGGCTGCGCCGCATCATTCACTTCATCGAAGCTATCCTTTACCTGCCGGCGGATCGCCCTATCGCGAATAAGTACGAATTCCCAGGGTTGGGAAAAACCTACGGAAGGCGCATGCAACGCTGCCCTGAGCAGCTGATCGATCACCGGCTGCTCTACCGGTTTGGCAACAAAACGATTCCCCCGCACATCCCGCCGATGAATAATGATTTCCTGTAATGTAGCCACGTCCTGCGGGGTGAAATATTTAGTGGTTGATTCCATGTAAGTTGACTAAATATAGTGCAAACATAATAGTTTTGGGGTTGATGATCTCCCAATTCCTCCTCTCGGCCGCGCATAGCAGCGCCGGCAAAACTATAGTCACGCTGGGGCTTCTGCGAGCCTTCCGCCGGAAAGGCTTCACCGTTCAACCTTTCAAGTGCGGACCGGACTTTATCGATCCTATCCATCACCGCACCGCGGCCGGCCGCGACAGCATCAACCTGGATTGTTATATGATGAGCGCCGCACATCTTCGGGATTTGCAGGCAACCTGGTCGGCCGATGCAGATATAACGATCACCGAAGGGATGATGGGGTTGTTCGACGGCGTGGTAAAGAGTGAGGGCAGCGCCGCCGATCTCGCCAGGCTGCTGGATCTGCCGGTTATCCTTGTGCTGGATGCCAGGGCCATGGCTTATACCGCCGCACCCATCCTGTATGGGCTTCGACGTTTCGCCCCCGACCTTCGCGTGGCCGGAGTGATCTTCAATTTCGTCGGGTCCGAAGGCCATTACCAGTACTTACAGGATGCCGCAGCCGACGCGGAAGTCGCTGCGCTTGGCTATTTGCCGGAAGACCCGGCCCTGAATATCCCCTCCCGGCACCTGGGTCTCCATACCGCGGATGCCGAGGCTGTGATTGAGGCGGCCGCCGATCTTGTCGAAACACACCTCGATATCACCCAATTACTCCGCCTGACGCAGGCGTCCACTCAGCTGCCGCCCGTGAAATCTCCGGCGATGCCATCAGGACCCCTGCGAATCCTGGTCGCCAGGGACGCTGCCTTTCAGTTCTTATACCGGCAAAATATCCGCCGCCTTGAAGAGCTCGGAACCATTCAGTATTTCTCTCCGTTAAAGGATATCTCGTTGCCGGAGAGCATTGATCTGATCTATCTCCCCGGCGGCTACCCGGAGCTCTATCTGCCGGAACTATCCGCCAATACCTCCCTCCTCGACGCCCTTCGGTCATATGCCGCCTCCGGCGGCAAGATCCTGGCCGAATGCGGCGGAATGATGTATCTCGGCCGCAGCATCGCCGATCCTTCGGGTACACCTTACGAAATGGCCGGGATCATCGAGCTCGCAACCACGATGGAAGACCAACAGCTCAGCCTGGGCTACCGGACCATATCCCTGCCGGGCGGCATGGCCAGGGGACATGAGTTCCATTATTCCCAGCCCGTCGGGACTGCTCCGGATGTCTTCCGGTCACGCGGCATCCTGGCGACTTATATGCATTTCTATTGGGGAGAAAACGCAGGGTTCCTGGGACATTGGCTGGCCTCTTAGATCCGGGCCTTCTCCAACCCGGCCTTCCCGATGCCGCCCTTCTAAACCCCGAAGATGTTGGTATTCAGAAAATCGTTCCGGAACTTCCCTTTCGGATCATATTCCTGCAAGAGGTGCCGGAAATCGGGCATCCGCTGATACAAGGCCGCAAGCCGCCGGGGAGACATGGTGAAAAGTTTGCCCCAGTGCGGTTTGGCATGGAAGGGCGCCAGCTGCGCTTCGACCAGCGGCAGGACCCTGCTGACTGCCGGCCAGTCCGGTTGCCAGGTGAAGTGGATCGTTGTGCTGGGCTGGTGATAGCAGGGACTCATCCAGAGATCGTCGGCGTCGATGCACCGGATCTCCGTGATCTGCAAATGCGGCGTGACCTGATCCCGCAGCTGTTCGACCGCCTTAATGGCCGCGTAGGAATGTTCGCGCGGCACAAAATATTCCGTTTGCAGCTCTTTCCCCGCGCTTGGCGTAAAGCCCATTTTAAAGTGGGGCAGCCGTTCGTGCCAGGGCCCCGGCACCCCCATTTGCGGCGTACAGTTCTCTGCCGAAAGACTGGGGATGGGGTGCATATCCTTCGTCGCTGCCGTCGCTCCGAACCATTCCTTCAGACCGTCAAAAGCGGGTCCCTCGCCGACTTTACTCTTGACCCAGACTTCGCCGATATTCCCATTCCGCCAATCCGTGAACAGGCTTACGCTGTAACCCGCCGACATGATCTCCGCGAAGTGATGTTCCAGCACCTGAATGGGCAGGTTCTCGAAGACATACTGACTGATCTGGTAGGTCGGCCGGATCGCCAGCGTCAGCCGGGTGACGACCCCAAGCCCGCCCAGGTTGACGACAATCCCGGGAAAGAGCCCGGGGTTCTTGTCGCGGGAAAACTCGACGGTCTCACCGGAAGCCTTGATCAGCTCGAAGGCCGTGACCGCGCTCGACAGGTTGGCATTGCGCACACCGGAGCCATGGGTGGCGGTGATACAGCCGCCCGCCACCGAAATATGCGGCAGGGAAGCCAGGTTATGCAGGGCAAAGCCCCGGTCGTTCAACCAGACCGCCAGATCCCCATAGCGGATCCCCGACTCGACGGTCACGGTATGACGCTGCGTATCCAGCCCGATCACCCGGTTGACGGCTGCCAGCGAAAGGAACCGGTCATGGGAATCGGCGATCTTATTGAAACAGTGCCGGGTGCCCAGCACTTTCAGGTGCTCATAACGCCGGACCGTTTCCCCCGCTTCAGGGACGGAATTAACGCGCATGAGGTTGGTAGTGCCATAGGTTATGTTTCCTGCCCAATTGGTCAATGGACCGCCTTGTGCGAAATCGACCAGGGGTGTCAGGGCTGTACCGGCCATCATAACGGAAGAAAGTTTTATAAATTCTCTTTTTTTCATGCAGCACAATTAGGGAGAACAAGTTACGGGAATTCCAAAAAATCTGCCGGACAAAAAGATCGCCCGAATCCCGTAACTTTAGAATATGAGTAAAAACCGCCAGGCATGCGAGCATCTGAGCGCGATCACTGAAGTCAAGACGGCCAAAGAGTTTGTTTGTGCAGAATGCGTCAAAATTCACAGCACCTGGGTGCACCTGCGAACCTGCCAGACCTGCGGTGTAACCCTTTGCTGTGACGATTCCCCCCACCGCCATATGACGGCGCACTATCATCAGGTCCATCACCCGGTGATCTCTTCCGCGGAGCGGGGCGAGCGGTGGCTGTGGTGCTACATTGACCAGCAGATCGCGGAGTATTGATTGAGTACAATGGCGAACCCCACGATGACAGGGGAGAGCCCCCAACCGTTGCGTGGATATTTACATTCGGTGCAACTTTACCCGCAGGATCGCTCCTTCATGCGGTAAAACTGCGAAATACGCTTCATCCCCGTTCCATATCCGCTGCCTTACCCATTGCCTGCCTTCAAACCGGCCTTCTTCGATCGCCTCGATCTCGGCTACCCGATAGCCTGACCCCAGTGTCGGCATAAACCGGAACCGGGCATCGAACCCCACGAGCAAAAACGTGTTACTGTCCAGCTGTGCCGCCATGACCCGCCCGGTGTGGTTGCCGTCTGCCGGATTACGCGGATAGCCATAATTCACTAACAGGTCGTACCCGTCAAAGTGGAGGAGCTGGTCACTCAGTCCCGGTGCTTCACCGGCGGCCTGCAGCCGCGCGATACCTTGAAGTTGGGCGGCACCTTGCAGCCCCGCAATCGTATCCAGTACCCCCTGTAACAGCCGGAAATTATCCGCATAAAGCGAGAAGGCCGGGTCAAGCACGCCCGGTTTGCGCCGGTCTCCGGGGTCCAGCCCGTACGGATCGATCCCATAGGGCGCCACCCCGAGCGCCTGGTAGTTGCCAAGGGCATACCATTGGAATCTGGCGAAGGGAACTCCTCTACCCATCTCCGGTATAAAGAGGGGATTGTCGGGGCGGTGGAACTGCCCGCAGACTTCTTTGAATTGTTCCTCATTGGTCAGGTAGATATCCGGCGCCAGCAGGCTCAGCTGCGGGGCAACGGCCTTCCAGATGTCCAGCACGCCGGCCGCGGGTCCGCCGCTGGGATATTCCCCGGCACGCCGGAAGCCATAATCATTCAGCCAATTGTTTGCGTACATCGGTAAGCCATATTCGCGGCGGCCCGCGCCTGCGACCTCATTGACATAATGCGCAAAACAGAACGCCTGGAACGCCTCCGGTGCATGCTTACCGAATACGTCCGTCCAGCTGCCGCTCCGCTTCCCAAGCCGGCGGCACAGACTGTCCGGCACCGGCTGCGCGAAAGCCGTGTTCGCCGCCACGGAATAATCCCGGTCGGTCCCCAGCGAGCCGCATTCGTTCTCCACCTGAACAAGGATCACTGTGTGGCTCCGGCCATCATATACCTTCAAATGACGCAACAGCGCGGCAAAAGCGGTCTCGTCCGCCCGGAGGTTGGCCGCCGATACAACGGAAAGGATCGGCAGCGTCTCCCCTGCCGCATTTTCCATCCGCGGATATTGCTGCGGCTGCGACATCATCCAGTCCGGGATATAACCCGAGGTTCCGTTCTTGAATGATCCAAACCATAGCAAAACCAGTCGTACCCCGGCCCGGCGCGCTCCGTCGATCAGGCTGTCCACTTCTCCGAAGGACCAGGTCCCGCGAACCGGTTCCGTCACCTGCCAGTATACCGGCGCTTCCACGGTGTTGGCATGCAGCTGTTTCACCAACGGCCAGATACTGTCCAGGAGATAAGGCCACGCGCTGCTGTTCCAAAGCTGGGTCCCCAGGATAATAAAAGGTTTGCCGTCTACCAGTAACGTATAAGTACCGTTTGGTCGCGTATGGATGGCCGGCATCTCGTTATTCCCGCCGGGTCTTTGACCCGTGGCGGCGCCTGCGCCCAATAACATCATCGCTGCCATCACCCACCGGGATAAATATGCGTATTTCATGTGTTCCCCAATTGCCTTAATGCGAGATATGCCATAAGCCCGGTACTGACCTCCAGCGCTTCTTCGTCGATATCGAACCGTGGATTGTGCAATGGCGCCGTCGTTCCTTTATGAGGATTTCCCGTGCCCAAAAAATAAAAACAGCCGGGTGCCGACCGGCCGTAGTAGGCAAAGTCTTCCGCAATCATCATCGGTTCGGCCGGAATGACACCCGCCCTGCCAAGATAGTCGACGGCGGCCTTTTCAAGCTCCCGGGTCAACTGCTCATCGTTTTGCAGGGATGGGTAGCCGCAGATGACCTCGAAATCGCACGCACCGCCCATCGACCCGGCGATCTGTTCCGCCATCTTTTTCATCTTGCCGTGCGCGGTGTACCGCCAGGCCTCATCGACCGTCCGGAAAGTGCCTTTCAGGCAAACCATGTCCGGGATCACATTGATCGCGCCGTCTGCAATGACCCGCCCGAATGACAGGACGCCGGGGGTCATCGGGTTGTTGTTCCGGCTGACGACCTGTTGCAGCGCTACGATGAGGTGGGCGCTGATCAGCACCGGATCGACGAGCAGATGAGGCATCGCCCCGTGACCACCCTTGCCGTATATGGTCACGCTGATCTCATCCATCGACGCCATCAGTTGTCCGCTGCGCATCGCGATCTTGCCTGATGCTACGGATGGCATGACATGCTGCCCGATCACCGCCGTCGGCGCCGGGTCGCGCAGGACGCCGTCCCGGATCATCCAGCTGGCGCCGCCCGGCAATTTCTCCTCCGCCGGCTGAAAGATCAGCCGCACCCTTCCCGTCCACCGGTCCTTCAGCGACTGCAGGATATCTGCAACGGCCAGCAGCGACGCCGTATGCGCATCGTGCCCGCAGGCATGCATGACGCCCGGATTCCGGGATCTATGGTCGAAGGTATTTAACTCGGTGATCGGCAGCGCATCCATATCCGCCCGCAGCGCCACCATCCGATCGGAAGCCACCCCGCCTTCGATCATCCCCACCACGCCGGTATCCGCCATCCCCGTCCAGGGAATACCCAGCGCGTCAAGCCGTGCTTTGATAAATGCCGATGTCTCTTGCTCCGAAAAGGACAGCTCGGGATGAGCGTGCAGATGCCGTCTGTCCGCGATCGTGCCGGCCAGCCTCGCCGCCGCCTGTTGTCGGATGTCCGATAATAACATAGCCTGCTCAAGATACGCAGATTCGATCAAAGCGCCCGTTGATCCGGCCCACCTTCCCGCCAACCCGCCGACCCCAATCCGAAGCGAAAGAACAATTACCGAAGCAAAACGTTCTGCAAATAAAAACCGCATGCGTACTATTACATTGGAAGAGCATTTCGCAAGTCCCGCCTGGCTCGAAGGCGCGGGGTGCGAGACCAGCGATCTGGCAAAGAACCCGCAAAACCCGTTGCGGGAGGTCCCGGCCAAACTCATGGAACTCGGTAAACAGCGGTTGGCCGAAATGGATGCTGCCGGTATCGACATGCAGGTGCTGTCCCTCAATTCGCCGGGAGTAGAGCAACTGGGTGACGCCGAGGCGGTGGCGGCTGCACGGGAGACGAATGAATTTCTGGCGGCAGCCATCCATGCCCATCCGGACCGATTCGGCGGCTTTGCAGCTTTGCCGCTGGCCCGGCCGGAAGCGGCGGCAACGGAGTTGGAACGCACGGTGCATGACTATGGCTTCAAGGGAGCGATCATCAACGGGCATATCCGGGAGCGCTATCTCGACAATCACTTCTTCTGGCCGGTGCTGGAGGCGGCGGAGGCATTGGGGGTCCCCATCTATCTGCATCCGACGCACCCGCCGAAAGCGGTGATGGATATTTATTACTCCGGCTTTTCGCCCGAAGTGGACGGCATCCTCTCCCGGCCGGGCTGGGGCTGGCATATCGAGACGGCGGTGCATGTGATCCGCATGATCCTGGGCGGCGTTTTTGACCGTTGGCCGAACCTGCAGGTGATCGTCGGACACCTGGGGGAAGGGCTGCCGTTTATGCTCGAGCGGATGGATGCGGTGCTGGCGCCGCGGTTGACAAAACTGGAACGACCCGTGGGCGCTTATCTGCGGGAAAATGTCTACTATACTACCAGCGGCTGGAACTATCCCGCACCTTTTCTGAATCTGCTGGCAGAAGTGGGGATCGACCGAATTATGTTCTCCTGCGACTATCCCTATGGATCGATGGCCAAGTCGCGAGCCTTCCTCGATGGACTGCCGGTGAGCGATGCCGACAGGCAGAAGATGGCGTATGCCAATGCAGAGAAGTTAATGAAAGGGTAGGCGGCCGCGCCGGATTCCGCGCCGGGCTTTTATGCTCAAAAAAAAATGACGAAAATTTTTAAATAAATGAATATTCTCTTATTTTTACCCATGATCCATGAGACTACGCGACACCCATAAGGAGAATTTAGTTAAATCGAAGGCGATCGAACTGATCGTCAACGAGGGCCTGGAAGGTTTCAGCATGAACAAACTGGCCAGGGCATGCAAGATCTCCGTCAACACCCTTTACATCTATTACAGGGACCGGGATGACCTGATCGTGACGATCGCCCGCGAAGAAGGAAAGCGGATGTCCGATGCCATGATCAAAGAATTCGATCCGAATGCAGCTTTCGAAGACGGCCTGCGGGTTCAATGGAAGATCCGCTATGCCTGGCTCAAAGACAAGCCGCTGCTGAAATCCTTCTTCGATCAGCTGCAAAGTTCAACCTATCAGGAGCAGATTGCAGATAGCCTCAGGGATTGGACGGATGCCGTCACCCTCTTTGTTCGCAATGTCATTGCCCGCGGGGAAATGGTCGACTTGTCCGCGGAGGTTTATTGGTCGGTCGCCCTGGCTCCCCTGTACAGCCTGATCAGCTTCCACCACAAGGAGCGGGGCTTGAACGGACGAGCATTTAAAATGAATGAAAAAACACTTTGGACAGCCTTCGACCTGGTTGTAAAAGCGCTAAAACCCTCATGAATAACTCTCATAATCGATCGGTGTACGATGTGATCATTTCCGGGGCGGGCCCGGTAGGACTTTTTCTGGGCTGTGAACTGGCCCTGGCCGGCTGCTCGGTCCTGATCCTGGAAAAGGCGGCCAGTCCGCACTCGCCGTTAAAACAGCTTCCCTTCGGGACCCGCGGACTTTCCAACCCGACTATTGAAGCACTTTATCGCCGCGGGCTGCTGGAAGAACTCGAGGTACCGCGACGCCTTAAGAGCCCCCATTCCAATGCCGTACAGGGGCCGCGCCGGCAGGCGGGGCATTTTGCCGGCATACCATTTCTCGAGGTTAATATCGACACCTCAAAATGGAAGCATCGCCTGCCAAGCTCTCCCGGGACGAGTTTAATAGCCGAAATGGAGGAGTTGGAGACCGTTCTGGGCCGCCGCGCGGCAACCTTGGGCGTGGAGATCAGGCGCGGGCTTGCTGTGACCGGCTTTCATCAAACCGAAGATGGTGTAACCGTTCAATCCGGTGATCGATCTTTCAGAAGCAAATGGCTGGCAGGCTGTGATGGAAGCCGTAGTGTCGTTCGCAAAACAGGCGGTTTTGAATTCGCCGGTACGGAGCCGGAATTCACCGGCTACACCGCTCGCGTTGACATCGTCGACCCGGAAAAGCTCAGTCCGGGCCGCAACCTAACGCCAACAGGCATGTACATGCAGTCACAACCCGGCTACCTGGCTATACAGGACTTCGATGGCGGGGCATTTCATCATTCCGACGAACCTGTTACGCTGGAGCACATTCAGGCAATGCTGCGCCGTGTCTCGAACACTGACGTTACACTCAGCGCCCTGCATCTCGCAACTACATGGACCGACAGGGCGCGCCAGGCCACCTCTTATCGCAACGGAAGGGTACTTTTGGCCGGCGATGCCGCGCACATTCATTCGCCATTAGGAGGTCAGGGTCTTAACCTTGGGCTGGGTGATGCCATGAACCTGGGCTGGAAGCTCGCCGCAATCATCCAAAACAAAGCGCCGGAGGGCTTGCTGGACAGTTATTATACCGAACGATATCCGATCGGAGCACAGGTCCTGGAATGGTCACGCGCGCAGGTGGAGATCATGAAACCAATCCCCGGCGCCCGCGCACTGAACGCGATCGTCCGCGACCTGATAGATACGCGCGACGGCGCTACCTACATGGCAGGACGGGTGTGGGGTGTCAACACCCATTACGATCTCGGCGGCGACCATCCATTATCCGGCTACAGCGTTCCCAACTTTGAGTTGGAAGACGGTACGAAGATCGGTGAGCTCATGCGCGATGGGCAGGGAATACTGCTTGACTTCGATAGAAATGCCTCACTAAAAACTTTGGCGGGTGAATACAAGGGCCGGCTGAAGTACGTCGAGGGCCGGCTGAAGTACGTCGAGGGCCGGCTGAAGTACGTCGAGGGCCCGGTAAAGGAACAACCAGGCTTGAGCGCTTTACTGGTTCGGCCCGACGGATATATCGCCTGGGCCTCCGACCGTAAATCGGATGAAGGAC
Organism: Puia sp.; assembly: GCA_035508835.1. Classification (GTDB taxonomy): domain Bacteria; phylum Bacteroidota; class Bacteroidia; order Chitinophagales; family Chitinophagaceae; genus Puia. The sequence goes on from DATJMG010000252.1 coordinate 20,990, forward strand.
CATTCAGCCAGGCGGCTGCCCGGTGGTTTGGGTGATTTTGAGTTTAATCATGTATCTTCCTGATTAAATAAACTATTTCTATGCAAAAAGTAACCGGCGTCGGCGGTGTCTTTTTCAAAGCCCGCGACCCCCAGGCGCTAATGGATTGGTACGATCAGCATCTCGGGCTCAAATTTCAACATGGTTTTATCGAGCTCAAATGGGCGGATGAAGCGGGCAACAAGGTCCCGGGCAGCACAACGGTTGCTATTTTCAAAGAAGACACTCCCCATTTTAAACCGAGCGAAAAGCCCTTTATGATCAATTTCAGGGTCGCCGACCTGCGGGCCTTGCTCACGGAGCTGCGGGAAAAAGGTGTAACCATTCTCGGGGATATCGAGGAATATGATTTTGGCCGCTTCGGCAGGATCATGGATC
>DATJMG010000253.1:0-6082 GCA_035508835.1 Puia sp.
ACCCATATCGTTTAGTTAAGCAAAAAAAGGTGTTTTCACGGTGGATATGTGGAAGACTAATTCGAGGTAGGTAGATAAGAAGGGGGTATCTTTCCGCAAGAAAACCAACAAAGATTATCGGATTCAATTATCGAAACAATTAATCTACCATATCAATGATGACGATCAGTTCAAAGGCCGTTTCACGAACGGCCCGGAAGGGGCCTTCACCAGGAACCGGTTGTTACCGTTCAGTCATTTGATTATCAGTATACTCAAGATGGGAAAGCTGGGAATACAGCGGGAGATGGACAGCTTCTTTCGGGAGACCGAGAACGAGACCTTCAGCATCCGGAAGATCACCAAAGGCGGCTTTAGCCAGTCCAGACGAAAACTGGCACCCGAGGCATTTTTGAAGCTCAATGAAATCATCTGGCGGGACTTTTACAAGGAAGTGGACTATCTGGGTTACCACGGACACAAGCTGTTGGCGGTGGACGGGAGTTTTCTGAAGCTGCCGGATCACGCCAGCGTAAGGGAAGAATTTGGGACACGGGGAATGGGTCGAGGCCGCCACCGGCAAAAGAAGCAGAGCATGTGCTTGCTGTCGATGCTATATGACCCGGTCAATTACCTGACGCTGGATGTTCAGACCGATCACATGGATGCCAGCGAGCTGCAGCTGTTGCTAAGGCATTTGTCGAAGGTAGAAAAAGGCGATATCCTGTTGCTGGATCGGGGATATCCGAGCCGGGCACTCTTCTCTATTCTACAATCTAAGGGCAGTCATTTTGTTGTTCGAATGCGATCTTCCTGGTTGCCAGTGAAGAAGTTTTTGAATAGCCGTAAGCAAGACGTGATCGTGACGATGGAGGTACCCGACGGTGATTTTGAGCAGTACCGCCGGCAGTTCCCCTCGATGAAAAAGACCGTCAGGTGCAGGATGGTCAAAGTGGTCTCCGAACAAGGAGAGCCGCAGGTATTGTGTACTTCTCTGCTGGACAGCGCCAAATACAAGTTAGAGGAGTTGGGAGATCTGTACTGCATCCGATGGGGCATCGAAGAATGCTATAAAATGTACAAATCCCGCGTACAGATTGAAGCGTTCACCGGGCGAACAGCCATCGCTGTCAAACAGGATATCTACGCAAAGGCCATGATGATGACGCTATGTGCTGCTCTGGCTTTCCCCATCGAAGAGCGGGTGATAAAAGAATACCAGACTGACAAGAAGAAAGGGCTGGTGAAGCATCCCCAAAAGATCAATCGTACCTATGCTTATTGGGCTACAAAGGGGCTCTTAATTGGAATGTTCATCAAAAGGCTGGTTGGCGCGGCGCTATCGGCCTTCGACGGACAGGTTCGGGCCAATACGGAAATTGTCCGTCCCGATCAGCACAACCCCAGACCAAAGAAGCCACCCCGGCACTATTACATGACCTATAAAGACGTGTAAAACCCTAAACTAAACGATATGGGTGAAAACACCCTATTTTGAAGGACAATTCATCCCTGATCCAAAGGGCAATTCGTCCCTGATCCAAAGGCCGATGAGGATGGAGACGGCCATGCCGACGGGAACCCCTACCTTTAGTCCAAAGTTAACCCCTCATGAGAAAATTTGGTCTGTTCGCTTTGCTGTTCCTGGCGGGAGCCCTTCCGGTTGCCGCGCAGGCCGATTCAGCCGTTCATTATAAAAAGACCGTTGCCATGATCCCCATGCGCGACGGGATCAAGTTGTTCACGGTGATCCTGACGCCGGTGACGGCGGCGGGGGGTTCCGGTTCTGGTTCCGGGGGCGGTTCGGGTTCTGGTTCCGGCGGTTCCGGCAGTTCGGGTTCCGTTTCCGGCAGCGGTGCCGGTTCGGGGGGCGGTTCCGGCGGTTCGGGTTCCGGCGGGGGTTGGGTGCCGGTGGGCGGCTCGCCGATCCTGATGGAACGCACGCCCTACGGTGCGGATATCCCGATACCGGATGATTCGGTCTTTATAATGCCGCCGGGATTTCCGTATTACAACATGGCGCGGGACGGATACATTTTTGTGTATCAGGATGTGCGGGGCAAGTATAAGAGCGAAGGGACGATGCAGATCCATCAGCCGCTCGTGCATCTTTGGAAGCCCGGGGCAGTGGATGAGAGTACCGATACCTGGGATGCGGTCGACTGGCTCGTCAAGAATGTCGCAGGTAATAATGGCAAGGTCGGGATTTTCGGCATTTCTTATCCGGGGTGGCTCGCGCTGGTGGGGGCGGTCGACCCGCATCCGGCGTTGAAGGCGGCGTCCGAGCAGGCTTGTATGGGGGATCTATTCCTCGGCGACGACTTTCATCACAACGGGGCGTTCCGGTTGTCGTATGGGATGGAGTATTCGTATGAGGTCGAGCATGACAAGACGACCGACAGCGATTTCCCTTTTCCGCAGTTCGATCTGTATGACTGGTATTTGCGGCTTGGCTCGCTCAAGCATGTCAATCAGCTGTATTTTCATGGGACGATCCCGACGTGGAATAATTTTGTCGCACATCCGTCATATGACAGTTTCTGGCAGACCAATTCGACGCTGTCTTATGTCAAGTATCCCGCGATCCCGCAGCTGCATGTCGGGGGTTATTACGACCAGGAGGATCTCAACGGTCCGCAGCTGATGTATGGGGCGATGGAGAAGCGGGATACGTTTAACCGGAATTATATTGTCCTCGGGCCGTGGTATCACGGCGAATGGGCGTCGCGGAAGGGCGACAGCCTCGGCAAGATCGCTTTCGGGAGTAATACGGCCGTGTGGTTCAAGGCGCTGCAAAAGAAGTGGTTTGACTACTGGTTGCGCGGGATCGGGGATGGGCATTTTGATGAGGCCAATTGTTTTCAGACGGGAACCAATGTCTGGAAGACGTATAGTTCGTGGCCGCCTCGCGAGGCTGTCGTACAGAACTTGTATGCCGGGCCGCACGGGACGGCTTCTTTTTCGGCGCCGGGCGCGGGGACTTCGGGGTCGGTGACGTATGTTTCGGATCCTGCCAAGCCGGTGCCTTACCGGCCGCAGCCGATCGAGGCGACGTATGGTCGCGGGAGCCACTGGCGGACCTGGCAGGTGGATGACCAGCGGTTTGCGTATTCAAGGCCGGATGTGGTCAGTTTTGTGATGGATTCGCTGACGTCCGACTTGACCGTGACCGGGTCGATCATCGCGCATCTTTGGGCCAGCACCACCGGTTCCGACGCCGATTGGGTGGTGAAGCTGATCGATGTGTACCCGAATTGGGATGCGAGCAATTATCTGATGAGCGGGTATATGCTTCCGGTGGCGATGGAGGTGTTTCGCGGGCGGTTTCGGCGGGGGTTTGACAAGCCTTCGCCCCTCACGCCGGGCCGGCCGGAGGAATTTGTCATCAATTTGCATCAGATCAATCATGTTTTTCGGCGGGGGCATCGGCTGATGATCCAGGTGCAGAGTACGTGGTTCCCGGTGATTGACCGGAATCCGCAGGTCTTCGTCCCGAATATATTCGAGGCCAGGGATGGGGATTTCAAGAAAGAGGAGATGACGATTTATTTTGACGGCAAGCATCCGACGCATATTGAGTTGCCGGTGATGAAATAGGTAAGTATGAACAAACGAACTTTTCTAAAGCGCTCCATCCTGGCCGGCGCGGGTCTGCCGCTTCGCCTGGCCGGCGCGGGTCTGCCGCTTCACATGACCGGTGCGGCTCTTCCGCTACCCTTGCGGGCGATAGCCGGTTGGTGGCCGCGCGGCTCGCCACGCTCGCCGGCTGTTCGTCCGACGAGTTGGTGATCACGCGCAACACTGCTGAGTGCGCCGCTGGGGGCGGGAGTGCTGTATGTCGCCAGCCACGTCCGGACGCCGATCTGGCCGCTGCTCGCCGAGCCGGATGATGGGGCGGTGGAGAATGCGCGGCTGAATCATACGGGTACGGCGCCGGTGCATACGGATCTGGCGATTGCGGATGCGCTGGATTATTATACTGCGCTCGGGCCGGAGCGGAAGGAAGCCCGGCTCAGGTATGTGCAGCAATATTGGACGTCGAAGGTGCGGGAGATGGCACATGTGGTGGTGAATACGCCGGTGGAGGCGTCGCGAACCTGTGCGATCGCCAATGTCGGGATCAGGGGGATGAAGGCGGGCGAAATGGCGGATCGGTGGAGGCGGTGAGGGGAATGGGGTAAGGAGGGTGGGGGGAATCAGAACGATTCCAGGAGAAAAGTTTCCAGATGGAGTTGTCTGATGCCTTTATATGAGTTTCGGAGCATTATTTCGTCCATGGTGACCATATATTTTGGATACTGGTCGGGGATGTCGATGAAATTTCCAAATTCACGCTGGATGGTCTTGTCGTCGGCAAGTTGATAGGCTACCTGGATATAGATACGCTCGCCGTTTTTTTCACCCATGAAATCAATTTCTTTGTCACCGGATTTTCCCACGAAGACCCTGTAGCCGTTCCTCAACAGGTGGAGATACACCGCGTTTTCCATCAGTTTGTTAATATCTCCGCGATAGTTAAGGGCACGGATGCTGTTGCGTAAACCCAGGTCCTCGAAATGGAACTTTTCACCGATTTCAAATATTTTCATCCCCTGGACATCGGCCCTTGGAACTTCATGTATCGTTTTGCGGAAAATGGAACTCCTTCGTCATATCCGGCAGGCGGCTTCCCGGCAATTCAAGTATTTTTCCGCCCTTTAGAAAATGAATCACCACATCGCAGTCCAGCAATATCTTTGGCTCACCAGTCGAATTCATTTTCCGGGAATTTTTCGTCGGATATCGAATTGCCGGTGACGCAGTAGGGCATATCACATTACAATTACTCCGGCAACGAGTTTATAATGCCAATCGTTTAGGGGTACGCCAACCGAAAGTGTCAAAAGCGCTTCGTCAATGTCATCGATAAAACTCGCGTCGTCCTGATAATTTTGTTTGAAAACCGGATCCGTGATAGGGAAATCATATTGAATCCCTTTATAGATAAAGGACAGGCGGATCTTCTTTCTATCGGGAACGTCTTCTGTCGTATATTCAATCACCTCGAAGTTTGTTGCCCGCACAAGGGTTAACGAATGAAAGAGCCGGTCTATATATTTAAGATGGATGACTTTTCCCTTATTGCCAAATAAAAGGGGTCTTTCTTCACATAAATCGTACAATTTTTCGGGATCGAAGGTTCCGATAATACGAATTGAACTTTCCAGAAAGGTTACATTTTCCGATTGGTACCCTTCTCCGACATAATCCATGACTTCAATTTCAACGATATCTAAGAGATGAATGTGGTCAACCAGATCTACACGAATTTCTCCATGATCTTCATCAGAGATAGGTCTGATCCATCTTGGAAAACCACCTTGAATTATGGGATTATTATTGCGATCCAGCATGATACCGGCGACACACCTTCCTCTCTCTTTATAAGAGTTGGCCAGGCAAACGAATCGGACAGGCATAGGCTAAATGGTTTAATGGCGAATACTTACTTTATTAAATGTACGATCTCTATTTCATTTTTTATATTTTTTAAGTATTCTGCCAATAGCCGCCGATGGCATTTTTCGGGTGTATGCTCGCTACATAGCAGGCAATTCTCGTGCAGGCTTTCGATATTGATCTTTTGACCGATCTTCCGCATATCCAGCAAATTGAGGTATTCGATCTCATACGCCGGCCAGTCAATCTGTTTTTTCCGGTATTTCTCAAGGAGCTCCCTGGTAGGCGCCAGGTCCACATTGTGCTCATATGAGATATTGGCGATCTCTTTTGCAAAATATTTCAGGTCCAGCCCTTTTGCGAACCCTGATAATTGGGAGACGTTATTGATCCTGGTATCGACCAGATTCGTCACTCCGGCATTCTTCAAAAGGCTAAAAAACTTTTCTGCCGGCTTGCCTGTGAACCCGATGGTATAAAGTTTAATCATATTTTGGGTCTGGTTCCCTTACGTTAGGAGAGAAAGCAATCTCCATATTTCTCAGGCGGTATGCAACATTCAATTGATCTTCAAGCGTTACATTTGGCTGGAACATATCCGGTTTTGGCAGTTGCGGGGCATATTTCTTTAAGAGTAGTTGTTCCAGGTCCGAAGTACTTTTCA
>DATJMG010000254.1:0-9648 GCA_035508835.1 Puia sp.
GTTGGGGTTGGCAGCGTTGCTCATCTTATGGCGCGAGGTACCGGAGAGCAGGGCGGGGGGTGGGGAGCAGACGGGGACCGGGAAGCAGACGGGCGGTGGGGAGCAGCGTTCGCTTGACATTGCGGGGGCGGCGGCGGTGGCGATGGGGCTGGCGCTGGTGACGTTTGGTTGCTTGAGGATCCCGGCAGTGGGTTGGCGGGATTGGGTGGTAGTCGTTGCGGTGGGAGGGGGTGCTATTTTGCTGGCGGTGTTTGTGCGGATCGAGAAGCGCAGTTCGTCGCCGATGATGCCGTTGTCGCTGTTCCGCAATCCGGTTTTCACCGGAATTAATTTAATGACTTTTTTCCTCTATTCGGGGCTGAGCGCGGCGATGCTTTTCCTCTCGTTGAATATGGTCCAGATACAGGGTTACAGTCAGCTGCAGGCGGGGTTGAGTTTTCTGCCTTTCACGCTTTTGATGATCGGCTTGTCACGATATGCCGGTGCGTGGGCGGACCGGTATGGACCGAGGGGGGTGCTTATTGCGGGGCCGGCGGTTGTGGGGTTGGGGATGATCTTGCTGTCGCTGGTCGGGCAGGTGCACCGGCTTTCGGACTATTGGTTCAGTTTTTTTCCGGGTATCATCGTATTCGGGCTCGGCATGTCGTTAACCGTCGCCCCGTTGACGGCCACGGTAATGGGGGCGGTGGGGAGTCAGTATTCGGGGGTTGCGTCCGGGGTCAACAATGCGTTGTCACGGGTGGCGAGTGTGTTTGCCAATGCGGTCCTGGGGGCGTTTGCCGTCGTCTTGTTTGCGGGGGTAGTAGGCCGCAAGGTCGACGGCTTGGGGTTGGATGCGCGGGACCGGCGGGAGGTGATGGCGGAGACGGCAAAATTGGGGGATGCGAAGGTGCCGGAGGAGGTCAGGCGGGGGAGCGGGCCGTATGGGATGAATGGGGAAGGCAGCGGGGCGGACGGGGGTGTTGCGGCGCAGGTCGAGACGGCGTACCGCGAGGGATTTATCGAGGTGTACCAGGTAATCCTGCGGATAGGTGCGGGGCTGGCCTTTGCGGGGGCGTTGATGGCGGTCTTTTTGGTGCGGGGGGGTCGTGTCGATTAAATCAGTACTTTGGGCTTTCACTTTGCAAACAGATATGAATAAACTATTATTTCTTTCGGCAGTCCTGGTGTTGGCGGTTACGGCCCGGGCGCAGCAGGGCGGGACCCTGACCGATAACGACTATGCACATGCGGAAACATTATTGAGTTATGGAACGGCGCCGTTGATCGATCATGAGTTAGGGCGGCCGAACTGGTTCTCCGGGGATCGGTTCTGGTACCGGGTGCTCACGGCGCAGGGCAGCGAGTTCATTGTGGTCAATCCGGCGAAGGGAAGCCGGGCGGCGGCTTTCGATCAGGCCAGGCTGGCGGCGGGGTTGGCGACGGCGACCGGGCGGGCGGTGGATGCGAATCATTTGCCGTTCGGGTCCTTCCAGTATACAGAAGATGGGAAGTCGATCCGTTTCAGGGTGGCGGGGAGGCCGTGGATCTGCGATCTTCAGAGCTATGCTGTGACGGCGGATGCGACATCGGGGGAGATGATGCCGGGGCCGCGAGGGATGAATGAAGAGGTGTCGCCGGATGGCAAAAAGGCAGCATATATCAAAGACTATAATTTATGGGTCCGGGATATTGCGACGGGGAAGGAAACGCAGCTAACGACCGATGGGGTCAAGGATTTCGGGTATGCAACGGACAATGCCGGCTGGCGGCACAGTGACCGGGCGATCCTGGCGTGGTCGCCGGATTCGCGCAAGATTGCTACCTTCCAGCAAGACCAGCGGAATGTGGGGGACATGTATCTGTGGACGACGAATGTGGGGCATCCGGAATTGCGGGCCTGGAAATATCCATTGCCGGGGGATAAGGATATCGCGATGATCCAGCGGGTGATCATCGATGTGGACACGCCGAAGGTTATCCGGTTGCAGATACCTCCCGATCCGCATCGGGGAACGCTGAGTGATGATATCTCCAGCGGAGGCGGCTTCGACGATGTCGACTGGAGTGAGGATGGAACGCAGCTCGCATTTGTCAGCACGAGCCGGGATCACAAAGATGAAAAGTTCCGCATTGCCGATGCGGCTACGGGGGCGGTACGGGAGGTATTCGAAGAGAAGGTTGCTACGCAGTTCGAGTCAGGCCGGTCGGCGATCGACTGGCGGTTCCTGCCCAGGACCCATGAGATCATCTGGTATTCCGAGCGTGACAATTGGGGGCATTTGTATCTCTATGATGCGAATACGGGGACGGTGAAAAACCAGATCACCAAGGGCGAGTGGGTGGTTAGCCGGTTATATAAAGTGGATGAAAAGAAGCGGGTGTTGTATTTCAGTGTAACCGGGCGGGAGCCGGAAAATCCGTATTTCGATCAACTTTACCGGGTCAACTTCGATGGCAGTCATCTGGAGTTATTGACGCCTGAGGCGGGAAATCATACGATCAGTTTTTCGCCGTCCGCAGATTATTTCATCGACACCTGGTCCAAGCCGGACGTAGCGCCGGTGAGTGTGCTGCGCAATTTGCAGGGCAAGGTCGTAGTTGCGTTGGAGAAGACGGATATTTCGCGGCTGGTTGCGACGGGGTGGAAGCCTCCGATCCCCTTTTCGGTCAAGGCGCATGACGGGGTTACGGAGATCTACGGGTTGTTGTTCACGCCCGAGAAGCTCGATGCCGGTCGCAAGTATCCGATCGTCGACTATATCTATCCGGGGCCGCAGGGGGGGAGTGTGGGAAGCTGGAGTTTCGTGCCTTCCAGGGGGGATAACCAGGCGTTGGCGGAGTTGGGATTTGTCGTGGTGGAGATCGAGGGAACCAGCAATCCGTACCGGTCCAAGAGTTTTCATGATATGAGTTACGGGAATATGGCGGAGAATACGTTACCTGATCAGGTCACGGGTATCCGGCAGCTGTCGCAGCGGTATTCGTATATCGATACCACGCGGGTAGGGATCTGGGGGCATTCGGGCGGCGGGTTTGCAACGGCGGGTGCGATGTTCCGGTATCCGGATTTTTTCAAGGTCGGGATTGCCGAGTCGGGGAATCATGATAACCGCAATTATGAGGATGACTGGGGTGAGCGGTATGATGGGTTGGTCGCAAATTCCGACTATGCGGCGCAGGCCAATGAGAATTATGCAAAGAACCTCAAGGGAAAGCTCATGCTCGCGCATGGGTTGATGGATGATAATGTGCCGCCGTCCAATACGCTGTTGGTGATCGATGCGCTCGAGAAGGCCAATAAGGATTATGATCTCGTGGTGTTCCCCAACAGTCCGCATGGGTATGGGCAATTTTCGCCGTATATGATGCGGCGCAGGTGGGATTATTTCGTGACCAATCTTGCGGGGATGGTGCCCCCTCATGAGTATCTGCTCAAGATCAAGACAGATCCGCGGAATGAGGGAGTTGGGGGCTTGGGTGGCGGCCGGAGAAGGTAAGTGTGATCCGGGTACCTTGATCCGGGGCCGTGTCGATGGTGATGTGACAGCCCAGGTTGGCGGCGAAGTCGCGGACCAGGTGGAGGCCGAGGGTATTACCGGTCGGGGTCAGGGGTTGAGAGAGAAGGATTGCGCGGGCGTCGGGCGGAAGGCCCGGGCCGTTGTCGGTGATGGAGAGCGTGGTGGCGGCGGCTTCGCGTCGGGCTGTCCAGAGGATATGGCCGGGTGTGGGAGTCACGGCTTTGTCGGTAGGGTTGATGGCTTTGTCGGCGAGGGTGACGGCTTTGATCGCGTTGGTGGTGAGGTTCCTCAGGATGGTTTTGAGAAAATTCTCGTCTGTATAGAGCGAAAGGTTTGGCGGGCAGTCGAAGTCCAGGCGGCACCGGCCGGTGTCGGGATAGAGTTCGCGCATTTCTGCAAAGAGGCCGGGGATGGCGATGTTGCGCGGCTGGGGCGAGAAATGGCCCATTTGTTCTTTGCTCCAAAGGAGCAGGTCTTCCATGGTATCCAGGAGGTTGGATGCGGAGCGAGTAATATCCTGCTGATGTCTGGCTGTGTTTGCCGGATCGAGCATGTCGGGGTTGTCTTTCTGCAGGTTAAGGAAGGAAACGAGGTTGCTGATCGGGCTTCGCAGGTCATGGCTAAGGACGCCGAAGAGGCGCGTCTTTACCTGGTTGGCCTGGTCCAGGTCGGTATTCAGCTGCCGGAGGGTGGTATTTGTCTTTTTCCGTTGCCGGGTTTGCCGGAACAGCAGTCCGCCGATGATGCACAGCAGGGTAATGCCGCCGATGTAGATCCATCGTTGCGTCTCCTGGCGGGTCAGCTCGAGTTGATTGCGGCTGATGGTCAGCTGGTTGATGCGAAGTTGCTGGTCGCGGATATCGACCTGATGCTGGGCTTCCAGTTCACGGATGGATTGCCGGCTGTCGCTGTTGAAGGTGGAATCCTGTAGCCGGGCATATTGCTGCCAGGCGGTCAGGGCTCCGCGGTAGTTACCGGTCAGGGAGTCCCACCTCGAGATGGCCAGATAGTTATCTTTCAGGGCATCGAAGTTCCCTTCCCGGCTAAGGGTAAAGGCCGCGAAGATGTAGTCATGGGCTGAATGCAGGTAGGAAGCGCGTTTGTCCAGCGGTGTATTCTCGCCGGGGGTCGGGAGGTTATATTTGTTGTCGGTCACGGCTTGCAGGTAGATCTCGCCGCAATTCAGGCCGAGGACTGCAGATTCGTATTTCAGGCCTGCCCGCCGGCAGAGGGCGAGGCCCGCGGAAAAGCTCGCCAGGGCGGGCGGCAGCTCATCCTTTTTCATGTGCAGGTTCCCTTCGCCGTTGAGGGCCCGGATGAGGCCCGCATCGTTATTGGTCTGGCGGCAGAGGTCCGCAGACTGGCGGTAGAAGGCAAGAGCGATCGAGTCCTTACCCTGGTTATCGTAGATCACACCGCGGGTATAGAGGCTAAGGGCCATGCCCTGAAGGTCGCCCGTCGATCGATAGGCGTCGTAGGCCTGAACGGAGTAATCGATGGCTTTGGCGGTGTCTTTCAGCTGCATATAGATGTTGCTGATGTTTTGCAGGGCAATGGCCTTGTTGGAATTGTCGTGAATTTGGTTGTCGAGGGCAAGGCACTGGACGAAATATTGCATGGCTTTGGCATAGTTGCCCTGGACGTTCAGGACCGCACCGATATTGAGCAGGGTCATATTCCAGTTGGCGGTGTCCTTCGCCTGGCGGGACAGGGGGGTGGCGGTGTCGTAATATTTGCGCGCCGCTGCATAGTCGCCTTTGTAATACAGGATAAGGCCGGCAAGGGTATAGGCTTTCCCTTCGGCGCGGGTCCACTTGTCCTCGCGGGCCAGGCGGAGGGCCTGGCGGGTATAAAGAAGGGCGCTATCGAGGTTGATCGCGCTATACGCATGTCCAATGCGGTAGGTGACGGTGATCCGGTCGCGGGGCGATTTTGGTTTGAGGAGTTCCTGACGGAGTGAGTCGATGAGAGGCAAACCTCTCAGCTGGGCGCTGCCAGGCGGGCCGGGCAGGCAGAGAAGGAGCAGGGGTATGAGGCGGCGCATCAATTAAATAGCTTTTCGATATCGGGCCGATAAGCTTTCCCCAGGGGGAGGCTCATGTCATCCAGATATACGTTATGGGTATCCAGTTTTCGAACGTAATGTCTTTGTACGGCAAAGCTCCGGTGAATCCGGATAAAGGAGCGAAATCCGGTTTCATTCAAAAGATTTCCCAGGGTGGTGAGGACGTGATATTTCCTTTGCGGGGTGACGATGGTCGTATAGTCACGCAGGGCTTCGAGGTAGCGGATATCGTGGAGCCTGATCTTTGTTTTTTCGTGTCCTTCTTTGATGAAGATCGAATCCTGGCCGAGGCTATGTTCGAACAGGTCTGCTTTCTGGCAAAGATCGAAATAATCCCGGATGCGTTGGATTGTCCTTTCGAAGCGTGCGCCGGTAACGGGTTTGATGAGGAAGTCGAGGGCGGCGGCGTCGAAGGCTTCGACAGCGTAGTCGGGGTAGGCGGTGATGAAGATGCAGACGCGGGTGTCCATGAAGCGCGAGCGCAGTTCCAGGCCGTTCAGGCCCGGCATGTCGATATCGAGAAAGAGGATGTCTACCGGATGGTTCTCCAGGTGTTCGAGTGCTTTGCGGGCGTTGTCGAAGACGCCGGAAATCTCCAAAAAAGGGTATTTGCGCAGGAATGCAACGGCGGTCAGCCGGTCGATCTCGTTATCGTCAGCGATCAGGCAGGAAAGCTGCGTTTTCAAGGTTTCGCTCATTTCATCGATTTAAATCGGGTTTCGTCGATCAGGGGTTTTCCTCCCGCCGGTTTAGGGCAAACTTTGGGTAAAAATAACCAATTATGTTCATGTCTACCATACGGCGCTGCAGTTTATGCCTGCTACTTGCGACGCCGTTTCTGACAGGTAGCAGGTGTGTGGCCCAGGCGTCATCCGCGACGCAGGCGGCCGACCAGAATTTCAAGAATATCCCGCAGTCGGTCAAGACGAATGCCGAGAACAAGGCGAGCAATAAGGCCAATACGGTTGGCAATAATGCCGCCGATAAAGTCGACAGCGGGGTAAACAAGGCATATAAGCGGTTCGTCGGGCTATTCAAAAAGAAGAAAAAGAAGGATTCGGTTGCCGCCACGCCGCCGCCTGCGGGAGCAACGCCGCCGCCGCCGGGGGTGACACCGCCGCCGCCGGGTGCCACACCTCCGCCTCCCGGCACCACACCTCCGCCTCCCGGCACCAAACAAAACAATTAAAAATCCCCCAAATATTACAACTATGCACCTTAAAAATTCGATCGGGCCGGCCTTTGGGCTGGTACTGATAGCCGGGCTGACTGCCGGTTCAGCGAATGCTCAAACAAAATTGACTTCTTCCAAGACGGTCGCCAGTACGTCAAAGACGACAGCAGCCACGACTTCGGGTAAGACGACTACGACTACGACCGGTACGAAGCTTGCAGCCGAGGCGCCGTTGGAATATCATAATATGGCTGAGTGGCGAAAGTCTCCCGCCTATCCAAAGCGGAAGGCGGCTTATGACAAGGCTACGCCGGCGCCGGTGACCAAGAAAATTGTTTTTCCGGACGATCATTCTTCCCTGACGCTAACCATGGATAAAAGCAGCAATGGTATTATGGGGGTACAGCAAAAGCAGGTAGGGGCGGCCAAAAAGACCAAAAGTGACCAGTATGATTGCACGACGACGACGATCAATCTGACGGCCAACAGCAGTTCCTTCCTGAACAACGACTATTCAGGGTCGATGGCGAATATCTTTCCCGGCGCCTGTTATACATTTGCCAACCTGACGAACGGCAGTTGGGGGCAGCAGTTTGGAACCCGCTACCCGATGCAGCTTTCGACGGACAATCCAAATATCAAAGGGCAATCTTATGTGAACGTCAGCAGCCCGGATCAGGCTACGCTTCAAAACGGGGTAACCCAGTTGTTCCAGCGGATGCCGGCGAATACCACGGGTAATGAAAGTTTTTCTTACCAGGTCGGCCTGGCGGAAAACAGCGCGGCATACAGTCTGAATATAGGGGCTGCGGCCAGCGGTTATGGGGTAGACCTCAGCAATGTCTATAGCACGGCCAATCAGTCCAATCATGTGCATATGACCATCGATGCGACCAAAACCCTGTTCTCGATCACGACGACGCCGCCGGACAGCGGGTTTTTCAGGGATGCCAGTATCGAGTCGACGCCCTATCTCTCTTTCATCAGTGCGGTGAATTATGGGGTACGGGTACTTGCCAATGCGGATCTGCAGTTCAGTTCCGAACAGGAGGCCGATCAATTTAAGGCAAGCTATTCCGGGTTCGGGCTTTCGGCCAGTCTGAATGTCGGCTATGGCAGCGTCACCAGCAACGTGCAGGCTACGATCAACTGTTATGTGATCGGCGGTCCCGGCGGATCGACGGTCGCCTATTCCCTCAAGGACCTGGAAAAGCAGATCCAGAATATCTTCGCGCACTGCACCTATAAAGAAGCGCGGCCGATCAAATATGAGGTCTCCACCTTTTCGGGAGACCAGATCAATACCTACTCCGCTACGGACAACTTCACGGTCAGGAGCTGTCTGCCTTCTAATGGCGGCTCGCCCGAGATCGACAATATCGTCCTGACTGTGACGCAGGGAGGTGACGGCAAGGAACCAAAGACCGGCTTCCGGATCGATCTTGACCAGGGGATGACTTCCGGAGCTTCGGCGGACCCGATGTTCTCGGTGTATACCTGCGGGTCGGAAAATGAGGGTTTCGCCAACAATTCGGTGACGACCATCATTCTCAAACCGGTGTCCGGTTATAAGGGAACGCTCGACGAGGCAACCCTTCAAAAGGCCGGCGGCCATATCCATATCTGGCCGATCTGTTACCCGGCGTATTCGACACCGAGTATCGGGTATGACAACTGGGACATTACGAATATAACGATGACCATCAATCTCAAGCCGACGGCGGACAATCCAACCGCTACGACGATTGGCGGTACGAGCGGCAACCTGCAATGGAATTTCAACCAGGGAGGGCCGTTAGTATTGAGCTCGAAGACGGAGAACCAGATCGACTTGTATTTCGATGCGAATCTGAACGCGCAAGGCGCCAATAATTAGAAGATAGCCACCCAATAAATCTTTTGGATATGAAACGGACTATTGTATTTCTATTGGTTGTTGCCGGGGCAGTTGGAAATCCGATGAGGGGGAGCGCCCAGTTCTTCAAAAATTTGGTTAACAACGTCAAACAGGGGTTGACCAATAAGGCGGCGGGGAATACGGGGAGTACGGGGAATACAGGGAATATGGGGACCAGGGCGGATAGTGCCGCGCAGCGGTCCAAAGACAGCGCCATGCTGGCGGGGATGATGGCCAATGTCAGCAAGCCGGCGGCGATGACGGCGGCGGACTCTGCGGCGGTGAAGGAGTTCATGACGGCGAGCGGCGGGAGCGGGATGTTGTATCAGTATCAGACCCGGTATGATTTCCGGATAAAGGGGAAGGATTCGGTGGTGGTCGATACGATGTCGAGCGCGATCTCCGACAGCCGGTACACGCATGTCGACATGGGTATGCTCGGGATGAAGATGACGGTGCTCGGGCGCGCCGGCGAGCGCAAATACAGCGTGATCTTGTATCCCCGGCTCAAAAGCTACAAGCTGAATGTTATCGACACGGCGCGGCTCAATAGCGGAGGCGGGGACACCTACCGGGTGACGAGGATCGGAACGGAGACGGTGGCGGGATATTCCTGTATCCATTCGAAGCTTACGATCATCGGTTCGAACAAAAAGGTGACCCTGACCGAGGATATCTGGACAAGCACGGCGGTGCCTGGGTATGCGCAGCTAAAGCAGGATATGGCGAATGCAGAGGTGACGGTGAAGATGATGCAGGAGCTCCAGAAGGCCGGTTGCGAGGGATTAATGGTGAAAGCGTCGGGGTCGACGGAGCAGATGTCGTTTGTGATGCAGATGATCACGGCTTCGCGCAAGAGTTTCCCGGCGTCGATGTTCGAGATCCCGGCGGGGTATACGCCAATGAATAATATGAGTTTATTCAACGGGATGATGCAACAGCAAGGCGCGCAAAAATAGCGAGAAAAGGTGTGATGGGGGCCGGCTTCGATTGGCAGGATCGGGGCCGGTCA
>DATJMG010000255.1:0-12065 GCA_035508835.1 Puia sp.
ACCCATAGCGGCCGATCTGGTACTCGCTGATCATGCGCCACGAAGGGTCATTTTCAGGCTTCAAGAAGTGCAGGAGAATGAGGAGTATCGCGAATGCGGCCGCTCCCAGCAAGGCGACCATTGGAGCAGTTTGAGTCATAATACCATTTTATTGCTTTCGGGTTTATATAGCTATCGTTGGGTTATTGAGTTGCAACGTATCCCACCGGCCATCCCATCTTGCGTATGGCAAATATGGTGAATAATTTTGTGAGCAAAAGAGCTCATGCGAAAATCAGTTCAGGAGCGGTGCGGGTTAGGACAACCCCATTCAGGGTATTCATCGCCATCAGGCTTTTGACGATCCCGCTTAGACCGTCGAAGCCCTTGCGCATATCGGCGCGAAAAAATCGTAAAGGAGACCTATTCATTTTGGGATTTAGGAGCAATTTGATTGAAATCTCTTTGGTTCGGAAGGCTGAACAGTGAGATCAGGAAGAATCAACATGGGGTCAATAATGACGATATAAAATCGGGGGCCTAGGGGGGAAATCTCTTGATTTGCCGTATATTAGCTTATGGCGACGACGGTAATGGTCAAAAATACCATGAATCAACCGGTTGCGAGCGTAACCGCTGCGAAGACGCGCATCCCGTCGATCGATCTGCTCCGCGGCGCGGTCATGGTTATCATGGCTATCGATCATCTGAGAGACCTGCTTCACTTTGGACATCCCGATCCCACCGATCTGCAAACGACGACGCCGGTACTCTTCTTTACGCGTTGGATCACCCACTTCTGCGCTCCGACCTTTGTTTTCCTGAGCGGCGTTTCCGCTTTCCTGGCGGGAAGGAGGCGGACCACGAAGCAATTGGCGGGCTTTCTGATCAAAAGGGGTATTTGGCTGGTCTTCGTCGAGATCTTCATCATTGGCTTCGCCGCTAAAGTCGATCCGTTGTACCACGTCATCGTTTTCCAGGTAATCTGGGCGATCGGTGCGAGCATGATCCTCCTGGGATTGCTGATCTCGGCAAAAGCCGGTCCATGGGTCATCGGCAGCATCGGGCTGATCATTTTCGCGGGTCACAACGTTATCGACCTGCTGCACAACGCAACCATCAACGGCAACGCAGGCTGGAGGCTGTTACTTTCCGGCCGTGGTTTCGGCGATTGGCAGCCGCTGGGACAGGGCCGTTTCCTTGTCATTGCCTACGCCTTGCTGCCCTGGACGGGTGTCATGCTGTTCGGATATGCCGTGGGAACGTTGTACGGCATGGATGCTGCAAAACGAAAACAAGCTTTAACGACCATGGGAATTGTCCTGCTGGCTGTTTTTGTAATTTTTCGTGCTTTCAACATCTATGGCGATCCCGCTCCCTGGTCCAGTCAAAAAAATGTGACGTTGAGTATCCTCTCCTTTTTGAACGTAACGAAATATCCCTGTTCGCTGATGTATCTGTGTATGACCGTGGGGGTTGCACTGCTGTTCCTGGCCAATACCGAAAAGGCGGGTAGCCGGTTGACACGTATCCTGATCGTATTCGGCAATGTCCCCTTCTTCTATTATGTCTGTCACTGGTTCCTTATCCAGTCGATCACGATCATCCTTTTCTTTGCGCTGGGTCACCACATGGACGAAGCTTACCAAAGCTTCTTCCCCTTTAGCCCCAACAATTTCGGTTTTCCGCTGGCAGGCGTATACGCTATATGGCTTTTGGTGGTTACGGTGCTTTATTTCCCCTGCCGGTGGTTTAGCCGCTATAAGAAAACGCATGGCCAGTGGTGGTTAAGCTATATTTGATCGGGATTCCCGTTTTATAGATTTTGTCTATCTCCTATAAATACTTTCTATCCAGGCTGAGCGGAAAGTTCGATACTTTTGGTTTATTCATTAAAATTAAACCGGGCTCATCATGGAAAATAACACACTTCATTATTCAACGGTGCACCATCCGGGTGCAGCCAGCAAGTGCCCCTTTATCGGAGGTCAGCTGAAACAAGTGGCAGGCGGGGGCACGCGAAATCGGGACTGGTGGCCGAACCAGCTGAACCTGGGAATACTCCGGGTTCATTCCTCGTTGTCGGACCCCATGGATAAAGGGTTCAGCTATGCGAAGGAGTTTTCGAAACTCGATCTGGCGGCCGTAAAGAAAGATATTATCGACGTGCTGACCACCTCGCAGGACTGGTGGCCTGCGGACTTCGGGCATTATGGTCCCTTGATGATCCGGATGGCCTGGCATAGCGCGGGTACCTATCGGATCTCGGATGGGCGCGGCGGCGGGAGCCGGGGCATGCAGCGGTTCGCACCGCTGAACAGTTGGCCCGATAATGTCAACCTGGATAAGGCGAGGAGGCTGCTTTGGCCGATCAAACAGAAATATGGCAAGAAACTTTCCTGGGCCGATCTGATGATCCTCACCGGGAATTGTGCCCTCGAATCGATGGGTTTTAAGACGTTTGGGTTTGGCGGAGGACGGGAAGATGTTTGGGAGGCTGCAGACGATACGTATTGGGGTTCGGAGAAGGAGTGGCTGGGGAATAAACGTTATGAAGGGGACCGCGAACTGGAGAACCCGCTTGGTGCGGTGCAAATGGGCCTGATCTATGTCAACCCGGAGGGTCCGGATGGCAAGCCGGATCCGGTGGCCGCGGCGCGGGATATTCGGGAGACCTTCGGCCGGATGGCGATGAACGATGAAGAAACCGTCGCGCTGATCGCGGGCGGGCATAGCTTTGGGAAGACACATGGCGCCGCCGATGCCGGAAAATATGTCGGCAAAGAGCCTGCGGCGGCTGTCCTCGAAGAACAGGGTCTGGGGTGGAGCAATAGCTTTGGCAGCGGTAAAGGTGATGATTCCATTACCAGTGGGTTGGAAGGGATCTGGACGCGCACGCCGACAAAATGGAGCAATAATTTCTTCGAGAACCTTTTCGGGTATGAATGGGAACTGACCAAGAGCCCGGCGGGTGCATTCCAGTGGGTGCCGAAAGATGGGGCGGGTGCGGGGACTGTTCCGGATGCGCATGACCCGGCGATACGTCACGCGCCGACGATGCTGACGACCGATCTGGCGTTGAAGGTGGACCCGGCGTATTCAGCGATCTCCCGGCGCTTCTATGAGAACCCGGCACTGTTTGCGGATGCTTTTGCGCGTGCGTGGTTCAAGCTTACTCATCGCGATATGGGGCCCCGGGTTCGTTATCTCGGACCGGAAGTTCCGGCGGAGGAATTGATCTGGCAGGACCCCATTCCGGCTGTGACGCATCCGCTGATCAATGAGGCGGATATCGCTGCGCTGAAGGATACGGTGTTGAGATCCAGTCTGACTGTTTCGCAGCTGGTCAGCACTGCCTGGGCTTCGGCGTCTACGTTCCGCGGCTCCGACCGGCGTGGCGGCGCGAATGGGGCGCGGATCCGGCTGGCGCCGCAAAAAGACTGGGTGGTGAATGATCCGGCGCAATTGGCGGGGGTGTTGAAGGTGTTGGAGGGGGTGCAAAAGGATTTTAATACTTCGCAGGCGGATGGCAAGGCGGTTTCGCTGGCTGATCTGATCGTCCTTGGCGGGTGCGCGGCGGTGGAGCAGGCGGCGAAGAATGTCGGGTATACGGTAACGGTACCGTTTACGCCGGGGCGGGGAGATGCAAGGCAGGATCAGACGGATGTGGAATCTTTTGGAGCGTTGGAGCCGGTGGCGGATGGGTTCCGGAATTATGCGCAGCCGCGCTATGCGGGGAAGGCGGAGGAGTTCCTGATCGATAAGGCGCAATTGCTGACGCTGACTGCGCCCGAAATGACGGTCCTGTTGGGTGGCATGCGGATGCTGGATACCAATTTCGACCACTCGCGGCATGGGGTGTTTACGCATACTCCCGGGAAGCTGTCCAATGATTTTTACGTGAATCTACTCGATATCGCTACCAAGTGGACTCCTACATCGGAGGCGGCGGATCTTTTTGAGGGTCGGGACCGGGTGAGCGGGTCGCTGCGATGGACGGCTACGCGGGTCGATCTGGTCTTCGGGTCCAATTCGGAGCTGCGGGCGCTGGCAGAAGTGTATGCGTGTGATGATGCGAAAGAGAAGTTCGTTCATGATTTTGTAGCGGCATGGGTGAAGGTGATGAACCTGGACCGGTTTGACCTGGATTGATTTGACGCAGGCGGGTCGGGGTCGGGGGTTGGCGGGATTGGCCATGGGTCGGGGTTGGGCGGGTCGGAGTCGAGGGTTGGGCGGGATGGGGTCGAAGGTAGGCGGGTCGGGGTCGGACGTTATGATCGAAGGTGGGCTTTCAGGAGGCCGATCGCTTTGTGGATCGCCGTGCGGCCGCCGGACTCGATGCCATACCAACCGTGGAACCCGCCGCGGCGGCATAGTTCGATCATCTTTATGGATAGTTCGTCGGTGGGTTGGTTTCGGTAGGACATTCCTTTGGCGAAGGGCAAGGTTTTTTGAAGGTAGGTCAGGTTATCGAATTCGGGAGATGGTTCCCGCCAGTCGGGATAGGTGCCGAAAAGTGGATCATCTATCTTTTTCATGAGCTCGACCATCCAATCGGGGTCATTGGAAACGCCGCCGTGATTTTCGATGAGGATATTGATTCCAGCGGGTCTGGCATATTCGAGGAGCAGTTGATAGGATTCGGCGGCCCAGCTGAGGGAGTCTTGCCTGGCGGGCGGCTGCAGGGTTTTGCCCGCGCTTCCGGGGGCGTGCTTGTAAACCGCTTGCGGATCGTGCCGATAGACGGCATGGGGTCCGCGGCAATTGGTGCGGATGCTTTGGCAGCCGAGATAATGGGCGATGTCGACCCATTTCCGATGGAAGGTGACGAATTCGTCCCGGCCTTCTTTGGTGGGGGCACAGCCATCGCCTTCATCGTCCACCATGATCAGTACCATGGATACGCCGTGCGCTGCGGCGTTGGCCTTCAACTGCTTCAGGTAGCTTTCGGTCGGCACATCGAACAGGGTGTTCACGAATTCGACGCCGCTGAGGCCGAAGTCTTCTCTGGTCAGGCGGGGAAAGTCGAGTGTTTTCCACTGGCCTGCGCGCCATTCATCGATGAGGGACCATTGGGCGAGGGAGATATTCGCGGGGGAGTTCATATGGGTTGTTGATGGGGTAAGTTACGGATTTACGGATGAAATTTGCGGCAGCGTAAAAAATCTAAATCAATTTATCCGGCGTGATGGGGAGGTCGCGGATGCGTTTGCCGATGGCATGATAGACGGCATTGGCGATACCGGCGGTGAGGCCGATGAGAGCGACTTCGCCCAGGCCTTTGGCGCCCATGGGGTCGATGATGGGATCGGGCACGTCGATAAAATGGACATCGACCTGCGGGAAGTCGGCGTTTACAGGGACGTGATAGTCGGCGAGGTTGTTGTTGATGTAGCGGCCCCAGCGGTGATCGACCAGTCCTTCTTCCATCAGGGAGATCCCGATGCCCCAGGTAATGCCGCCGATGACCTGGCTATGGGCGGTCTTATGATTCATGACCTTTCCGGTGTCGAGGCAGCTAACGACCCGGGTCACGCGGGTTTCGCCGGTCAACTCATCGACTTCGACTTCGACGAAGTGAACGGAGAAAGATTTCCCGGAATAGTTTTCAGCGGCGGGGTTGGGCGAAGATTCGGCGGTATAGGATAGTTCGGTCAGGCCGGAGGGGAGATGGAGGCCGGGTGCGGGGCGGAGGGCGGCGGCGGGATGGAGGCCCTGGCCGGCGGCGAGCTTTTCTTTCAGTCCTTTGGCCGCATCGTAAACTGCCGAGCCGGTGGATGCAGTTGTGTGTGATCCGTATTGGGGCGGGGCGGGCGGCAGGTCGGCATCGGCCCATTCTATTCGTACCCGCTCCATCGGGATGCCGAGGACGTCCGCTGCGATCTGCGACAAGACGGTGATCGATCCCGGGCCGGTATCTGCCACGGAACATCGGACCGTCGCATGGCCGTCCGCATAGAGGGTGACGCTGGCGGATGCCGGAGCGCGTTCGGCTTTGTAGATCCCTACGCTCATCCCCCACCCTACCAACTTGCCGCCGCGTCGGGTGGACCGAGGGGTGGGACTACGTTTGGACCAACCAAACTTTTCCGCGCCGATAGAGTAACATTCCAACAGATGGTTGCTCGACCAGGGTTTGTTGACAAGCTCATCCGTCGCCGCGAAATTCTTTCGACGCAGCTCCAACGGGTCCATGCCGAGCGCGTAGGATAATTCGTCGATCGCCGATTCCAGCGCAAAGCTGCCGCTTGTCTCTCCCGGGCCGCGGGTTGGGCACGGCGTGCTCATATCCAGCGGGACAAGCTTGTAGGTGGTCAGCATATTGGGGCAGGTATACAGGGATTTCGTCGGATCCAGGATGCGTTCGGTGAACTGCTCATATTTTGAGGTGCTGCCGCAGGCCTTGTGGGTGATGGCGAAGATGGCGCCATCCTTCCGGGCGCCAATGGCCACTTGCTGGTTTGAATATGGCCGGTATCCCACCATGTTAAACACCTGCCCCCGTTGCAGGGCTACCCGTACTGGCCGGCCTGTCTGCTTGGCGCCCATCACGGCGAGCATTTCATGCGGCCACATGCGGGATGAACTGCCGAATGCGCCGCCGACATAAGGAGAACTGACTTTCACATTCTCTTCCTCCAGTTGGAAATAGCGGGCAAAAAGCTGGCGGGTGGTCTTGACGCCCTGGGACTTATTAAAAATAAAGAGCCGGTCTTTGCCTTCCCAGTATGCCGTTGCAGCATGCGTTTCCATGGGATTGTGGACCTGCAAGGGCGTCCGGTATTCCTGACGAATGGTGATGGGTGCAGTCTCGAGCAGGTCCGGGTCGCCGCGTTGGTAATCCGATGGTCTGTCGGGCCGGATGGCTGACGGCAGCGCCGCGGAAAAATCAGTTTGCTGATCTTCTTCCTTATATTGAATGCGAACGAGGGAAGCGGCGTATTGGGCCTGCTCGACCGTCTCGGCGATGACCATTGCTACGGGCTGGCCGGCGAAGTGGACCCGGTTGTCGAGGAACGGTTTGAAGTCCGGACTGGTATTGTTTGCGATCGACGGTGCGTTCAGGTGGCTAAGTATGAAGATGACGCCGGAAGATCGCAGCGCCGGAGCCGTATCGATCGACAGGATCTGCCCTTTGGCAATGGTGCTGGTGATGACCGAGCCGTAGGCCATCCCTGTGGGGTGATAGTCGGCGGCATATTGAGCGCGACCCGTCACTTTTGCCCGGGCTTCCACCCGGTCGATCGGTTTGCCAATGGAAGACATCGATGAAATTTACAAAAAAATTGTGCCAGCACCCGGAATTTTGTGCTGGAAACGCATAGCCGGGAAATTGGCCCGGAAATCCTTAATTTTCTGTCAAACCATTCTTTATGAACAACAGGATCGCTATTGTCACCGGCGCCAGCGCCGGCATCGGAGCAGCCACCGCCATCCGGATCGCCAAAGACTTTTCGGGGATCGTGCTGGCGGCCCGCAGGGAAAATGAACTTGAAGGCACCGCCAAGGCTGTCGCGGATGCCGGTGCAAAGCCTTTGGTCATCACGGCGGACCTCCGTGAGCCCGCGGCGGCCGGCCGGGTCATTTCCGAAACCGTCAAAACTTTTGGCCGAATCGATGCCCTCGTCAATATCGCCGGTGCAGTCCCGCAAATTCATATCCTCGAGATGACGGACGAGCAATGGAACGACGGCGCTGAAATGAAACTGCATGGGGCCCGGCGGTTGGCGGTAAAAGCATGGCCTTATTTAAAAGAAGCCAAAGGCTCGGTAATCTTCATGTCGGGTGTTGCGGCCCAGGAGCCGAAGCCGGGTTTCGCAGCCGTGGCGGCCATCAATGCCGCGATTGTCGCGCTGGCCAAGGCATTTGCCGAACTGGGGATCGATGACGGGATACAGGTAAATAGTGTGCTTCCTGGGCCGGTCATGAGCCATCGACGGATCGGTTTTCTTGAAAAATGGTCTGCCGCCCACCATATGACGATGGAGGAGGCGAAAGCCAGATTCCTGGAGGAGTCGCATGTCGAACGATATGGTCAGCCGGAGGAAATTGCGGAGCTGATGGCGTTCCTTTTGTCGCCGGGAGCAAAATGGCTGACAGGCTCCGCGCTTCGGATGGATGGCGGCGAAGTGAAGTCGGTGTGACAGAGGTGCAGAGGTGCGAACAGGATCATCATGTGCGCCCGGCTGTCGCTGATCTTGGCAAATGTATGAGGGATTTGACGGGGAGCTAAGGCGGAATCACCGGCCTTCAGCTGCATCAGGTCGTCGCCTACTTTGACGACAAACTCTCCGGCAATCACGAAGAACCATTCGTCCTGGTGATGGTGCAGGTGCACAGCCGGGCCGCCTTTCTCGTTGCGGTAAGTGTCATAGATGCAGAGGTTGCCGCCGGTGTCTTTGGCGGAAACCTTGCAGTCGAACCGACCGCCCATGATCAGGAGCTCTTCCTGGAAGCGGTCTTTGCCGCTTTCGACTTTGAATCCTTTCCCGGGGTTAGGTCGGGACCGGATCGGTGGTCGGCAGTGGATCGATGGTCGAACGCGGATCGGTGGTCGGATGCGGATGGCGGGCGTGGATCACCGGTTGGCCGGGCATTGGCGAGCATGGCCGAGGTCACCAACGGGAATTGGCAAAACAATCGACGGTTCATATTGGCGTTTTTAGAGGTTACTGCAGTTTTACGAGTTTGAGGGTGCGCCGCCAATTGCCGAGGGTAGCAGCGAGGAAATAGTCTCCCGGTTGCAGTCCTTCGAGCGATAAAGGCGTGTCGAGTATGGTCGTTGTCTTGGCTATCACAAATTCCTTAAGCAGGACCCCGCCGGTGGTGAATACGTCGACTTTCATTCTGCCGGTGAGGTCGTTATTGACATGCAGCTCGAAGGAGCCCCTGGTAGGGTTGGGATAAACAGCAAGCGGCTGATTGAACAGGGACCCGGTGTCTTGTGTAATGGCCGGTGACAAGGCTGTGATCTCGGTCGGGTTAACGGCGGTGGAGTCAACCACGGTCGTTTCGGTCAACGTGAATCCGTTGATATAATCATAGTACTGCGAATGGGTCAGTGTGACCACAATCTGGCCGCCCGTCGCGGGGGTCAGGTTACTGAACGTGGCGACCGATGAGGTATTGTCATTGGTCGAGATCGTGACCTTAGAGGCGCCGATGGCGAATGTGGTGGTCTGCTGCGGGTTGACGCGGGTGGCGTAGATGGCGATGCTGTACGTCTTCGTGCTGTCCAGTCCGGAGATGGTCAGGGTACGGCCGCCGGAGCCGGCGTAGTAGCTGGGGAAGCGCGCCGCCTGCTGCGGGCACATCGTCACCGTGACGTAGTTGACGCCATTATCTGCAACCGCGGTCTGGGCGGACAGGGCGGCGGAGATCGTGGAGGTCGTTCCATCCGAATACTTCAAAATGCCGGTCGGTTGCAGGGCGCCGCCGAGGTTCCAGTCGTTCCAGGCGCTGTTGATGTAGGGATCGCCGAATCCATAAATAGCCACGTTGATGAGCTTGTTCTGGATCACGGGCTGCGGGTCAACGATGATATTCGCCGTGTCCGAGGCCGTCGTGCCAACACTATCCGTTACCGTTAGCACGAAGGTGTAGGTGCCGGCGGCATCCAGGCCTGAAATATTCGTCGTGTCGGATGTGGGGCTGGCGATAGTCGCGGCGGCGCCCGCGATCTGCGTCCAGACGTGAGAGACGATCTTGCCGCCTGTCTCGCTGCTGCTTCCGTCCAGGGTTGCCGTTGTCGCCGGTAAGGTGATCGTCTGGTCGGGGCCGGCATTGGCAACGGGAATGAGGACGGGCGGCGGAGGCGTCTTTGCCGGCGTGACGGTCACGCTGATAATTGCGCTGGATGCCAATTTATACTGGCCGAAGGCGCCTATCTGGTATTTGTGTATGCCGCTGTCGAGGCCGGTGACGCTGGTGGTGGCGGCTGCCGGGCTGACGATGACGGAGGAGTCTGAAACGATGTATGCAAAGGGGTTTGTCGCTTCCACGATCGCCGCCAGCTGTGCGTGGGCTGCGGAATTAAGATGGATCCCGTCGCCTGCGGAATATTGCGGCAGTACGGTATAGGTGCCGGGGTACACCATCGGGGTCATGAAGTCGATGCAGAATTTGCCGAACCGGTTGAGCAGCGAGTCGCCGATGACGAGCAGTTGCGCCTGGTCGGCGGAATCGAAGGAGGAGGTGCGGGGCTGGGTCGTCGTGATATAGCAGCGGACGCCGGCGGCGGTTGCGGCGTCAAAGATGTTCTGATGCGCGGCCATGATCTCAGGTATGGTGAGCTGGCCAATCTCGTATTCATTAGACGGGTAGCCGACGATCAGCACATCGATGCCCTTGGCCAGGGCGGCGGTGACGTTCGCTGTCGAGTCATACACGTTGGGTGCTGCGCCGGGGGATACAAAGTCGGCAGTGACGCCGTTGTAGACGGTAGATCCGGGGACCGCCAGGTTATAGATCGTATCGATGATGCCGTTGGCCCGGTAGTATTGTTGAATCCGGTTGACGAGCGAACTGTCGATGTTTGAGGGTCCCACCCCGGCCATGGTTGAAGAGCCGATGACCCCGATGCGCATGATCCGCTGACCGGGCGCGGAGACTTTTGTCCATTGCTGGGCAGTGATCACGTTCCCGGGGGCGGTGACGGTTGCGGTCAGGGTAGTAGAGCTGGTATTAATCGCCTGGTTGGAGCCTACGGTGACTACCGGTGGCAGAGGGATCGTCGGGGAGATCACAGTGATGTTGACCGTGTCCGTACCAACCCGGTTGCTGTCGTCGGTGACGCTAAGCTGTACGCTGTAGGATCCCGCGACCAGTCCGGTGAGGTTGGTGATGACGGAGTCGGGTGCGGTCACCGTGTCGCCTGCGGGGCCGGAGAGGACGGACCAATGGTAGTTTACAATCGGGTAGACGCCGGTGCTGGCCGAACCGTTCAGGGTGACCGAACTGGCGGGAAGCGTGATCGTTTGATCGGGGCCGGCGTTTGCGGTGGGCGGGGGGGCGGGTTTGACGGTGATCAGTACGGTATCGCGACCTGTCTGGCTGCTGTCGTCGGTGATCTGCAGCTGTACGGCGTATGTACCGGTGGTCAGCGCGGTTAAAATGGTGATCACGGAGTCCGGCGTTTTCAGGACGCCCCCGTTGCCCGAAAGAATGGTCCATTGGTATTTGGCGATGGAATCTTTACTGGTGCTGGCCGAGCCATTGAGGATGACCGAGTCCACGGGCAGCGTGATCGTTTGATCGGCGCCGGCATGGGCGACAGGCGCGGGTGGCGGCGGCGCGGTGTTGACCGTGATCTTTACCGTATCCGTACTTATGTTATTGTTGATATCCGTGACGGTCAATCCAACGAGGTAGGTCCCCGCGACAAGATTGTCCAGCTCTGTCAGGGCGGTGTTCGGGCTGGTAAGCTGGCCGCCGGGCCCCGAGAGTATGGTCCATTGATAGGTAAGGAAAGACCCGGTGCTTGCTGACCCGTTAAGCGCCACAGAATCCAGCGGGAGGGTAATCGTTTGATCGGCTCCGGCGTGTGCTACGGGCAATGGAGCAGGATTGACGGTGATCTTGACGGTATCCAGCCCGACGTGATTGCTATCGTCGGTCACTTTAAGCTGGACGCTATACACGCCGGCGGCCAGGTTGGTCAGTACGGTCGTCGCCGAGGTCGGGCTTTCCAGCGTGCCCGGCGCGCCGCTGAGGATCGTCCATTGATAGCTGACGATCGGGTTGGCGCCCTTGCTGGCCGTTCCGTTCAATGTAACCGAATCCAGCGGCAGGGTGATCGTCTGGTCAGGGCCGGCATTTGCCACCGGCGGGGCGCTGGAGACGATGGTCTTCTCGGTGATCGTGAATCCGTTGATATAATCATAATATTGGCCGTGGGTTATGGTCACGACGATCTTGCCGTTGACGGGCGTGAGGTTGTCGATCGTTCCTACCTGGCTGGTGTTGTCGTTCGTCGATACAGTAACGCTGGTGCCGGGGGTGGCAAAAGTCGTCGTCTGCTGGGGATTGACGCGGGTGGCATAGAAATCGAGTCGATAGAGCTTTGTGCTGTCGAGACCGTTGATCGT
>DATJMG010000256.1:0-18420 GCA_035508835.1 Puia sp.
CCGTAAACATCGGTCTTGAAATGGCTCCGCAGCCATTGGTGCGCCATGAAATAGGGGTTATTGCTACGGCCGTAGTTCTCGGCGTATTGCTTCAAACCGGGGATACCCAGCGGGGCCTGGTAATAATTCTTCAGATCCCGGACATCATAGGCCGTATTGCCATACACATTGAACATATAGACATAGCTGTTGGGGCCGTAATTCGCATCGGGAAGATTGGGGGTATATTGAACATCCAGATTGACGTTGGCCTCGAACTTCAGCCGGTTGCTGATGTCATAGTCCGCGTTGATGTTCAGCACGTCCATGTTGATCCTGGTATTGGGATCGGTGCCCTTTTGGAAAACGTGCGAATAAGAGATCCGGATATCGGAGTTCGTACCGGAGGTACCCAGGGAAATATTGCTCGAAGAAAGGCCTCCCGCCGCGAGAAAGTTTTTATAGTTGTTCTTTCCGATGGACAAATAGGGCGTGGGGGTCCGGACACCGGTGGTCACATCGTAGGGGCTGTTGTATTGCAGGACCGGCTGGCCGTCCATCCGTGGCCCCCAGCTCGGCAGGCGCTGGGTATGGTCATCCAATCCTTCCCCGAAGGAATACTGGAAAAGCGTCCCGCGGCCGTATTCGGTCTGGTCCTTCGGATAGGTCAGGAAGCCCTTTTCTATCATGTCCGAGGTATTGACATCGATCTG
Organism: Puia sp.; assembly: GCA_035508835.1. Classification (GTDB taxonomy): domain Bacteria; phylum Bacteroidota; class Bacteroidia; order Chitinophagales; family Chitinophagaceae; genus Puia. The sequence goes on from DATJMG010000256.1 coordinate 693, forward strand.
CCAGCCTTTGGCATCCCGGGTGCCTCTCCTGGTCGTGATAACGATCGCGCCGTTCTGTCCCCGGAAACCATAGAGGGCGGCGGCGTTGGGGCCTTTGAGGATGGACATGTTGTCGATGTCGTCGGCATTGATGTTCCAGGTGTCCGAGTTGACGGGAACGCCATCCACTACGATCAACATATTCTGAGTACCCCGGTTTACGATCATGGGCCTTCCGAACAGTTCGGGGGAAGCGGCGATGGTCAAGCCTGCCACCTTTCCTTCCAGGCTGGTGAATGCGTCCGGTTCCCTGGCCCTGGTCAGTTCATCCCCTTTTATCGTCTGGACGGCATAACCTATTTTTTTGGAGTCTCTGCGGATCCCGAGCGCGGTGACGACCACCTCATCCAGTTGTCTGTTGCCGGGGAGCAGGATGACGTTTACGCGCGGGTCTTTACCGGCCGGGATCTCCTGCGACTGCCAACCGACGAAGCTCACAACGAGCGTAGCGCCGGGTCTGGTGAGTTTGATCGCATAGTTGCCTGCGGCGTCCGAAGTGGTAGCATTTGCGGTACCTTTTTCCTGGATCGTTGCGCCCTGCACGGGGTTACCGTCGGGCATACTGACCCTGCCCACGACCGTGCGGGTCTGGGCAAAAAGAGAACCGCCGGGGAACAGGCAGTTTAGCAAGACCATGATCATGGCTGCTGTCAAAGTCAATTTTTGTCTCATTTGTTTTGTAGTTGATTGATGAAAGTGGATATTAGCGCGTCGCCGCCTTCTTCGAGCGAGCCGTTGTTGCGAATGCTGATGCGGCCCGAAGTGCCCGACCAGTGTTCCGGCTGCCGCTTAATTCGTTGTTCGATGTCTGCGGCTGTCTCACGGCCGCGGCTTTCGAGTCTGCGGCGGATGACATCGGGGTCGGCTTCGATGACGATGGTCACGAGAGCCGGATAGCGGTCAAGCGCCACCGGTAGATACTGGCGCGAGCCGTTGACGACGACATGAAAGCCGTTTTCCATCCAGGTATCGATCTCTTTCCCGATACCATAATAAAGGCCGTGGCTTACCCAGTGGAGGGCGAAGAGGCCTTTGTCCCGGCGGAGACGAAATTCTTCCGGCGAGACATAGACATGATTCTCGTTCCCTTCCCTCGGCGGGCGGGTGATGTACCGATGGGCAAACAGGACAGGCATGGAGCCATTGATGCGCAGGCGGGCATATTCCATCAGGGAATCCTTTCCTACGCCAGAGGCACCTACGATGTAGAACAACTGAGGCATATAATAATAGATAGTGTTCCGATGATCTAATCCGGGATGAGGAGATGTGCATGAACGCCAAAGTGGTCGCTGGGATACAAGCCATACTCCGCGTCCGGCTGGTCAAGTACGATGTCCGATCCGGTGATCTCCGGATAAGGTTCTGCCGCGGGGCGGATGATCAATAGATGGTCTACCCAGTGCGAGGCGCTGTGAAGGACAGGGGCCTGCTCCTTTAATAATTGTATCTCAGTTGAATTTTCCTCTGCGTTGAGATCCCCCCCGATGATCCGATAGTGGGCGGAGGAGGTGGAGATCTCCTGCAAGACGCTGGCCAGCTGACGGATGCGAAGCTCCTGACTGTTCCGAAGGTGGGTCAGGTGCACGTTGGTGACGAGCATCGATCTGCCCCGGTCCAGTTCCAGGGTGAGCAGCTGTGCTACTCTTCCGCCGTCGGCCGGGCTGGATGGCAGCTCGATGATCGTCCGGCCGCTCACCGGCAGATTGGTCAGGATGCCCAATCCGGAGTAGCTGTCGGTCATGGCGCCTTCCAGGCTTCGGTGTTTCCGGCGGGTTTTTGCGAAATAGCCGGGGATGTTCAGTTCAGCCGACAGATAGCGCAGGGTATCCACTTCGCCGTCGATCGACTGAAAGCATTCCTGACAGAAGATCACCCGATCGGTCAAGTGCTTTTGCCGCAACCCTCCTGCCAACACCTCCCGCCGCTTATAATAATCGCCATCACATTTCCAGGTATTGATCGTCAGCAGGTCAATCTCCATTCTGCCACGAATTTGAGCCGTTCCCGTTCGCCTTTGGTTGGGCTTTGGTTAGCAGTTAATTATTCCTTTGTAATGGAAAAATTATTAGCGAAATGTGTGCAAATGGTGAGTTGATGACATAAAAGCTCTCACGGGAGTGCCGATCCAGGGTTAATTATTTTTTATTTAACATTCGCCTAAAAATTCCGTCACATTCGATGGGTAAAATGTGGTGCGAAAAAACGGGCCCAAATGAAGAAATTCAAGCTCATCATTATAGACGACCATCACGATACGGTAGAGCTCCTTAAATATAACCTGGTATCGGAAGGCTATGAAGTAAAGGCGTTCTTCAATGCCGTCGATGCGTTAAAATATGTCACGATGGAGAATACCGACCTGGTGATCACGGATTGGATGCTCCCGGAGATGGATGGGCTGGATCTGTGCCGGAACTTAAAGCATAATCCCTCCACGCAGGATATCCCGGTCGTGATGCTGACGGGCAAATCAGATGAGATCGACGTAGTGACGGCGCTGGAAGTCGGGGCGGAGGAATATATATCGAAGCCTGTCCGGATGCGGGAGATGCTTACGCGGGTCAAGAAGATCCTCCGGCGCAAAGCGGGTGAGCTCCTTGCGCAGGTGAAGGGTGAAAACAAAGAATATATTGTCAGGGGGCGGTTGAGGCTCGATCTCGCGAGCTATACGGTCAGCCTCGAGGACGAGCCGCTGGATCTGACGATCGTGGAGTTCCGGTTACTGGAGCTCCTGGCGCGGCAGCCCGGAAAGGTTTTCTCGCGCAATCTTATTATGGAGCGGATCAACGGCATGGATTATTTCGCTGCGGAGCGGTCGGTCGATGTGCAGATTGCCGGCCTGCGGAAGAAGCTCGGCCGGTTCAAAGACGGGATCGAAACGGTGCGTTCGGTGGGATATCGACTGAATGAAAAGGCCTTATAAGATAACCATCAACTAACAAAAAAGCATTTGCCGACTAATCATTGCCAAACAATCGACGGCTACTTTTACTTCATATGGAAAACAACGATCAGATCTTATGCGAATGTGAACTGGAGGCGCTGGCAGCGTTCGTCCGGGAGCTCGAGCAGGAATATACCGTAACGGTTGTCCGGCAGCCGGCGGTTTGTATGACCATGGTACAGGCAGAGGATTCGGTGGAAGGGCAGCCTTTTTATCTGGGTGAGGCATTGACGACCGAGTGCGAGCTACAGGTGGATGGGAACGCCGGGTATGGGCTTTGCCTGGGAGATGAGCCGCTGAGGTGCTATTGTATCGCATTCGTAGATGCGTTGCTGTTATCGCCCGACGGGAACCCGGAGCGGGTAGAGGCATTCCTGGAAGCGCAGGACAAGGCGATCGCCGTCCGGCAGCAGGTGGAGTATAATCATATTCAGCGGACGAAGGTCGATTTCAAACTTTTGGAGCAAGATTAAAACTGGGTGGAGCCTATGCAAAAAGAGATCCTTTACGACGATGTTTTCGATGCGCAGCAGCATTACCGGTTAGTGCTGGACAGCATGGCGCGTCCCGGCAAGATCAATGTGATGCCGGAAATGGAGCTGACGGCGCCGGCGGGCATTCATCCGGCGGGGGCGCTGGTTGCTTTTGCGCTGCTGAACGCGGATGTAAGCTATTATGTGGAAGGGCCCGGGGCTTTTGAGGTCGGGCGCTATCTGCTCGTCAATACGGCTGCGAGGCCGGAGACGCCCGGGGAGGCGGACTATATCTTTATGGATGGCCAGGCGCCGGCGCAGCTGTTGCGGTCGCTCAAGGTGGGAACGCTGCCCTATCCGGAGGAGGGCGCGACCGTGGTTGCGGCGGTGGAGCGTTTGGCGGGTGAAGGGGAGGGGCTGGCATTGCAGCTAAGCGGGCCGGGAGTGGCGGGTGAGCGGATCCTATATGTCAGGGGGCTGGAGCGGACTTTTTTCGAAGTGCTGACGGAGATCAATGTTGAGTTTCCGCTTGGGATCGACGTGATCCTGACGGACGGGGAGCGGCGGATTGCCTGCATTCCCCGGAGCACAAAAATTCGGTTTAGTTAAAATCATCATTTTTATGGGATATGTAGCCGTCAAAGGAGGTTCGGATGCCATCCACCAGGCCAGGGAACTGGTAGAGTTCTATCGCGTCAAGGAGCAAACGACCCCCATCACCGTCGAGCAGATCCGGACGCAGATGCGGTTGTCGGTTGACAAGGTCGTCTCGGAGGGCGGCTTGTATGCGCCCGAGTATGCGGCGATCGCGTTGAAACAGGCCGAAGGTGATGTGTTCGAGGCCGCCTTTATCCTGAGGGCATTTATCACCACGCTCCAGCGGCGGTATTATTCCGAGACCATCAACACGCGGGAGATGTTCATCCGGCGGAAGATCTCCGCGTCGTTCCGGGAGATCCCCGGCGGGCAGGTGCTGGGGCCGACGCGGGATTACACGCAGCGGATCCTGGATACATCAAAGGTCGATGAAACGCTGGCGGATATCCGCGAATTTTTGTCAAAGTTCGAGCAGGGGATCGATCATTCGCGGCTGCAGGAAGTGACGTCGTATGGCAAGGTCATCGACTTGCTGCGTGGGGAGGGACTATTGCAGGGGGTGGGGAATGCGGAGGATACGACACTCAAGGATATTACGCGCGAGGCCATCAAGTTCCCGGCCCCGCGGAGTGCGCGGCTGCAGATGATGGCACGGGCGGAAACGGGGGGGTTGATGGCGTTGGGGTATTCGAGTCTTCGCGGTTTCGGGAATACGCATCCGACGGTGGGTGAGCTGCGGTACGGCACGGTACCGGTGCGGGTGAAGGATGCGCGGGGCCGGGTCCGGTATATCGGCAAGATCGAGGTCACGGAGGCCGAGATGATCACGACCATCAAAACGGATAAGAAGAATTCGATCCCGTATTATTCGATCGGGTATGGATTATGTTACGGACAGAATGATACCAAAGCAATCTGTATGGGGATATTGGACCGGGCGATGCGCAGTCCGGAAGGCAATGCGCCGGCGAATGATGCGGAGTTTGTGCTGTATCATACGGAGGGGATCGAGGCCATGGGGTTCACGAATCACCTCAAGCTGCCGCATTATGTCACGTTCCAGGCGGGGTTAAGCAATGTCCGGGCGGCGGTCCGGCGGGCAAATGCGGTTACGGAGGAAGAGGAACCGGAGCCGGTGAGTTGAGGGGGGGTGTAAGGCTGGGGGACGGATGCGGTTGGGGAATGGATGCGGTTGGCGAACGGATCAAACAAATTGGTATGATAGAGAATATCAAGTATAAGAAGAGCTACAATTTTGCTTTTATCGATGAGTCGACCAAGAAGGAGGTGCGGCGCAAGCTGTTGAAGGCGGTGGCCATTCCGGGTTACCAGGTGCCGTATTCGTCGCCGGAGATGCCGATCGCGCGGGGCTGGGGGACGGGCGGGCTGCATGTTACGCTCTCGCTGATCGGGCCGGGCGATGTCTTCAAGATCATCGACCAGGGCAGCGACGCCAGTGTCAATGCGTGTAACCTCCGGGAGTTCGTCCAGGCGATGACCGGGTGCAAGGTGACATATGATACCACGGAGGCCACGCTGATCCAGACCCGGCACCGGATCACGGAGGAGGAATTGCGGGAGGACCAGCTGTTTGTTTTCCAGGTGCCGCAGCCCGAGCCTTTGAGGGGTGTCGAGCGGTATGAATACCGGACGCGGCAGATGCATGGGGAGGCGGATTATGCGAAAATGTGGGTGTCGCTGTATGAGTCGTTTGTCCGGCATGGGGATATCATGCTCGGCGCCGGTTATCCGGTCAAGGTCAACGGGCGGTATATCATGGCGCCGTCGCCGATCCCCCGGTGGGATATTCCGAACCTGCATCAGGCCAGGACGCTTTATTTGTTTGGGGCAGGGCGGGAGAAGCGGCTGTATGCCGTTCCGCCGCATACGACGGTTGAGCCGCTCGAGTTCGAGGACGTCAAATTCAATATCGAGAAGTTCAATGGGGCCAGCTGCTCCAAAACGGGTTACCGGCGGGCTTTCCTGGATGAGCTCTTCCTGGATGACGGTTCCAGGACCTTCGTGATCAATGACAGCAATTTCCTGGACAAGATGGAGCAGGGCGGCACGGTCCATCAATTCACCAATCCTTATTTACAACAACTGCTATGAGTCATCACAATGAGCACAACTGGCTGCTGAAGGTCCGCAACCTGACGAAGATCTATGGCGAGCCCAATGAGCGGACGGTGGCCCTCACCGGGCCCGAGTTCGGGACCAACATCTGTCCCGACACGGAGAGTATCGTCGCCTGTGCGGGGGTCACCTTCGACCTGTATCCGGGGGAAGTCCTGGGCATTGTGGGGGAAAGCGGCTCGGGCAAGAGCACGGTGGTGAAGCTGCTTTATTTCGATATCGAAAAGACCGCGGGGTCTGCATGGCTCAGGCCTTACGCGGACGGGAAGATTAATATCCTCGAGGCGTCGGGGCAGCAGAAGCGGCACATCCGCAATCACCTCATGGGAACGGTGTATCAGAATCCGCGGGATGGGTTGAACTTCAATTTCTCTTCCGGCGGCAATATCGCCGAAAAGCTCATCATGGCCGGGCAGATGCATGTCGGGAATATCCGCGAAAGGGCGGCCTGGCTGCTCGACAAGACCGAAGTTCCGGTCCGGCGGATGGATGACCGGCCCGCGGCTTTCAGCGGGGGGATGCAGCAACGGGTACAGATCTCCAAGGCCATCGCCAACAATCCGCCGCTGTTATTCCTGGACGAGGTCACGACGGGGCTGGATGTTTCGGTACAGGCGAGGGTACTGGATCTGATCCGCGAGCTCCAGCAGGAATTGGGGATTGCGATGATCGTTGTCAGCCATGACCTTTCGGTGATCCGGATGCTCACGGACCGCACGCTGGTGATGAAGCATGGGCGGGTGGTGGAGGCCGGGTTGACGGACCAAATTCTTCAGGACCCTCAGCATGCGTATACCCAATTATTAGTGAGTTCACTTTTATAGCCGGCCCGGGGCCGGGTGAAATATCCGGGGCGGGTGAAATAAATTATTTATGAATATTGTCGAAGTCCATCAGCTGACCAAAACGTTCGAACTGCATATTTTAAACGGCAAGCGCATCACCGCCCTCAACGGGATCGAGATGACGATCGAGGAAGGGGAGATCATAGGTTTAACGGGCAAGTCCGGATCGGGCAAGTCGAGTCTGATGAAGTGTTTGTACCGGACGTATCTGGCCAGTTCGGGTGAGATCCTGTACACGGCGCAGGACGGCGTGATCGACCTGGTGAAGGCCAGGGATCATGAGGTGCTGGCGTTACGCCGGGCGGAGATCCGGTATTGTTCGCAGTTCCTCAGCGTGATCCCGCGGGTCCCGGCGGTGGATGTGGTAGCGGAGCCCCTGATGCGCACGGAGCGCAACCGGGATGTGGCGCGGGCGCGGGCGCGGCAGTTGCTCGAGGCGCTGGGTCTGCCGGGGGAATTGTGGGATGCGTACCCGGTGACGTTCAGCGGCGGCGAGCAGCAGCGGATCAATGTGGCGCGGGCCATCATCTCGCGGCCGCGGCTGCTGTTGATCGACGAGCCCACGGCTTCGCTGGATGCGCGGACCAAGGATGTGGTGATCGGGCTTATCCGCGACCTCAAGCAGGAGGGGACGTCGGTGCTGTGTATCTCGCACGATGAGTATACGTTGGGAAAAATGGCGGATCGCCGGCTGCATTTGTCGGGCGGGCATATCATGGGCAATGTAACGGCCACCATTTAATGTAACGGCAGCCATCTAATGTAACGGTAGCCATTTAATGTAACGGCCACTATCGAATGTAACAGCAACAATAGGATGATATGAATACCTGGTTGATCAAAAATGCAAAAGTTATTACGCCGGATGGCGTTATGGAAGGCGGGTCGATATGGATCGAGGACGGGGAGATCCGGGAGGCGGGATTTGTGCCGGAGGCTGCGGCGCAGGTAGGGGAAGATGGCGGCTTGCGGGAAGGGCAGGTGCTGGATGTGGATGGCGCGTATGTCATGCCCGGGATCATCGATATCCATACGGATGCGATGGATGCCGAGATCGTGCCCCGGACGGGGGCGGATATTCCCATCGCGGTTGCGTTCAATGAGCTCGAGCGGAAGATGTGCGCCTGCGGGATCACGACGGTGTTCCATTCGCTGCACTTAGGATACGAGCATGCCGAGGACCTTTCGCGGAGCAAGTATAGCCGGGAGGAAGTCTTTCGCGAGGTCAAGCGGGCCGCGTCGGGTCCAACGCTCATCCATAACAAGATCCATCTCCGGTTCGAGGTCTGCGGGGTCGGCGCATACGACCAGTGCCTGGACCTCATGCGAAACGGGTATGTCGATTTGTTGTCGGTGATGGATCATACGCCGGGGCAGGGGCAGATCCGAAAGGAGTATTATAGGAAATATTTGTTGATGCAGGGAAAAAGCCAGGATCAGATGGAGCAGCTGATCGAGGAACGGATAGCCTTGCCAAAGGTCGAGGGGGAAATGCTGCAAACGATGGTGGATGTGGCAAAGGAGCTCCGGATCCCGGTGGCGTCGCATGATGACGATACGATCGCCAAGGTAGATGAGATGATCGCGCTCGGGGTGGATATCAGTGAATTCCCCATCAATATGGAAACGGCGGCGTATGCGACCCGGATGGGGTTGTATGTAGCGGGCGGGGCGTCGAATGTGCTCCGGGGCGGATCGTTGTCAGGCAACCTGGATATGACGGAGGCGATCCGCGGGCGGGTGGTAGGGGTCCTTTGTTCGGATTATTATCCGGCGGCAATCCTGCATTCGATCTTCAAGCTGCACCTGGAGCATGGGATGCCGCTGCATGATGCGGTCAACCTGGCGACGCTGCATGCGGCGGAGTCGGTCGGACTGGATACTGAGACGGGGAGCCTGGAGCATGGAAAGCGAGCCGACCTGGTGGTTGTCCGCCTTCGGGGAAGCCTGCCGATCGCTTCAAAAGTGATGGTGAACGGGAAATGGGTTCTGGAAACGAATACCAAATAGGTTATGACAACGGCCACAGCGACGATGGAACTACGGTTTGACGAATACACGGCGCGGCAGTACCGGGAGCTCGATGCGGACCGGCTGCTCGAGCGGGCCATGCAGGTCCGGCCGTCGGGGAATTACCGTTATGACGGGTTGAGGTGGCTTCCGCAGCCGTATCCGGGTTTCGCGGTGTTGTCGATGGTCGATGAGAATCCGGGCAATGAGGCTCTGCCGGCGGTCCTGGCGACGGTGCAGAAGGGGTTGGTGGAGCGGTGTCCCTGGGAGGGGGCGATCTATCTGTTGCCGGAGGACAGCTTTCATCAGACCGTGGCGAATATGTTGTCGGAGCAGCGGTTCCTCCAACGGATCGCGGAGGCCGGGTTGGAGGAGGAATATCCGGCGATGGCGGCACGGGCGATGGGTCCTGGCGGCGTAGAAGGTCCGGTTGAGATGCAATTGATCGGGCTCGGCATATTCGGGACGGCCCTTGGGGTGTTGGGTGTTTTCGGGCTAGAGGAGCATTATCAAAGAATACTCCGGTTTCGTGCGGGATTATATGCCGATCCGGGGCTTGCGGCGCTGGATGTGCGGATGACGCGGCCGTTCATCGGGCATATCACGCTTGCCTATATCGAGCAGGAGCTTTCGGCCGGGCAGCGGCGGCAGCTGGCGGAGGCTGCGGGGGTATTGAATCAGCAGATCAGGGAGGTTGGGCCGGTTTTCCGGTTCGCCGGTACCGGGCTCAGGCGGTATGAGCATCTTTCGGCCTTTGTAAGGGCGGATGGGTATCCACGTTATGAATTTTAAATTTTGTTATGCAATATTTTGAACAATATCCGGCGCCGCAGGCAGGTGAGAGGAACGGAGCGCCGCCGGTCAGAGAGGGTAAAGGAGAGCTCGGCGAGGAGCCGCTTATCGATCCGAGCTGCCGGATCCGCAACAGCCGGATCGGCGCATGGACGTGGTTAGGCGAAAAGACGTGGCTCGTGGATTCCAGCTTTGGGGACTACAGCTATGCCGCGGGTAATGTGCAGATCATCTATAGCGAGGTCGGTAAATATTGCAGCATTGCCAACAGCGTGCGGATCAATCCGGGGAATCATCCGCAGTGGCGGGTGACCCAGCACCATATGACCTATCGCCGGAAGCAGTACAAGCTGGGCGAGACGGACGACCTGGAGTTCTTCCAATGGCGCAAGGATCACAATTGCGTGATCGGGCATGACGTCTGGATCGGTCATGGGGCGGTGATCATGCCGGGGGTGAAGATCGGCACGGGCGCGGTTATCGGCACGGGCGCGGTAGTCACCAAGGATGTGGGACCCTACCAGGTGGCCGTGGGTGTGGCCGCGCAGGTGATCAAGCAGCGATTCCCGGATGACGTGATCGAGCGGCTGCTGGAGAGCAGGTGGTGGGATTGGGACAGGGCTACGCTGGAGGAACGGTTTGAAGATCTACTCCATCTGGATGCTTTCCTGAGTAAATACGCCACCGTTCCCGTATGAGAAAACTAAAAAATATCCTCCCTATTGTTGTTGGCGCGTTGTTCCTGTTGACTGGCGGCGGGTGTAAGGACAAGCGGGCGCTCGATGCGCAGGGCAATCCGAATACCCTGCTGGTAGGTGTCGTCGAGCAGGATAATGTGGCAGAGCAGACTGTTGTGCTGGAGAAGGTCAGGAAATACCTGGAGAAAGAGCTGGACATCAGGATCGAGTTTTTCAAATCTTCGGATTATACGTCTGTGATCGAGGCGCTGCTCACCAAAAAAGTGCATATGGCCTATCTGGGTCCCTTTGCTTATGTCCTCGCGACGGCAAAGCAGCCGCTCGCGCCGATGGTAGTGGCGGGGATGAACGGCAAGCCGGTGAACTACCGCAGCATCATTTTCACCAATCCGGGTACGGGCCTCAAGACCATGGATGATGTCAGGGCGAGGGCGAAGGACCTCACGCTTTGCTTTGCCGATCCCGGCTCCACTTCCGGGCACCTGGTACCCAGGGCTTATCTCACCAGTATCGGTCTCGACCCGAAGACAGCCTTCAAGGAGACGCTGTTTGCCGGGAGTCATTTCGCGTCCCTGCTGGCGGTAAAGGGTGGTAAAGTGGATGTGGGCTGCTCTTTTGAATACGGCTATGATAAGCTGCTGCGGCAAAAGATGATCCAGCCGGGAGACCTCCATATCCTCTGGTGGTCGGACCCCATCGTGGAAAGCCCCATCGTGATGCGGAAGGACATCAATCCGGCGTTTACGGAGCGCGTAACGGAAGCCTATCTCGACATGCACAAGAATGCGCCTGCCGTTTTCAAAGCCTATATCTCCATGTACGAGCCGGAGAGGGCTGACAGCATTGATTATGTGCGGGTGGATGATTCCGCCTATAACGGGCTCCGGAAGATCGCAGCGGGGATCGATATTATTAACCTGACGAAAAAATAGAACCGATACCATGCAACGGTTTTTCACGCTTATAACTGTCCTGCTCCTGCTGCTGCCTGCCGGCGGATGCAAGAACAAGCGCGCGCTCGATGCTGACGGGAATCCCACCACGCTGCTGGTCGGCGCCTATGCCGGGGATGATCCGGGCGCTTTCACCCCGATCCGGGACGAGGTCCGGCAATATCTGCAGAAGAAATTGGGCATCCCGGTGGAATTCGTAACCACGACAGACTATACATCCGTAATCGAAGCCATCCTGAGCAAAAAAGTGCATATGGCTTATCTCTCGCCTTTTTCTTACGTTCTTGCGACCCGGCAGACGCCCCTGGTGCCGATGGTGATCATGGGCAATAACGGCACTCCCTATGTATACCGGAGCATCATCATTACCCGTTCCGGGGATGGGATCAATTCCATGGAAGATGTCAAGGCAAGGTCCAAAAGCCTGACGCTGTGCTTTGCCGATCCTGCTTCCACATCGGGTCACCTGATACCCAGGGCTTATCTCACCAGTATCGGGCTCAATCCGGACAGCGCCTTCAGGCAGGTGCTTTTTGCCGGTACGCATATGGCGTCCATCCTCAGTGTAAAATCGGGGAAGGTGGACCTGGGCTGCTCGACGGCGCTGGTCATCAATATGCTCAGCAACAAAGGGCAAATGAAGCCCGGCGATGTCAAGGTGCTGTGGACCTCCGATCCGATCGTCTCCGACGCGATTGCCATGCGGCCCGATATCAATCCCGCCTTTACGGCAAAGGTACGGGATGCCTATCTCCACATGGCTCAGGAAAACCCTGTCGTCTGGAAGCAATTCCTATCCTTGTTCAATATGAAGAGCGACGGCCTGGGTTATGTGGTGGCGCAAGATTCCTTCTATGACGGGCTGCGCAGGATAGCGGCAAATGTAAAAGACCTGAAGGCCGTCGGCAATAAATAGCCTATCGGCCCGAGGGCGCAAAAAAACAGGTGATATGATCGAAGTAAAAAATCTGACTAAATCGCTGCCCAACGGCCGGAAACTGCTCGATGGGATCAGCTTTACCGTCAGCAAGGGAGAATTTGTAGGGATCCTCGGGGCAAGCGGCGCCGGGAAAACATTGACGATCCGGTGTCTGAACGGGTTGTTGAAACCGGATTCCGGCTCGGTGATCGTCGAAGATGACCAGCATATCAAGCGCGATATCTGCAGCATTTCCAAGCGGCAGCTCAAGAAAGTCCGGGAGAAGATCGGGATGATCTTCCAGGGTTTTCACCTCGTCAAGCGCCTGACCGCGCTCGATAATGTATTGATCGGCCGGCTGGGGCAGATCAATTCGCTGCGAAGCCTTGTCTATGGATTTACCGACAAGGAAGCGGAGGAAGCCCTGTCGGCATTGGAAAAGGTAAAGATCCAGCACCTGGCGGGCGCCAGGGTGTCGAGCATGAGCGGGGGCGAGATGCAAAGGGTGGCCATCGCCAGAGCGATCTTCCAGCGCCCGACCCTGTTGCTTGCCGACGAGCCCATTTCCAACCTGGACCCCAGCAATGCCAAAAACATCATGAAGCTGATCCAGCCGCTCAGCAAGGACATGCCGGTCATCGGGGTCTTCCACCAGCCCGAGATGACCGCGAAATATTGTTCGCGGGTGATTGCCATCAAGGCGGGAAAGATCATCTATGACGGGGACCCGAGGATCTCCGACGAGCTCCTCATCGAGATCTACGGCGAAGAGCTCCGTCACCTGGAAGCAAATTTTTTTCCCGAAGTGCCCCCGGTGCCGATAACCTTCACAAAGAGTAAAACCGAATTACATGACCGGCCAAACTTATAGTCTGAGAAGATACCGGAAATGGGTGCTCCCGGTCCTTGCCCTGGCGATCCCGGTAGAAGGCGCTGCGCTCGTCTGCGGCGCCAATATCCGGGGGTTGAACAGCGGATTGATCGAGGGCTTTTCTTTCATGGGGCACATGTTCCCGCCGGATTGGGGTGCTTTTCCTGAACTGTTAAAGCCTGCGGTCGACACGATCATCATTGCCATCCTGGGGACTTTCTTCGGGACGATCATCTCCCTGGGGTTCGGACTGGCGGCGGCATCCAATGTTGCCCCCCGTTGGTTGAGGCGTCTCACGCGGGGATTTATCCGCATCGAAAGGGCGTTGCCGGAGATCATTATCCTGCTTTTCCTCGTGGCGGCCTTCGGTCTTGGGCCGTTCGGCGGGGTTATTTCGCTGACCATAGGTTGTATCGGGATGCTCGGCAAGCTGTTTGCGGATGCGATCGAAGAAATAGATCCGGTTTCCATCGAAGCTATCGAAGCGCTGGGGGCCAGTAAGATCCAGGTCATCGTGTACGGCGTGCTGCAGCCGATCATCCCCGCCATTATCTCTTTCGCCCTGTTCCGGTTCGAGCTCAATATCCGGCTGTCCGTCATCCTTGGGGCGATCGGGGCCGGCGGGATCGGTCTCGAGCTTTATCGCTCATTCAGCCTGCTGGATTACAACAGGGGTTTGTCAGCGCTGATCATCACGCTTGCCCTGGTTTTTATTACGGAGCGGTTCTCCGAATTTCTCCGGAGTAAGGTGCGATTGGGAGGGGCGCTGCAATGAAACAACCGTTACTCTATACCCTGCCTTCCGTCCGGTACCGGCGAAAAGTGACGGTCTTCGCGCTCGTCGTCATTGCCACCGTGGCTATCTGCATCTACCTCGGCTTCGATCCCATGATGCTCTTTACGGAATTCCATTACGTCGTGGATCTCGCGGGCAATATGCTCCCGCCGAACTTCGACCAGTTCCGGACCGACAACCATGTCTGGTGGGCCATACTGGAGACGATATCCATGGCCTTTCTGGGAACGATCTTCGGGGGATCGATCGCCTTTGTGCTTGCCTTCCTGGCGGCATCCAATACGATGCCGGTAATGGTTATCCGGCAGGTGGTGCGATTCTGTCTCGCGCTGGTGCGCGTGATCCCCTTCCTGGTGATCATCCTGGTCTTTGTGGTCGCCATCGGGTTAGGGCCGTTTGCCGGGATGCTGACCCTGGTCTGGTCGACCATCGGCACGTTCGGCCAATTATTCACGCAAATCATCGAGAATATCGAGCCTGCGCCTTCCGAGGCTATTTATTCCATCGGGGCTTCCCGTATCCAGGTCATCCGGTATTCCATCCTTCCGGAGATCTTCCCCTCTTTTATCGCGAACCTGCTTTATTCTTTCGATATCAACATGCGGGCCGCGCTGGCGCTCGGGATCTTCGGCGGCGGCGGCATCGGCTTTGAGCTGTACATGGCCATGCGGGTGCTGCGGTACAAGGATGCGCTGGCGCTCATCTGTTTTACCATTGTCCTGATCACCATCATCGAAAAACTGTCCGATCACCTGCGGAAAAAAGTTTTGGGCGCGGGGGCACTTAAATAGAGGGGGGGCTTAAATAGGGGGCCGGTCAAATAAGGGGGGTGTTCAAGCGACGGGGATGTTATCCTTAACTGATAATAATTAATGAACATATGAACACGCATCTTCTGACCAATGCGCGGATCGTAACGCCGACGGGTCATTTCATGGGTACGGTCAGCATCGACAACGGGATCATTACGGGGATCTACAAGGATAAATCTTATCCGGAGGGGATCGATCTGCGGGAGCAGTGGCTGATCCCGGGCGCTATCGACATTCATTCGGATTACCTCGAGAAGGAGCTGCATCCCCGGCCCAGTGCGAACTTCGGCCCCGCGTTCGCGCAGCATTTCCTGGATGTGCGGGCGGCTTCGTGCGGGCTCACGACGGTCTTCTGCGCGATCAGCTTCAGCAACAATGAAAGCAAGTCGCGGGCGATCGAGGAGGCGGTCATGCTGGCGCGGCAGATCGAGGCATCGCGGGATGTGATGCTGGTCAGGCACTATCTCCATGGGCGGGTCGATCCCAATACGGATCTGATCCTGCCGTATCTCGCCGAGATGGCCAGGCTCGAGAGCATGACCCTCGTGGTCTTCAATGACACGATCCCGGGTACGCGACAATATACGATGGAGCAGCAGATCGAGATGCGGATGCAGGGCATGGGCATCAGCCGGGAAGAGGCGATCGTGCTCCTGACAGAGCGATTCGAGGCGACGCGGCAAATCAATCACCGGCAGTTGATCCGGGAGGCGTTCAGCGGGAAGGCGATCCTGGGGAGTCATGATGATACGACCGAGGATCATATCGTCGAGGCGGCCGCGCATGGCGTTACGCTGGCGGAGATGCCGACGACGCTGGCGGCGGCAAGAAAGGCGAAGGAGATGGGAATGTGGGTATGTATGGGCGCGCCGAACTATTATCGCGGGGGATCGCACTGCGGGAATTTGTCCTGCCAGGAGGCGATAGCGGAGGGTCTGGTGGATATCCTGTGCAGCGACTATCATTTCCCCACGATGCTCGGGAGCTTTGTTAAGATGATAGAAGACGGGATCGAGCCGCCCGATGCGGTCAACCTGTTGTCGCTTAACCCTGCGAAGATGCTGGGGCTGAGCGAGCACACCGGGAGTATCGAGGTGGGAAAGCGGGCCGATCTGGTCGCGTGCTCCGGCGAACGGTCATTTGCGGCGGTATCACAGGTTTGGGTAGACGGCATCCGCAAGTTGTGTGCCGAGTACAAGAAAGGAGTGTTACCTTTAGCGACATGAAACCGGATGGTTCCATCCGGCCATTAAAAAAGACGTTAATTATCGGATGAAAATAGGGGTCATTGCGGACATTCATGAAGATATTGTAGCCCTTAAAGCCACCTTCTCCTTGCTGGAAAAAGCCGGCTGTACGGAAGTCATTTGCCTGGGCGATATCGTCGGCTTCAAAGTCAATACGTATAGTTACCTCGACACGCGCAGCGCGCATGAGTGCATTGCCATGGTAAAGGACAATTGCCGCGGCGTGGTGATCGGTAATAATGATCTGTTCCAGATCCGGAAATTGCCGGCGTACCGGGGCGGGATCGATTTCCCTGAGAACTGGTATGACCTGGACTATCACGAGCGCAAGGCGCTTTTTGGAAATTCGGTCTTTTTGTACGAGGATGTGCAGTTGAGCGCGCTGCTGACGAAGGCCGACCGGGCGTGGCTGGAGGGGCTGCCCGATACCTGGACGGCGGAGTATGGCGGGGTGAGGTTCTTCTTCTCGCATTTCGTGTATCCGGACCTGTTAGGGCTGCGGACCTATTTCCCCAAGCGGGCGGAGGAGTTCAGGGAGCATTTGGCCTTTATCGGGCGGCATGGGTGTTCGATCGGGATCTCGGGGCATTTTCACTTCGAGGGGTTGAGCAGGGTTCGGGAGGATGATGTGCGGAGGCAGGGTTTCGGGACGTATGGATATTCGCAGGAGCTGCAATATTGGTCCGGGCCTTGTGTGGCGAGGGGTCAGTTTACGAATGGGTATCTGCTGATCGATACGGAGCAGTCGACGGTTGAGGCGGTGCGGTTATAAGCGGCGATTGGCTACTTTTGGGCATATGGATGTTCTACAAGTCGTCGATATCGGGGCACGCGGGGGGGTGTTGGGGGAAATAACTTTTGGGCTGTCGCGGGGACAGCGGCTGGCGGTCGTGGGGTCGACGGGCTCGGGCAAGAGCACGCTGCTGAAGGTCATTGCCGGGCTGGTCCAGCCGGATGCGGGGGAAGTCCTTTTCGAGGGCCGGCGGGTATTGGGGCCGGCGGAGACGCTGGTGCCGGGGCATCCGGGAATTGCCTATCTGTCCCAGGATTTTGAATTACGGAACAATTATCGGGTGGAGGAGGTATTGTCCTATGCAAGCGAGCTCACGGCCGGAGAGGCGGCTGCGCTCTTCAGGGTATGCAGGATCGATCATTTATTGGGTCGAAAGACCGACCAGGTATCCGGCGGGGAAAGACAGCGGATAGCGCTTGCGAGGTTGCTGGTGCGGCGGCCGGGGCTACTCTTGCTCGATGAGCCCTATTCCAACCTGGACCGGGTGCATAAGGAGGTATTGCAGGCGGTGATCGGGGATATCCTGGAGCGGGATTCGATGAGCTGTATCCTGATATCGCATGATCCGCCGGATGTGTTGTCATGGGCGGATGAGATATTGGTGCTCCGCGAGGGCCGGCTGGTGCAGAAGGCAGCGCCCGAGCGCGTCTACCGGCAACCCCCCGACGAATATGTAGCCGGGCTGATGGGGAAGTACAACCGGATCCATCCGGGGTTGGCCGCGCGGCTTGGGCGGTTACCGGCGGCGGGGCAGGGGAAGGATCTGCTCGTCCGGCCGGAGAAGCTGACCTTATCGGCGC
>DATJMG010000257.1:0-19370 GCA_035508835.1 Puia sp.
AATACGGGGTCTGGCACAAGAAAGAAAAGCGATTCCTTCGCTGGGAAGCCGGGCCAAACCGCAGCCTGCCCGGCGACGCCCGACCCAACAAGATCAGCATCCTGCATGACGGGTTCATCCATGAGCCCAATACAGGTTGGCATGGCGCCGGAGTGGCGATCCCTGTGTTCAGCCTGCGCAGCGAGGATTCCATGGGGGTAGGGGAGTTCTCCGATCTTAAGCTGCTCATCGATTGGGCCGTCAAATGCGGTTTGCGCCTGGTCCAGATCCTTCCCGTCCAGGATACCATCGCGACCTATACGTGGCTCGACTCCTATCCCTATGCCGCTATCTCGGCCTTCGCCCTGCATCCCATCTACCTCAACCTCCCAAAATGCGCCGGCAAGAAATACGCCGGCCTGATCAAACCACTTCGCAAAAAACAAAAGGAGCTGAATGGGCTGCCGGAACTTGATTTTGAACAAGTATTGCGGATTAAGTTATTGACAGTTAAAGAACTATACGAGTTACAGAAAGAAGAATTCCAGGAAGACCCCGATTTTCTTGAGTTTTTTGACCGGAACAGCGGCTGGCTTGTTCCTTATGCCGCCTTCTGTTACCTCCGCGACAAACACCAGACGCCCGATTTTACGGCCTGGACCGTTCACAGCCACTACCATGCCGATGCGATCCGGGAATATACGGCGCCGGACAGTCCCCATTATGACGCCATTTTGTTGCAATATTTTATCCAGTTCCATCTCCATCTTCAGCTGCGGGAAGCCGTGGACTATGCCCACGAGCACGGGGTCGTGCTGAAAGGGGATATCCCCATCGGTATCTATCGCTACAGCTGCGACGCCTGGATGGAGCCCCGGCTCTATCATATGGACCAGCAGGCGGGCGCGCCGCCGGATAACTTTGCGATCAAAGGCCAGAACTGGGGTTTCCCGACCTACAACTGGGACGAGATGCGCAAGGATGGCTATGCCTGGTGGAAACGACGATTCGAGCACATGCGGAATTATTTCGACGCCTTCCGGATCGATCACATCCTGGGCTTCTTCCGCATCTGGAGTATCCCTATGGACGTCGTGGAAGGCATCCTGGGACATTTCGATCCCGCCATCCCCATCTACCGCGTGGAATTCAACCAACGCAATATCTGGTTCGACCCTGACCGTTATACCCGGCCTTTTATCAACGACGCGGTTCTATGGGAGATCTTCGGCCACGACTCCGAATTCGTGAGATCGAATTTCCTTGAACCACGCCCCAATTCGATGTATGCGCTTCGCAAGGATTACAGCACCCAACGCCGTATCGACAACAGCTTTTCGAAGCGCGAACCCTCTGATCTTAACGACCGCATCCGCACCGGCCTCTTCAACCTGGTCTCCAATGTGATCTTGCTGGAGATCGAAGGCTCCGGTCACCAGCAGTTCCACTTCCGGATCGATATGGAGCATACCTCCTCCTTCCGTTACCTGGAATGGCATACCCAGCAACAACTGAAGGACCTGTATACAAACTATTTCTATTACCGGCAGGATGCCTTCTGGGAAAAAGAAGCGCTTCACAAGCTGCCGGCACTGAAACGGGCCACCAATATGCTCGTATTCGGGGAAGACCTGGGTATGGTCCCGCGTTGCGTACCCGAGGTGATGCGACGGCTCGGTATCCTCAGCATGGAGATCCAACGGATGCCGAAGAATCCCGCACGCGAATTCTTCCACCCCGCCGAAGCACCCTACCTCTCCGTTGTCACCCCTTCGACCCACGATATGAGCACGATCCGCGGCTGGTGGGAAGAAGACCGGGCCAAAACCCAGCGATTCTACAATAACGAACTGCACCAATGGGGTGAAGCTCCTGTATTCTGCGAACCCTGGATCAACCGGGCCATCGTGTTGCAGCACCTGAACTCCCCGGCGCAATGGTGCGTCTTCCAGCTTCAGGATATCCTGGGAATGAGCGAGACCTTCCGGCGGGAGAACCCGAACGACGAACGCATCAATATCCCGGCCAATCCACATCATTACTGGCGCTACCGGATGCACCTGACCCTGGAGGAACTGCTGGAGGAGAAGGCTTTCAACGCCGGGTTCAGAGAAAACATAAAAGCCAGCGGGCGATAACCTCGCCCCCGGCCTGACTTGCACCTATTGATTTACTGAGTTTAGTTGATTAATCTCCTATGTCTGAACCTACGGTTCAAACCGGGCGGAGCCCGGTTTAGTTGATTTCGACAAAAAATTGCTTCGCAAAATAATTTTTTGTCTCAACATCTCTTATGTCTGAACCTACGGTTCAAACCGGGCTCCGCCCGGTTTAGTCGATCTTGACGAAAGGCTCGACGAAAGAGAAGGAACCGGTCTGGCTGCTAACCTTGAGGATATAGTTACCGGCCTTGAGGTTGTTGATCGCTACCGACTGAACATTGCTGCCCTCCTGAACTTCCTGCTGCGTATTCAGCATGGCCACCCCGGTGATGCTGTACACCTGAACCAGGACCGGCTCGGCAGCAGCGGAATTGACCGTATAATTGATCGTAGCAACGGCAGGATTCGGGTAGATAGCCATCTTCACCACTGAAACCTGCGCATTCTGCAGCATAATGACCTTGGAATACCGCTGCACGCCGGTCATGTCAACTTCACGCAACCGGTAAGAGTTGGTACCGGGCAGCATATCGGGATCGGAAAAAGTATACGTAGTCATGTTGGCGTCATTAATGCCCATTACAACCGCGATCGAATCGAAACCACCCTCGGCGCCGGCCCGCTCAACTACAAACCACTTGCTGTTCGTCTCATTTTCCATCACCCAGTTCAGGTCGGCCACATCACCTTGCGCTGCACCGGAAAAGCTCATCATCAGCGAAGGGGTCGAGGCAGTAGCATCGGCTTGCTGAGCGAAAGTCTTGTTCGAAGCAAAAAGGGCCGCAGCCAGGAGAAGAGCAGATAAGGAAAGTGTTGTTTTCATGTGGGGCGGATTTGCGTGTTGTGCTTAAAAGAGCATCAAAAAAATGCCAAAAGCTAAACCATTGATAACCCATTTGTTGGATAGACCAATTCCAAAAACCCATTCCCATGACGGGAAAATTTTTCTCAAAAATGCAATAAACTAGTATAAACCCTGCCCTTCCCCGGTAATTTCCGCAGCCCCGATTTCCCGCGGAATCCGCCGGCCCCGCCCGTTGATTACCCGACTTATCCCTTAATTTTGCCCCCCATGACTTGTAATTACTATTCGTATGACCTGGCCTTCCGCCACCCCTTTACCATCTCCCGCGGCACCAAGACACACCAACCTACCCTGATCGTGGAGCTTTCCCACAACGGCTTCACCGGCTATGGGGAGGCTCCGGCCATCACCTATTATCATATCCCCGTGGAGAAGATGATCGCCGACCTGGAGGTAAAACGGCCCCTGGTAGAAGACTTCGCGCTTACAGACCCTGAACGTTACTGGGATCACCTTCACCACCTGTTTCCCGACAACCCGTTTCTCGTCTGCGCGCTGGATATGGCCGGGTGGGATCTTTGCGGGCAACTGCGGGGACAGCCACTCTATAAATTATGGCATCTCGATCCGGCAAAGGCTCCCCTCACCGATTATACCATCGGGATCGATACCGTCGAAAAGATGGTGGAGAAAATGGATGAACTTCCCTGGCCGGTCTATAAGATCAAACTGGGTACCTCCGAAGATCTCGAAATCGTCAGGGCCCTGCGCAAACACACCGATGCCACCCTTCGTGTGGACGCCAATGCAGGCTGGATCCTGGAAGAAGCGCTTCAGAAGATCCCGCGGCTTGCCGAACTGGGAGTAGAATTTGTCGAGCAGCCCCTGGCAAAGGAAGACCGGGAAGGCATGGCCGTCCTGATCCGGGAATCTGCGCTTCCGCTCGTCGCCGACGAGTCCTGCGTCCGCGAAGAAGATGTCGAAGCCTGTGCCGGCCTGTTCCATGGGATCAATATCAAACTGACCAAATGCAGCGGCATCACCCCCGCCCGGCGAATGATCGAACACGCAAGATCGCTGGGAATGCGCGTGATGGTCGGCAGCATGAACGAAAGCAGCCTCGGCAGCGCGGCGATCGCGCACCTGCTGCCTTATCTCGATTATGTCGATATGGATGGCCCGCTCTTGCTGAAGGAAGACCTGGCGACGGGCCTGGATTTCGATTATGGAAAGGTCAGCATCCCTGAACGCCCCGGACTGGGAGTACGATATACCGGGCTCTATCTAAAAAATTAGCTGTAGATTTGACGCTTATGTCCCTTTCCTCGCTTGTCAATGAAAGCTTTAACGCCCACTTCCCCGGAACGACGCCGCTGGTCGTCCGCTCCCCGGGCCGCGTGAACCTGATCGGCGAGCACACCGACTATAACCAGGGCTTTGTCCTGCCTGCCGCTATCGATAAAGCGATCTATCTGGCCATCGGCCCCCGTAAGGATAGAGAGATCCATCTTTTTTCGATCGACCTGGCCCGGGAATTTACCTGCACCCTCGATCTCCCCGAACCCGTCACGGAACACTGGCCCAACTACCTGCTGGGCGTCGTCCAGCAGCTTCAGCAGGCCGGCCGCTCACCCGGCGGCTTCAATTGTGTTTTTGCCGGAGATATTCCCCTCGGGTCGGGCATGTCCTCCTCCGCAGCCCTGGAATGCGCAACGGCCTTTGCGCTGAATGAACTGTTCAACCTCGGCCTCGACAAACTCACCATGGTACGCCTGTCCCAGCGTGCGGAAAATGTGTTTGTGGGCGTCCAGTGCGGTATCATGGACCAGTTCGCGAGCATGTTCGGCCGCCGTGATCAGGTCATCCGCCTCGACTGCCAAAGCCTGGAATATGCTTATTTCCCCTTCAACCTCGAAGGCATCCGCATCGTCCTGCTCGATACCAACGTGAAACATTCCCTTGCCTCCACGGAATACAATACCCGCCGCCGGCAATGCGAAACGGGCGTCAGGCTGATCCGGGCCCATCACCCGGAAGTCACCAGCCTGCGCGACGTCACTCCCGAAATGCTGGACAGGTACGTCGCCCCCGTGGACCTGCTCGTCGCCCGCCGGTGCCGCTTTATCGTCGGGGAGAATGCCCGCCTGCTGGCGGCTACCGAAGACCTGGTGAATGGAGACCTCGCCGCTTTTGGCCACAAAATGTTCCAGACGCACGACGGCCTCAGCCGCGACTATGAAGTCAGCTGTACCGAACTGGATTTCCTGGTCGATCAGGTCAGGAACGACCCGGCTGTTATCGGCGCGCGGATGATGGGCGGCGGTTTTGGCGGCTGCACGATCAACCTCGTTCGGGAGGCCGGCATCGACAAGCTGGCGGAACGGATCGCACCCGTTTACCGCGGGTCCATGAAGAAGGAAATGAAAGTATATGTGGCGCAAATCGAAGACGGCACATCGATTCTAAAACAAACTTCGCTTTATGAATAACCGGATCGTCATATTCTCCGCCATCCTCCTGGCTGCCTGCGGCAACAACCCCTCCTCCCGAACGGTGACCGACACCGCCGGCGCCCGAACCGTCACCGCGGTGAGCCTTCTTCCTGACCCGGATAATTTCCTCGACACAGCAGACGGCCAGGCTACCGGGCTCTACTTTCTGCACAACGGCAACCTGACGGCTGCCATCACCAACTACGGCGCCCGCCTCGTCAGCCTCATCGTGCCGGACAAGAACGGCACCCCGACGGACGTAGTCCTCGGCTATGACAGTATCGGAAAATATCTCCACCGGCCGGATACCTATTTCGGCGCCATCGTCGGCCGGTACGGCAACCGGATCGGACATGCAAGGTTCAAACTCAACGGAAAGGAATATACGCTTTATAAGAACAACGGCCCCAATACCCTGCACGGCGGCAAAAAAGGATTCGACGCCGTCGTATGGAACGCCCGGAAACTGGACACCACGACGCTGCGGCTGACCTATATTTCCAAAGACGGTGAAGAAGGCTACCCCGGCAACCTGCAGGTCACGGTGACCTACCTGCTCGACAGCAACGGGCTGCGCATTAATTACGAAGCGACCACCGACAAGCCTACGGTCCTCAACCTCACCAACCACTCCTATTTCAACCTCAACGGCCAAGGCACGGGCACCATCGGCAATCACACCCTGCAGCTCAACGCAAACTACTATACGCCCGTCGACTCCACGCTCATCCCTACCGGCAAGATCGAATCCGTCACCGGTACACCCTTTGATTTCACCAAACCTACCGCCATCGGCGCCCGCATCAACGACAGCGCGAACCGGCAGATCAAATTCGGTCATGGTTACGACCACAACTTTGTGCTCAATACAGTCAAACTCGGGCCGCCCGAAGGCTACGAGGAGCATGGCCCTGCCGCCATTGCCACCGGCGACCTGAGCGGGATCGTCATGAGCGTCTACACCGACCAGCCGGGCATCCAGTTCTATAGCGGGAATTTCCTGAACGGTACCAACCCGCTGAAAGGAGGCAAGACCGACGGCTATCGCACCGCCTTCTGTCTCGAGACACAGCACTTCCCCAATTCACCCAACGAACCGTCCTTCCCGTCGACCGTCCTGAAACCCGGGGAGAAATATTCAACCTGGACCTATTTCAAATTCTCGACGAAATAGCTTCAATGATCATTCAACGGCAGCCCCCTTCGCTGAAACTCCTTCCAGTTAAGGTACTCGGCGCCGTGCCGCTGCTCCACCATACTGATACATCCATCCACCGGACAAACCAGCTTGCATAGGTTACACCCTACACACTCGGCCTCCTTGATCGTATACGTATTGTAGGGATCCCCTGGCGTCAGCGCGATCGACTGATGCGAAGCATCCTCACAGGCAATGTAACAAAGCCCGCAATGGATACATTTCCCCGGATCGATCCGGGCCACGATATGATAGTTGATATCCAGATCCTCCCAATTCGTCAGGGTGGGGACAGAGCGCCCGATAAAATCCCCCGTCCGCGCAAAACCCTTCTCATCCATCCAATGACCCAACCCTTCGCAAAGGTCCGCGATGATCCGAAACCCATGCTTCATGACCGCCGTACACACCTGCACGCTGGTGGAACCCAACAGCATGAACTCCGCCGCATCCTTCCAGGTGCTGATCCCGCCTATTCCCGATACCGGCACCCGGGAGGTTACCGCATCCTGCGCGATCGTCGTCAGCATCTTGAGCGCGATCGGTTTGACTGCCGGTCCGCAATAACCGCCAAATGTAGACCGCCCCGCCACATTCGGGTTCGGCACAAACGTATCGAGGTCCACCCCCGTCACGGACTGGATCGTATTGATCAGCGATAAGCCCTGACTGCCCGCCTCCACCGCCGCCCGCCCTGTCGGCACCACCGAATGCACATTCGGCGTCAACTTCGTGATCACCGGGATTGCCGCTGCTTCCATCACCCATTCCACGACAAGCCGCGCGATCTCGGGGTCCTGTCCCACCGTCGCACCCATGCCCCGCTCCGTCATCCCATGCGGACAGCCAAAATTCAGCTCCAGCCCGTGCGCGCCTGTATCCTGCACCTTTTTGATCAGTTCATGCCAGCTTTCCCGGTCATTGTCGGCCATCAGCGACACGATCATCGCGCGGTCCGGAAAAAGCCGGATGCACTCCCGGATCTCGCGCAGGTTCAGTTCCAGCGGCCGGTCACTGATCAGCTCGATATTATTGAATCCCATCACCCGGCTGCCATGATAATCGACGGCCGAATAACGGGAAGACACATTCTTGACCTGGCTTCCGAGCGTCTTCCACACCACGCCGCCCCAGCCGGCCTCAAAAGCCCGGATCACATTGATCTGCTTATCCGTCGGGGGCGCGCTGGCCAGCCAGAACGGATTAGGCGACTTTATACCTAAAAAATCAGTGCTCAGATCAGCCATAGCTCAGGATTTTGCAAAATATGTTAAGATCCCCGCAGCGGCTTCCTTGCCCGCCTGTACCGCATCGACGACTTCCTTTCCCCCATTGACACAATCTCCGCCTGCAAAGACCGGGGCCAGCCCGGCAACCCCGGCCGGTGCCTTCGCCGCAACAAGCCCTTTAACATGCGGCAGCCCGCTCCCCGCCACCAACTCCCCATAGGGCATCTGCCCTGCCGCCTTGATCACCATATCCACCCCCAGTTCCACCAACTCCCCAGTAGCCACCGGCATCCGCCGCCCGCTGCTGTCGGGCTCGCCCAGCCGCATCCGCTCGCATACCAATCCCGAAACCCGCCCGCCCGATCCAATTACCTCTTTCGGCGCCGCCAGCCACAACACCCTGCACCCATCCAGCCTCGCCAGATCGAGCTCCGCCTTCGTACAAGGCATTTCGTCCTCCGTCCGGCGGTAGACCAGCGTCACTTCACCCGCACCCAGCCGCCTGGCCTGGGTCGCGGCATCGATCGCCGTCATCCCCATCCCGATCACCGCTACTTTATCGCCTACCGGCACCGAGGAATAGCCGTCAGCCCGGATATCATAAATAAAACGGATCGCATCCACCACTCCTTCGAGCTCCTCCCCCGGAATGTCCAGCCGCCGCGCCAACCCCACGCCGATCCCGAGGAAAACAGCGTCATACGAACGCCGTAACTCCTGAAGCGTCACATCGACACCCAGTTCACAGCCATACTTCACCCCGATCCCGCCGATCGACAGGATATAGTCCAGCTCCTCCGCACAGAACTCCGGCGTCACCTTATACGCCGCAACCCCATAGGTCATCAGGCCGCCTCCGCTCGGTTCCTTCTCATAGATCGTCACGTCCACGCCCGCCCTCGCCAGCACATGCGCTGCACTAAGCCCTGCCGGTCCCGCTCCGACCACCGCCACGCGCTTGCCCGTCGGCGCCGCCCGCTGAAACACCGGCCAACGGCCGGCCATTGCCTTCTCCGTCGAATACCGCTGCAGCCGCGCGATCGGGATGGGCGCTTCCTCCATCAGGTTAAATACACAAGCTCCCTCGCAAAGCTTTTCCACCGGACAAACCCGCGAGCAACCCGCACCCATGATATTCGCACCAAGGATCGTATGCGCGGATCCCCAAACATTATCGGTCGCTATCTGCTTGATGAACTTCGCGACGTCGATATGCGTCGGACAACTTTTGGTGCAGGGCGCATCATAACAGAACAGACACCGGTTCGCCTCCACCAGCGCTGCATCCGGCGTCCCGAAAGGAGGGTGGATATCGCTGAAGTTCCGCGCATATTCCGCATCCGTTAATCGGTGGTCCCTGATCATAGCCCGGTTAATTCGTTTCTGCTCATAACTCCGTCAATTTACCATAGGTCTCGGGCCTTCTGTCACGATAGAATTGCCAGACGCTCCTTACCTCCTCTATCTTGTCGAGATCGAACTCCGCGATCAGCAGCTCGTCCTTGCTGTCGGACGCCTGTGCGAAGATCTGTCCCCGCGGATCGACGAAATAACTGCTGCCATAGAACTTCCCCACATTCCATGGCCGCTCTTCCCCCACGCGGTTGATGCAGCCCATGAAATAACCGTTCGCCGCCGCATGCGCCGGCTGCTCCAACTGCCAGAGATATTGCGAAAGCCCCGCTACCGTCGCGGAGGGATTATAGACGATCTCGGCGCCATTCAATCCCAGACACCTCGCCCCATCGGGGAAATGCCGGTCGTAACAGATATAGACGCCGATCTTCGCATACCGCGTCTGAAACACCGGATACCCGAGATTTCCGGGCTTGAAGAAGAACTTCTCCCAGAAACCCGAGGTATGCGGAATATGATTCTTCCGGTATTTCCCCAGATAGCTCCCATCCGCGTCGATAACCGCCGCCGTATTGTACAGCACCCCCGCCTGCTCCTTCTCATACACCGGTACGACCATTACCATATTATAGCGGCGGGCATACTCCGCCATCCTGTCCACGGTCGGCCCCGGCACCGGTTCCGCCGACCCATACCAGGTACTATTCTGTCCCGGGCAGAAGTACGGCGTATTGAAGATCTCCTGCAAACAAAGGATCTGCACCCCTGCGGCCCCCGCCTTCTCAATATAAGGGATGTGCTTCTCCACCATGGCTTCCTTGATCTCGTCGATGCTGCCCTCACCCTCGGTTTTGGGGAGGCTCATCTGGATCAGGCCGGATTTGATGATTCTCGGCATGTATACAAATTTTTAAATAAACCCGCAGACCTTACCCCGCGGAATGAATTTCCCATAACCCTTTTCAACCAGGCACTTCCCGCCGTCGATCGCCGGCCTCCCCCGCAACAATACCGTCTTTACCTTTCCCGTCAGCTCCCGGCCTTCATAGGCGGAGTAGTCGACATTCATATGGTGGGTCTTCGCCGATAACACATGCCGCTCATTCGGATCGAACAACACGATGTCCGCATCGCTCCCCGGCGCAATCGTTCCCTTGCGGGGAAACATCCCAAAGATCTTCGCCGGATTCGTACAGGCAACCTCCACATATTTGTTCAGGCTGATCCGGCCGGCATGAACCCCCTCGCTGTACAAAAGCTCCATCCGGTTCTCGATCGCCGGATGCCCGTTAGGGATCTTCGAAAAATCCTTTTCTCCCATCAACTTCTGCTTCCATAAAAAGGGACAGTGATCCGTCGCCACCACCTGCACCAACCCCTGGTTGATGCCCGCCCATAAGGTCTCCCGGTCCTTTGCCTGCCTCAAAGGCGGGCTCATCACCCATTTTGCGCCCTCAAAGTCCTTCTCGTACAGCGACGCATCCAGCAACAGGTATTGAATGCAGGTCTCGACAAAGACCTTCTGATTCCGCCTCGTCGCATTCCGGACCGCATTCAAAGCTCCCTCACAGGTCAAATGCACGATATACCCCGGACAACCCGTATAATTCGCAATATCCGCAAACCGCCCCGATGCTTCGGCCTCCGTCACCTCCGGCTGCGACAAATAATGATACAAGGGCGATAACTTTCCCTCCGCCCGGTGCTTCGCAACCAGGTAATCGATCATATCCCCGTTGGTCGCGTGTACCGTAACCATGCCGCCCTGCTTTCGCACCTCCTGCATCAAGGCCGTCATCTGCCGGTCATCGATCATCAACGCTCCCTTATAGGCCATGAACGTCTTGAAAGAGGTGATCCCCTGCGCTACCATTTCGGCAATCTCGGCTTTCGTGCTGTCATTGTAATCCGTAACGGCCATGTGAAATCCATAGTCGCCGACGGCGGTCCCGGCTGCCCGGCCATTCCACTCCGCCAACGCCTCGCGCAGCGAATGCCCCTGCTTCTGCAGCACGAAATCGATGACCATGGTCGTGCCGCCGAACAACGCTGCGCGCGTACCCGTTTCATGCGTATCGCTGGAGAACGTTCCCATAAACGGCATATCCAGGTGCACATGCGGGTCGATCCCGCCGGGCATCACCAGCAATCCGCCGGCATCGATCACCCGGTCCGCGGCCGCACCCGGCAACCGGCCTACCGCCGAAATCGTTTCTCCTTCGACCAGCACATCCCCGACAAAATCGTCGGTCGCGGTAACGATCCTTCCATTTTTAATTAACAGGGACATAGTTGACCTCTTCTTTATACATTAACCGGGCGGCCCGCATCATCAGCCAATAGCTGCCCCCCGCCACGAAAAATCCCGTAAACCACGCATAGTTATACATCCCCACGATCCAGTCCGGCAACCGGCCCGGCGCCAGCAACCTCACGGTGACGAGGAAGCCGGGTACGTTCGGCAGGATGCCGAGCAACAGGCTCAACACCGCGCGCCGGTTCCATCCCGCCGTATACGCATACGGCCCGCCTGGTTCATATAATCCCGCCACCGACAACTGCTGCCGCCGGATGACATAATAATCGACGATCAGGATGCCCCCTACCGGCCCTAACAGGCTGGAATAACCGACCAGCCAGGTGAAGATATAACCGCCGGGATCGGCGATCAGCTTCCAGGGCAGGATCAGGATGCCGATCACCCCGGTGATCAACCCGCCCGCCCGGAAAGAGATCCGCGCCGGCGCCAGATTCGCAAAATCATTCGCCGGGCTCACAATATTCGCCGCAATATTTGTTGCCAGCGTGGAGATCGCCACCGCCAGCATCGCGGCGCTCACCAGCCACCGGCTCTCGAACCGCCCGGCCAACACAACCGGATCCCAGATCGTCTGCCCGAATATGATCGCCGTTGCCGACGTGACCACGACACCGATAAACGCGAACAAGGTCATCGACGACGGCAGCCCGATCGCCTGCCCCCTGATCTGCGCGGACTGACTGACCGCATACCGGGTGAAATCCGGGATATTCAGCGATAGAGTAGCCCAGAATCCCACCATGCCCGTCAGCCCCGGAATAAAGAAAGTCCAAAACGCCGCGTCCGTGGCAAAATGCGAAGGCTGCGTCAGGATCGGGCCCAGCCCGCCCCGCACGGCCGACACCGCCCACCAAAGCAGCGCCAGCGCCGCCAGCGGCAAAAAGATCGCCTTAAAGACCAGCAGCTTCCGGATACTCTCCACCCCCAACCAGACCACCCACATATTTACCAGCCAAAACAGCAGGAAACAGATCCCCGGACCCGTCGCCAACCCCCAGGACGCGGGTAATAATAGCGGCAGCCGTTCGATACCCGGCGCCCAGACCCTCGCCAGCTGATAAAGCGCAAATCCCCCGATCCAGGTCTGGATTCCAAACCAGCCGCAAGCCACGATCGCGCGCAGCATCGCCGGGACATTCGCCCCCCGCACCCCAAAGCTGGCGCGGGCAAAAACCGGGAACGGGATCCCATACTTCGCGCCCGCCCGTCCGTTCAGGATCATAGGGACCAGCACGATGCTATTCCCCAGGAAGATCGTCAATATCGCCTCCCACCAGTTCATCCCGCCGCCGATCAGCGAACTCGCCAGCATATAGGTCGGGATACAGAGGCTCATGCTGATCCATAGCGCAGCATAGTTCCAGGTCTTCCAGGTCCGTTTCTCCATCGGGACCGGCGCCAGATCGTCACTGTATAATGACATACTTAATTAATTACATGTGCATCCGCGATCGTGAGCGCCTCGCTGATGATCGCCAGCCCCGCATCGATCTGCTCCCGCGTGATTGACAAGGGCGGCGCAATAAAGACATAGTTCCACCGCACAAAGGCATACATCCCCAACTGCCGCAGCTTCCCCGCCACCTGACCCATCACCGCCATCTCCTCCGGCTTGGCGTTATACGGCGCCATGGGCTCCTTCGACTGCCGGTTCTTCACCACTTCGATGCAGCCCAACAGCCCCGTATTCCGGAAGTCCCCGATACAGGGATGTCGCTTCTTCAGCAGCTCCACCTGCTGCTCGATATAATGACCCATTTCCGCCGCATTTTCGATCAGCCCCTCATCCTCATAGATCTTCAGCACCTCCAGAGCCGCCGCACAGGCCACCGGATGCGCGGAATAGGTGAGCCCCAGCCAAAGCACCCGCTCATTGAAATGTTCGGCGATCTTGTCGCTCACGATCACCGCGCCGAGCGGAATGTATCCCGCCGTGATCCCCTTTGCCGTAGCGATCATATCGGGAACGATCCCATGCAGCTCGCTGGCGAACCATTTCCCCGTCCGGCCAAAACCGCTCATGACCTCATCGGCGATCAGCAGGATACCATGCTTGTCGCAAAGCGCCCTGACCTTCTTCAGATAGTCCGGCGGATATTTGATACAGCCGGAAGTCCCGCTTTCTCCTTCCATCAGGATCGCCGCAATATTGCCCGGACCTTCAAATTCGATGACCCGCTCGATATGCCGGACGCATTCCCGGTGACAGGTCCGGATCTCCTTCCCCCAGGGACAACGATAACAGTAAGGGTCTTCCACATGTACGAAGTTCGGCGCCTGCTGCGCATCCGACGGGAGCTTGCGCGGATCACCCCCCGCCGACATCGAACCATATGACGCCCCATGGAAAGCCCGATACCGCGCAATGATCTTGTGCCGCCCGGTATAAAGGCGTGCCAGCTTGATCGCATTATCGATCGAGCTCGCCCCATCGGTCGTGAACAAGGTCTTTTGCAGGTTACCCGGCGTGATCTCCGCCAGCTTCTTACCGAGTTCGCCCCGCACGCGCGTGACACAGCCGGGCGTAACATAGCTGACCTCCTGCATCTGTCTTACCACCGCCTCCGTCACCCGCGGATGCCCATGGCCGATATTCACGTTCATCAGCCCCGATGAAAAGTCGAGATACCGTTTTCCGTCATAGTCATACAGGTATACCCCCTCCGCACGTTGTACGGCAATGGGGTCGATCCCTTTCTGTTTGCTCCAGGAGAACAACGTGTAGTCGAGGTTGTCCCGGACGATCTCTTTTGTTTCGGATAATGTTCCTGGCGTAGCCATATAAAAAGGATTTTCGTTTCACCCATCCGCCGGATCCCCGGCTAACTCATCCAATTGATCCCGGCCTCGGGATTCCATTTCACGGTGCTTTTCTTCAGGCGGGTCCAGAACTCGATCGAACTCTTCCCCGTAATATCCCCGACCCCGAACTTGCTTTCATTCCAGCCGCCGAATGAGAACGGTTCCCGCGGCACCGGTACGCCCACATTCACTCCAACCATTCCGGCTGAAGCCCGATCGATCACATAGCGGGCAAACGCCCCGTTCTGCGTAAACACCGACGCCGCATTCCCATAGGGGCTGGCATTTTCGATCGCGATAGCCTCATCCAGCGTCCCTACCCGCATAATGCTGATCACCGGCCCAAAAACTTCCTCCGAAGCGATCGCCATCCCCGGCCGCACGAAGTCGATCACCGTTGGCCCCACGTACGTACCGCGCTCGCGACCCGGCACGGTATACCCCCGCCCGTCTACCAGCACCACAGCGCCATCGCGCTCCGCCTCAGTAATATATCTTTCGATCCGCGCCTTCGCCGCCGCATCGATCACCGCACCCAAATTCTGGCCGGGAACGATTTTACGGGCCTCCGCGCAGATGCGCTCGATGATCCCACCGACATTTCCCACCGCCACCATGGCGGACGCCGCCATACAGCGCTGACCCGCGCACCCGCTCATGGAGGCAGCCACATTCTGCGCCGTCATTTCCGGCTGCGCATCCGGCAGGACAACGAGGTGATTTTTGGCTCCGCCAAGCGCAAGGCACCGCTTCAGGTGCTGCGTCGCCCGCTGGTAGACCAATTTGGCTACCCGCGTAGACCCGACAAAGGAAACGGCGTCGATCCCCGGATGATCACAGATCGCCGTAACGATCTCACTGTCGCCGTTCACGATGTTGAAAACGCCGTCCGGCAAGCCCGCATCCCGCAGCAACAGCGCGAGCCGTCCCACACTCAGCGGCACCTTTTCCGAAGGTTTGATGACCATGCAATTGCCCAACGCGAGCGCATTGGGGATGGTCCAGTTGGGTACCATCGCGGGGAAATTGAACGGAACAATGCTCGCCACCACTCCCACGGCGACGCGCTCCGTCCGGCATTCCACTCCCTTGCTGACTTCCAGCACTTCGCCGGGCACCAGCTGGGGCAGGGAAGTGGCAAACTCCGTCAGCTCGATACATTTTTCGATCTCGGCCACAGCCTCCCCGCGCGTCTTGCCATTCTCTTCGCTGACCAGGGCGGCCAGTTCATCGAGATGCCGCTCCAGCAAATATTTGTACCGGAAAAAGACCTGGACCCGCTCCTTGACCGGCAACCGGGACCACGCCGGAAAGGCCTTCTGCGCCGCTGCTACCGCGGCATCCAGATCGGCTTGGGAAGAACAGGGCATCTGTCCCAGAAGACTGCCATCCAGCGGCGAATGCACCATCAGCGTAAGGCCGGAACTGGCCCGGACAAACCGCCCGTCGATATAATTATCGACTAAGCCATATTTTCCCGCAGGCCGAAGAGGCTCCGTTAAGGTCGATTGCATGACATAAAGGTTATGTCACTCAATTTACCGAAAAAAAACCAAACGAGAGGGTCGGGTGGGCGGGCTATTTCCCCACCACAAGGACCCCAAACGTCCCGGGGATCTGTTTAGGGCGCTCACCCGGCGCTCCCGGCTCGGTATCCGCTTCCGACAGATATACCTCATGGGTTTTCTCATTCACCGCGCAAGTCCGCGCGCTTCGCTTGGTCGGCACATTGTCGATCACGGTGAACGTGCCGGGCGACTCCTCTTTGATCACCGTCAGGACCCCTTCCCCGCAGGAAGCAAACACCAGCTTCAGCCTCTTGTCGAAGCCAACCCCATCGCATCCCCTCCCGATCGGCAGGGTAGCGACGACATTTCCATTGGTCGCATCCATCACCACCAGCTTTTCCTGGCACCCGGCGAACAGCCGCTTTGTCTTCACATCCATCGCCAGCCCCGTCGGTCCATCCGCGCCCAGCGGCCAGCTGGCCTCTACCGTTTTTGTTTTCAAATCTACACAGCTGATCTTGTTTTTATCCTCGATGTTGACATACAGCTTGCCTGCCTCATCCGAAACCGCGGTCTCCGGCTTGCCGTCCAGCGGGATGGTCGCCGTAACCCGCCCGCTCGCCGCGTCGATCAGCGTCAGATCATGACTCCGGCCATTGCAGGTGATCACACATTTGGTATAAGGATCATACATGATCGCATCCGGATTTTGCCCCGCTTTGATCTGCGACAGGACTGCCCCTGTCTTCAGGTCGAAAACCGTAACGGTATTTAGCCGGCCATTGCTGGTGTATCCCTTGCCATCGGCAAAGGCGATCCCATGCACCCCGGTCGTATTGGGAACCACCCCGACGGAATCCCCTGTTTTTGCGTCCAGGATGTTGACCTGGGTGCCGTGTGAGACATAGATCCGCTGATCGGGACCGACGGCGATATAATCCCAGCCGCCGGGACTGCCGATCTTGTATGTTTTGGTCACATGGTAACCGCTGTTTCCCTGCGCGGAGGCAAGCATTACAGCCAGGCAAAAAGGCAGCGTTAGCGCGGAAGAAAGGATGCTGAATCTCATATTTTTAGGGAATTAGGCCTCAAGGTAGCCCCGCTTTCTGGTAAAATCCTGAACTTGCGCCCGCACCCGCGCCCGCCTAGCTAACCCGTTTTCCCTGCAATAACAGATCCACCGCCTGCTCCAGGCTGCCCGCCCGCTGGATCTCACCCGCATTGACAAAGAAGATCTCATCCGCATTCTCGATGGTATTGAGCCGGTGGGCAATGATCACCCTCGTCGTCGTAGCCGGCAGCCGGCGGAGGATATCCTCCAGCATCTTCTCCGTTACCGTGTCGATATTGGCGGTCGCTTCATCCAGGATCAGCAGCTCCGGATTGCGAAGCACGGCGCGGATAAAAGCGATCAGCTGTTTTTGCCCGAGGCTGATGCCATCACCCGCCAGCGTCACCTTCGTATCCAGCCCCTCATCGAACCGCGTCAATAAAGTCTCGAGCCCCGAGTCATGCAGGACGCCGGCCAGCTGCTCGTTCGTATAGTCTTTATAAGCGGCATTCCCATAGAGGATATTATCCCGGACGGTTCCCGTAAATAGGATGGGATCCTGTAGAATGAAGCCGATCTTGTGGGCCCGCTCAGGCGGCGTAAAGGTCCGGATATCCCTCCCGTCGAGGAGCACCGCGCCCGCGGTCGGATCATACAGCCGCGCCAGCAACGACGCCGTGGTAGTCTTGCCGCCGCCCGTCGGCCCGACGAGCGCATAGGTCTTACCCTTCTCCAGCCGGAAGCTGTTATGCGTCAGCACATCTTTCCCATTGGGATACGCAAATGAAACATCCCGGAATTCGATCAGCGCAGGGACCGCGCCCGCCGATCCGTTCCCGGCCGCCGACCCATGCCCACCCGTAACCACCGAAAGACCGCCATGTCCCCCCAACGCAGCGGCAGTCTCCGGCAGCGTCACCATGTCCGTCTCCAGCGATAACAGATGCGAGATGCGGTCCCAGCTCGCGATCGCAACCTGGAATCCGGCCCACAGCGCAGCCAGTTGCCGGAGCGGATCATAGAAGCTGCTCGTATACATGAAATAGGCGATCAGGAAGCCGGGGGTAAAATACCCGATCCTGATCAGGTAGATGCCATAAAGCAACACGACCAGCTGACCCATGCTGGATAGAAAGGAATAGACGGGCATAAATACACTGTTGGCGATACCCGCCTCCACATTCGTCGAATAGTTAGCGGTATTCGCCTGCTCGAACCGCTTCCTGAAATAATCGCGGCGGTTGAAGGCGAGGACGACCTTGAAATTGTTCAGTGACTCCTGGATCTCGGCGCTGAGGCCGCCGGTCGCCTTCGCGCTGGCGGCATTCTTCTTTTTCACCCAGGACGACATCATTTTGTTGAAAAGCCACATGAAGGCCGCGGGCACTAGCACGGTCAGACCCAGCCGCCAGTTGAAGTACACCAGCGCAATACCCGCGCCCACAATGATAAAGATGCTCGACACGAACTGCATCAGCGATTGGCTGAAGAACTGGTTGACCTTATCCGTATCATTATTGATCCTCGAGATGAGGTCGCCTGCCTTGTTCTGCGCGAAAAAAGCGACCGGCAGTTCCTGTAGTTTGTTGAAGATGGTGTTGCGGAGCTTAAACAGCAGGTGCTGGCCGAAACCGCCCATCAGGATCGTCCTTAGATAGACCGCTCCCAGGTTCAGCAGATAGATCACCAGCAACCAGCCGCAAACCGTCAACACCAGCGAAAACCCGCTCCCCGGCAGGAGCTGCCCGAGCCATGACGAGCCGACGGAAAGAGCGCTGCCCGCCGTATGCATCTTGACGGAGACCAGGTGGTTGATAGTATAACCGATCAACGCGGGCGGCAACATCGAGAGGAACGAATACATAACCATCGTCAGCAAGGCTCCGATCAGCTTGCCCCGCTGCTCTGGCAGCAGCCCGATCAGCTTCATCAGCGCGGGCCAGATCTTGCTCTTCGGCTGCGCCGCTGTTAACTCATTAAGATTGTAATTCCGGCTGCTCATAGTGGCTCGTGCTTCTTTGTGATTGATAGATTTGTACATATTCCGGGCAGGTCTCCATCAGCTGCGCATGCGTTCCCGCGGCGATCATTTCCCCTTCCATCAGCAGGATGATCTGCTCGAAGTCCTCGATGGACGCGATCTTTTGCGTCACGGACAACAAGGTGAGATGCGGATAGTTCTCCCGGACATTGGCCAGGATCTTCTTTTCGGTCTGGTTATCCACCCGCGCTGTGAAGTCATCCAGCAGGAGCACTCGCGGGTCGATCGCGAGCGCGCGGGCCAGCATGATCCGCTGTTTCTGCCCGCCGGACAGGGACGTGCCCCGCTCGGAAACCACCGTATCCAGGCCGTCCGGCAGCGCATCGATAAAGTCCCTCAGCTCCGCCGTGGCGATCGCCTTTTCGAGTGATTCATCCGTCACGCTGTCGCTGAATGCGATATTCTCCCGGATGCTCAGGTTGAACAG
>DATJMG010000258.1:0-7913 GCA_035508835.1 Puia sp.
TTGGCCGGATATCGTGACGCTCGACATGCTGCCGGCTGACGAGCGGGTGTTGAAGTCGACGCAAGGGGATGAGTCGTGGGATGATTATAAGTATAAAATGAGTTTCGGGTATACCTACCAGTATTCGAGGAATTGTCTGCAGCTGAATACGGGGAGAGGGGAGCGTTTCTCGGATATTGCGTTGTATAGCGGGGTAGCAGCGACGGACTGGAGCTGGTCGCCGCTGGCGGCGGACTTCGATCTGGATGGGGTACAGGATCTTTTTATTACGAGCGGGATCAAGGCGCGGCAGAATGACCTGGATTATATCAGGTTCATGTCGTCGGATTTGCGGGCGAATGACCGGCAGTTGTTGTCGATGCAGCCGTCGGGGGAAGGGCACAATTACATGTACAGGGGCAGCGGGGATCTACGGTTCCAGGATGAGTCGTCGGCCTGGGGATTCGATGAACCTTCGCTTTCGAGCGGGTCGGCCTATGGGGACCTGGATGGGGACGGCGCTCCGGACCTGGTGGTCAATAACATGAATCAGGCGGCGGGTGTCTTCCGGAACTTCAGCCGGGAGCGGAACCCGGGCCGGCATTATCTGAGTGTTCGGCTCAAGGGGAAAAGTCCGAATACGTTTGCCATCGGCGCCAAGGTCTTCGTCTATGCGGGGGGTAAGATGTTTTACCGGGAATTGCAGGTTGTCCATGGCTTTATGAGCAGCTCGGAGCCCGTGTTGTCCTTCGGTCTGGGCGGAGAAGGGAAGGTCGACAGCATGGTTATCGTCTGGCCTAACCGTCATGTACAGGTGATGCGGAGGATTGCCCCGGACCGGCGGATGGTTATTTCGTACGACCCGGCGGATGCCGATACGGTGGCGGATGAGCGGCGGCTGCTTGCGGGGTTGTTGCATGATACCTCTTTGGTCGATTTCAAGGACGTAACGCACGCGGTTGGGGCCGGGTGGGCCCATAAGGAGGACCTGTCTTTTGTCGATTTCAACCGGCAGTACTTTATTCCGCATGAGCTGTCTACGCAAGGCCCAAAAGTCGCCGTAGCCGACGTGAACGGCGATGGGCTCGACGATTTCTTTGTCTGCGGAGCGAGGGGGCAAGCTGGGGTATTGTTCCTTCAGCGGCCCGACGGGTCGTTCCGGCGCAGCCCGGATTCCGCGGCGTTCGTCGCTGACAGGGATTGCGAAGGCGTGGATGCGCTCTTCTTCGATGCCAACGGGGATCATCATCCCGACCTGTATGTGGTCAGCGGCGGTAATGAGTTCAGCGGGAATGCGCCCCAGCTTATGGACCGGTTATACCTCAACGATGGGAAGGGGCATTTCACCCGGTCGGCGGGTCTCCCTCCGATGGCGGGGAATAAATCGGTTGTCTGTGCGGCGGATTTCGATCATGATGGGGATATCGATCTTTTTGTCGGCGGAAGGGCTGATGCACGGGTTTATGGGGCCATGCCTACCTCTTACCTTTTGCGAAATGACGGGAAGGGAAATTTCACGATCGTTACCCCGGAGTTGATCCCTGAGCTCGGGAAGCTGGGAATGATCACCGGGGCCTGTTGGGTGGATGTGGACAGGGATGGGTGGCCGGACCTCGTGGTAACGGGGGAGTGGATGCCGCCGGTGTTGTTCATGAACCGTCACGGCCGATTCGTCAGGACCGGGCTGACCGACGCAGACGGGGAATTGAAGGGGTTGTGGTGTACGGTAAAAGCTGTTGACGTAAATGGGGACGGCTATGACGATCTGTTGCTGGGTAATTACGGATTGAACAGCAAGCTGACGGCTGATCCCGATCATCCGTTGAACCTTTATGTCGGGGATATCAGCGGGACGGGGAAAGTGGAGCAGCTGCTAACGGTCGCCAAGGACGGGAAGTATTATCCTTTTCTGGGCCAGGATGAATTGGAAAGGAAGTGGCCTTTTCTGCGAAAGGGATTTCTGAGCTATAGCAGTATGGCCGGCAAGACGGCCGGGGAGATATTTGGCAGCCGGTTGGATGGGGCGGCGTTGCTTTCGGCGAATTGTCTGCAATCGGTCGTGCTGGTGAATGACGGGAAGGGGGGTTGGAGTGGGAGCGGGGCCGGGAAGGGGCATTTTACCCGAGAGGCGCTGCCTGCGGCGGCGCAATGGGCGCCGGTATTCGGGATTGCGCCCGCGGATTATAACGGTGACGGGAAAATGGATTTTGTTGCCGGGGCGGACTTCTATGGGGTGATCCCATATGAGGGGAGGTATGATGCGTTGCCGTTGTGTTTATACCTGGGAGATGGCAAGGGCGGATTCAGGCCCGTGTTGCCGACGCCGGATGCGTTCGGAGGCATCCGCGGGGAAGTGCGGAGTGTCCAGCCGATCGTGCTGGCGGGGAACAGGAGGGCGATTGTCGTGGCTGTCAACAATGACAGTTTGCATATTTTAACGTATCATTGAGGATATGAAGCGAGTTTATGCTTTTTTGACCGGGTTGCTCCTGTGGGGTGCGGCCGTGGGGAATGTCACGCTCCCCAAACTCTTCGGTGCCCATATGGTCCTGCAGCGCGGGCGGCCGCTGCCGGTCTGGGGCTGGGCGGCGCCGGGGGAGAAGGTTATGGTGCAGTTCGACAAGCAGACCAGGACCGCGGTAACGGGGAAGGATGGCCGATGGATGTTAAAGCTGGATGCCGAGGCGGCGGGCGGCCCCTACCGGTTGTTGGTGAAAGGGGAGAATAGCGTGGTGATCGACGACGTGCTGGTAGGCGAGGTGTGGCTTTGTTCAGGCCAGTCCAATATGGAGATGCCGATCGCCGGATGGGGGAGGGTAAAAAATTATCAGCAGGAGATAGCCGGGGCCGACTATCCGCAGATCCGGCAATTCCTGGTGGCAAAGGCGGTAAGCCCGGTACCCAAAGATGATGTCGCCGGGGGTGACTGGAAGGTATGCAGCCCTTTGACGGCGGGTGATTTTACAGCAGCGGGATACTTTTTCGCGCGCGAACTATATAAGCGATTGCATGTACCTGTCGGGCTGATCAACTCCACGTGGGGCGGGACGATGATCGAGACCTGGATCAGCAGAGGGGCGCTGGAGTCGAGTGATGAGTTCAGGAGCATGATGGCCGCCATCACGCCGGAGAAGATCGAGGCAGAGATACGGGGCAAGGCGGATGCGTTACGGCGGGCGGTAGTGAACTTGCAGGGTTCTTACGACAGTCATCCCGATACGGAACATTGGAAGGATGTGGATTTCGATGATACAAGATGGCCCATGATGAAGCTGCCCGGTCTCTGGGAGGGCCAGCACCTGGGGTTCGAGGATCTCGATGGATTGGTCTGGTTCCGCAGGGTGGTGATGGTGGATGATGCGGATGCGGGCAAGCGGGGCGTGCTGAAGATCGGAAAGGTAGACGATTCCGATGAGACGTTTGTCAATGGGGTGAAGGTGGGGGAAACGAGGAACAAGTATACGGAAGAGCGAAATTATGTTATTGGCGCCGGGATATTGAGAGCGGGGAAGAATGTGATTGCTGTCCGGGTGGAAGATGACGGCGGGGGTGGCGGCATATATGGGGATACGGCGGAGATGAAACTGACCGTTGGCGATCATACCCTGTCGTTGGCCGGAGACTGGCGGTTCCGGGTGGAAGAAATGTATGGGATCGGCAGCGGCTCCGACCCCAACGGGTATCCCACGTTGCTGTTCAATGCGATGATCAGGCCGCTGGTACCGTTCGGGATGAGAGGGGTGATCTGGTATCAGGGGGAAGCGAATACCGGCCGGGCTTATGAATACCGCCTCTCTTTTCCGCTGCTGATCCGTGACTGGAGGGCGCAATGGGGGGAGGGGGATCTCCCTTTCTATTACGTGCAGTTGTCCAGCTGGCATGGTGACGGCGGCGACAGCCGGAAGGGAAGCACCTGGGCGGAATTGCGGGAGGCGCAGGCGATGACGCTGGCGTTGCCGAATACCGGGATGGCCACCACCACCGATA
This sequence comes from Puia sp., assembly GCA_035508835.1. Lineage (GTDB taxonomy): Bacteria > Bacteroidota > Bacteroidia > Chitinophagales > Chitinophagaceae > Puia. The sequence goes on from DATJMG010000258.1 coordinate 3,967, forward strand.
TCGGGGATGTGCAGGATATCCATCCCAAGAACAAGCAGGAGGTTGGGCGGCGGCTGGCGGCGATTGCGCTGGCGAATGTCTATGGGCGGGGCGGGGAGTACTGCGGGCCGCAGTATGAATCGATGCGGGTCGACGGTCATGTGATCCGGCTGAAGTTCCGGCATATGGGCGGCGGGTTGGTGACCCATGATAGTTCCGGGGTTCTTAAGGGGTTTGAGATAGCGGGGGCGGACCGGCAGTTTTACCAGGCGCGGGCGTTTATCGATGGGGATGAGGTGGTTGTCGGCAGCGACTCGGTGGATAGTCCTGCGGCGGTGCGCTATGGATGGGCGGATAATGCGTCAGACGCGAATTTGTTCAATAAGGATGGGTATCCGGCGACGCCGTTCCGGACGGATCGGTGGAAGGGGGTGACGGAAGGGGTGAAGTATAGCCGGATCGATGACCGGCAGTTCGACCCCTCCACGTTGCTTTGGTACCAGGAGGCGGCTGCGACCTGGGAAGCTGCGTTGCCGGTTGGCAACGGCCGGTTAGGCGCCATGGTATTCGGCCGGACGGGGGAAGAGCGCATACAGCTTAACGAGGATACGTATTGGACGGGCGGCCCCTATTCGACGGTAGTGAAGGGCGGATATAAAATGCTCCCCGAGGTTCGGAGGCTGGTATTTGCGGGGAAATATCTCGAGGCACAGACGGTGTTCGGGCGTTACCTCATGGGCTATCCTGTCGAACAGCAGAAGTATCAATGCCTGGGGAACCTGCATTTGTTTTTTGCCGGGCAGCCGGGGGTGAGCGCGGCTCAGCCGCCTGTCAGCGGGTATAAGCGATGGCTTGACCTGGAGACCGGTATAACCGGTGTGCAGTATGTTGCGGGAGGGGTTACTTTCCGGCGGGAAGTATTTGCCTCCTTTCCCGACCAGGTCATTGTCATTAGGTTGACGGCTGACCAACCCGGAAGTATTTCCTTCACGGCCCGGCTCCGGGGTGTTCGTAACCAGACGCATTCCAACTATGCTACGGATTATTTCAGGATGGATGGGACGCCGGATGGGCTGAAGCTTACGGGCAAGTCCGCGGATTATATGGGTGTAGAGGGACGGTTGCGATATGAGGCGCGCCTGAGAGCAGTTCCGGAGGGAGGTGCAATGAAAGTGGAGGGTGACCTGCTGACCATATCCGGCGCCAATGCGGTCACCTTATATGTCGTGGCGGCCACCAACTTCGTCAACTATCATGACGTCAGCGGTGACGCCCATCAGCGGGTGGAAGAGTATTTGAGCCGGCTATCGGGCAAGACGTACCAGGCTGTCCGGGAGGCGCATATCCGGGATTACCGGAGTCTTTTTGCGCGGGTGTCGCTCCGGCTGCCCGTTACCGACGTCTCTTATGAACCTACCGATCGACGGAAAGCCAAGGTCTCGGACCCTGCCCTGGCTGCGCTGGCTTACCAATTCGGCCGTTATGTGCTGATTGCTTCGTCCCGGCCGGGGTCGCAGCCTGCGAACCTCCAGGGCATATGGAACGACAATCCGAACCCCATGTGGGATTCCAAGTATACGACCAACATCAACACAGAAATGAATTACTGGCCGGCGGAGTCCGGCAATCTTTCCGAATGTGCCGAGCCGCTTTTCAAGATGATCGGAGAGCTCACCGACCAGGGATCGCAGGTTGCTGCGGAACATTATGGATGCCGGGGTTGGGTATTTCATCAAAACACGGATCTCTGGCGGGTGGCCGCGCCGATGGATGGGCCCACATGGGGGACCTTTACGGTAGGCGGGGCCTGGCTATGCACACATTTATGGGAGCACTATGCTTTTACCGACGACACCGCCTTTTTGCGAAGGGTCTATCCCATTCTCAAAGGTTCCGTTCAATTCTTCCTGGATTTCCTGGTCCCTACGCCGGACAACCGCTGGCTCGTCACTAATCCCTCTTCCTCTCCTGAAAATTTTCCTGACAGGCCCGGCAACGGGCGTTATTTCGATGAGGTTATCGGCGCCTTTCTGCCGGGAACCAATATCTGCGCCGGGTCTTCGATCGATATGCAGATACTGAGGGACCTCCTGGGCCAATATATCGAGGCAGCCGGCATTCTCCGGGCGGATGCGGGGATGGCCGACTCAGCGCGCCGGGCCCTGTCACGGCTGCTCCCGCCCCGGGTCGGCAAAGACGGTACGCTGCAGGAGTGGGCCGAAGACTGGGGACAGACCGAGCATCCGCACCGCCATCTTTCGCCGCTCTATGGATTGTATCCCGGAAATGTGTTTTCCTTCAACAAGACGCCGCAGCTCATCGAACCCTGCCGCCGATTACTCGAGCAGCGCGGAGATTCTTCGGCTGAATGGGCCCGGGCCTGGAAAGTCGCCTTATGGGCAAGGCTACACGACGGCAACCATGCCAATGCGGTCCTTAAGGGATATCTGCGGGATGCGTCCAATCCGCAATTTCTAGGGAATCATGGATTTCCGGTCCAGGTAGACGGTACGCTCGGCACCGCGGCCGGGATCAGTGAGATGCTGATCCAATCCAATGACGGGATGATCGATTTGCTCCCGGCGTTACCGGATGAGTGGAGTTCGGGGTCTTTCGAGGGGGTTTGTACGCGCGGGGCTTTTGAATGGGGGTTAAGCTGGGATGGGGGGCGCATTACTCATGCGACGATGCTTTCCAAGCAGGGGATGGTTTGCCGGCTGCAGGCGCATGCCGATGTTGTGGTGCGTTGCGGCGGCAGGAAGGTGCGCGTGCGCAAGCTGGCGGGCGGGGTAGTGGAGTTCCCTACGGTGAAGGGCGGAGTATATGATATATCACCGACGCCGAGGGTCTGGTCGACAGGGTCTGCCCATTCAGTTCGGTGATCTTTACGCCACCTATCTTCAGTGCCGCCTGCTGCGACCGGCGGTTGTCCGGATGGATATAGAGGAGGACATGGGGTACAAAGCGGAAGGCGTGTTCGATCATGAGTTCCTTCATTGCCCGATTATAGACGCCGCCCCAGTGAGAACGCGCCAGGAATGTCCAGCCGATCTCGATGGCGTCGCCGGTCTCTTTGACCGGCATATATCTGCTGGTGCCGATGATCCTGCTTGTGCGCCGGTCGATCGCGACGAGGGCGCCCTTCGACGCCAGCGCCTCCCGGAAAAAGGTGGCAAACCCTTCCGGTTCGCTGCGTTCTTTTGCGGGGTGCTGTTCCCAGATCAACGGATCGGAGGCTACTGCATACAGGTCGTCAAAATCTTCTTCCCGCAGGGGGCGAAGGGTCAACATCTCGTTACTCAGCGTCGGCTGACGGTCGAACATAGCTTTTGCAGGGATGGTAATGGTCGCTAAAATACAATAGATTTGCATGCCCCACAAGAATGAGATATCTGTATATAAGCCTGCTTATTTCTTCGACGGCGCATTGTTTTGCGCAGGATGCGGCGACCATTGTACATGACCGGGATTCGCTCAAGCTCATCTATGGCAATGCCACGATCTTCTCGGGCAAGATCGAGACCGGCGGGGGGCGGTATGTACTCCGGCAGCAGACACAGGTCATCAAGGGCTGCACCTGGCAAATCATTACTATCAGGGCTGAGGGCCTCAAGCCGTTTGAGGTGGATGGGCGCATAGCCGGAAGCGGGGATGCCATTGCCTGCGAAAGCGATCCGGCGGAAGGGCGGCTAAAAGTTGTCCGGCAGGTCGTTGGCCGCAGCCATAGCCTGCTGAACGGCATATGCGGTATGGAAGAAGCCGGTCGTCGGGTGGTGCAGCTGGTTTGCCTACCTGGATCAGGTCAACGAACAGGAGATAAAAGAAACGGCGGATGTGATCAGTGCGAGGCTAAAGCCCTTCGGGTTGCAGTATTTGCAGATCGACGATGGTTATGAGCGGCAGGGCGGACGGGCTTACTCCGGGGATATGGACCAATGTTACGTTTGGGGATTCGGGGGCGGCTGTTG
>DATJMG010000259.1:0-5278 GCA_035508835.1 Puia sp.
TACCATGAAGACCAGGAGCTGAGCACCCTGGCCGTCTCGATCATGGACTTCCACTATGAGATCAGTCCGAACTGGAAGGATCATTATGACGGCAAGATCGCGACACCGGAAGAATTGTACCGGGAAGATGTCCTTTCTACCATGCGCTACCTCAAGCTTCGGAAGATCCAGCGCCTGATCGAGGAAAACCAGCAAGATCTGGCCAAACCGCATACCGAAGAGGAACTGACGGTCCTCGTGCAAACCCATCGTCATCTTAAAGAGTTGGAACGGGCGCTGCTTCAGGACACGGGTACCGTGATCGTCAAATGACGGCCACGCAGATCAGGTAACGACCGGTACCAGGCGCTGCGCCTGCAGGAGATGCCGTTCGTTGTGAGCGATCAGGAACCGCAGGGTCTCACCCAGACTGAAGTGCAGGAAAGGCACGAAATGGAAGGGGATGCGGATCCGGCGAAGATCTTTGGTAGCCGAATGCCGGAGGATGTCATCCATGGCATCGCAAGTCCGGTGAAAGTTATGCAGCACCTCCCGGAGGTCTTTATCGGGTTTTACGGGGAGAACAGCCTTCGCTGTTTTCATTTTGAAGATGCTGCCGTCGGGCCGCGGCACGATCTTTTCATAGGCCCAATCGCCCAGCCAGCTGCTTTTGAACTGATCATCAGGCCGATCGGGCGCCAGGGTGACCCGCGGAAGGATATAGCGGATATAAATCTCGTTGGAAAGGTTGAGATGGGCGAACACTTCGACGATGCTCCAGATCCCGGAACCCGGTGAAAGGGCCAGCTGTTCGTCCGTCATTCGAAAAAAGGCCGCTGAGCCGGCCTTGATCAGTTCGGTCCGGTCTAATAATTCGGCTATTAAACCCTGCCTGCTGAAGACTGCCATAGGAGGTTTTGGTTAAGAGGGATCCGGTAAAAGATTCAAGGGGTGCGGACCTATCTGGCAGCAGGGTTCTTTTTACCGGCCATTAATTTATCGATGGGTTGTCCAAGCCGGCGGGTGCGGGTCTGGGGGGACGCGACTTTGCTGCGACGAACCTCCTTGCCGAAATCGGCCGGCCGGCGACCGGCCCTGTTCACGTGTTCTACACCGGCAGCCTCGAGTGCAGCTTCGCGGATCGCGGCTTTAGCCAGAGCGCTGACCGCATCGGATCGTTTGAACCGCATGGCGGTCCAGACATGGTCGAGCGCGGCCTCACGGACGCATTCGAAACCCTCTCCCTTGATACAACCCCAGCTGCAATCGCGGTTGAGGGTCGTAGCGATCTTGGAGCCAACCTTGGGATAAGCGATCCAGAACTTCGCGTCCCGGTGAAGCGCAGGCAGCAGTTCCCGAACAATATTGCCCAATTGTTGTTCATGTACTGCAAAAACCAACGCGAAATCGATTTTCCTGGTCTTTAATAAAGGGGTGAGGCTTTTGGCGAAGGCCAGCTTGACAAACTGTTTTTCGATGGAGGATGGCAGGCCCTGGATCAGCAGATTTCTTTCGTCCTTGTATTGGAGTTTCTCCAGTAGAGTCTGAGACATTCTGGATCTTTTTGATTTCTATGATTAGAATATTAACATGCGTTTCCCATGCAGGGATGGCGAAATTACGAAAAATTTTATTCCTTTTCGGATGAATTCAAATGTCTGCGCTGCCGCCGTCTGTCCCGGTATCGCAGGATGGGTACTTTGTTCTCGCTGCCACGGAGCAGCCGGGATATGTTCTTTTGATGGGTGAGGACTACGAGGAGGGCAACGGCGATGGCAAACCCCCTGTACAAGGTCTCATGGGCATCGAAGATATAGAGGATCAGCACCGCAAAGGCCACGCTGGCCAGGATGGAGCTAAGAGAAACAAAACGGGTCAGATACAGGACCAGCAAAAAGACGCCCACACAGCAGACCGCTGCGACCGGTTGGATCGCGAGGATCATCCCAAAAAGGGTAGCCACCCCTTTCCCGCCCCTGAAGTCCGCCCAGAGCGGAAAAATATGACCGGTGACGGCGGCAAGCCCCAGCCCGACCATAAAATTGGTGCGCTCGGCCTCATCATGCAGATAATAAGGAAGCAAAATATAGAGGCTCGTGGCTGCCACGCCCTTCAGGACGTCAACGGCCATGACAAATGTGCCCCAGCGGGAACCAAGGACCCTGAATGTATTGGTAGCACCGGCATTACCACTCCCGTATTCACGGATATCTATCCCGAAGAAATACCGGCTTACCCACACGGCGGTTGGAATAGAGCCGATAAGATATGCCAGAAAGATGAGTAGAACTTCCTTCATTCGTGTGTGTTGGTCTTTAGCTGGACAACAAATATAATGAAAAAAGCCTCCGATCCTTTAATCTTCAATTACTTAATTTGGGCTTTTCCCATCTCAAGACAGCTCCAGCTGCCTCTTGCCGTCCGGCCGGATATGGATAAATTATTTTTTTGTGCCTGATCTTCAATGTCTTCCAAGTCCTCCTGCAGCAGGCCGCTCAGGACTATAACGCCCCCGAAATTCAATTGTTGCCCCATTGCAGCCATCTCCCGAAGCAAAACATGCTTGTTTATATTTGCTAATATGATGTCAAATCGCTGATTTTTTGGAAAAGTGTCAGATTTGGCGAGGTGAATCCTTATACAATGATTTTCTGTAATGTTTTCCCTGGCGTTTTCGATGCTCCAGTCGTCATTATCGATTGCCAGAATGCCGGCTGCTCCCAGCTTTTCCGCCAGGATGGCCAGCACACCCGTACCCGTGCCGAAATCCAGGACTATGGTTCCGGAAAGATCGAGATGGCGCATGGCTTGCAGCATCAGGTAGGTGGTGGGGTGATGTCCGGTCCCAAAACTCATTTTGGGCGTAATGACCAGATCATACTTCACACCGGGTATGGGTGCATGAAAATGGGCGCGGATGGCGCAGAACTCGTCCACCTGTACGGGGGTGAAGTTCTTTTCCCATTCTTCATTCCAGTTCTTTTCCGGGAGCAGCTCCGTCGTATAAGCCAGGTCCCGCGACCGCAGGATAGCCTCCAGGGCAGAAGCGTCGAATCCGGCTTCAGGGAAGTAGGCCAGCAGGGCATCGTCCTGTTGTTCGAACCCCTCATAGCCGAGCTCCGCCAACAGGGCGATCAGGATCTCCTGTTGGGCGGGATCAGTGACGGCAATCGTGATCTGGAGATGGTTCATAAGATCAGCGTGGCGCTTCGGATCAGTGGAGCCCTTCGGATCAGGGTGGCGCTTCGCCAAATCAGCGTGGCGCTTCGCCGCCGGCCGGAGATCGCTGCCCGCTGCCGGGTGCACCTTCCGGTTTCGGCATCAGCACTTTCCGGCTCAGCTTGAATTTGCCGGTCTTCTGATCGAGACCGATCAGCTTGACCTTCACGGTGTCGCCCTCCTTGAGGACGCCATCCATCGTTTCCAGCCGTTTGTGCGACACCTCACTGATATGGAGCAGACCCTGTTTGCCGGGAAGGAATTCGACAAAAGCGCCGTATGGCATAACAGATTTGACTTTTGCTTCATATACCGATCCGACTTCGGGTTGAGCAACGATGCTCTTGATCCAGGCAACCGCTTTGTCCAGCCCTTCCTTGGCCGGGCTAAAGATGCTGACCTCACCAAAATTGCCCACCTCTTCGAGGTTGATCGTCGTGCCGGTCTCACGCTGGATCTCCTGGATGATCTTACCCTGCGGCCCGATAACGGCGCCGATGAATTCCTTGTCGATAAAGATCTTGACCATGCGCGGCGCGTGGGGTTTGACCTCCGCACGGGCGGCGGGGATACACTCGTACATGGCGTCGAGGATATGGAGGCGGCCTTTGCGGGCCTGTTCCAGCGCTTCCCGCATCGTGTCCATGCTCAGGCCGTCCACCTTGATGTCCATTTGCACCCCGCAGATACCTTCGCGGGTACCGGTGACCTTGAAGTCCATATCGCCGAGGTGGTCTTCGTCGCCAAGGATGTCGGTGAGGATGGCGTATTTGCCATCGGCGGGGCGGGTGATCAGGCCCATGGCCACACCGCTGACATGTTTGGGGATCGGCACCCCGGCATCCATCAGGGCCAGGCTGCCGGCGCAAACCGTTGCCATGGAAGAAGAGCCGTTGGATTCGAGGATATCGCTGACAACGCGTACCGTATAGGGATAATCGCTGCCCGGCATCATCTGCTTGAGGGAACGCATGGCCAGGTTGCCGTGACCCACTTCCCGGCGGCTTTGGCCGCGAAGCATTTTCACTTCACCGGTGCTGAACGGCGGGACATTATAGTGCAGGAAAAATTTGGAATCGTAAGATTTCGCGGCGCTTTCGACCAGCACTTCATCCAATGGCGTACCCAGGGTGACGGTCGTGAGCGATTGCGTTTCGCCGCGGGTGAACAGGGAAGACCCATGCGGTGATGGCAGGGGCTCGACTTCCATGGACAGGGGGCGGATCTGTTCGAGGGAGCGGCCATCGAGGCGGATGCGATCGTCGAGGATCATATTGCGCACCAGTTCCCACTGGAGATCGGCGTAATATTTTTTGGCGTATTTCTTATCGATATCTTCTACCTCTTCGCCGAGACTTTCGATCAGCTCATCCTTGAGTTTGTCGAAGGCGTCGCTGCGTTCGTGCTTGCCGCTGCCGGCACGCGCGATCTGGTTGATCCGGTCTTTGGTGAAGGCGATCACCTTCTGCTGAAGCTCTTCTTTATTTTCGGGCTTCGTATAATCGCGTTTGCCCGCAACGCCGGCTTTGGCGCGGAGCTCTTCCTGGGCACGGATATGAGTGCGGATGGCGTTATGCGCCAGCTCGAGAGCGGCGACGAGGTCTTCTTCGCTGCATTCGTGGGCCTCACCTTCCACCATCATCAGGTTCTTTTCCGTTGCGGCGATGATGAATTCCATATCGGATCTCTCCAGTTCACTGCGGCTCGGATTGACGATCAGTTTGCCGTCGACGCGGCCGATCCGGACTTCAGAGATGATCTCCTTGATGGGAATATCGGAAACCGCGAGGGCTGCCGAAGCAGCCAGACAGGCCAGGGAGTCCGGCATGACCTCATAATCGCTTGATACGAGGCTGATCAGTACCTGGACGTCACAGAAGTAATCTTCCGGGAAAAGCGGCCGCAGCGCGCGGTCTACGAGGCGGCTGGTCAGGATCTCATAATCGTTGAGGCGGGTTTCCCGCTTGAAGAAGGAGCCCGGGATCCGGCCGGCCGACGCGAATTTTTCCTGGTAATCGACGGATAGCGGGAAGAAGTCCTGTCCTTCTTTCGGTTCTTTATTGGCAACAACCGTGGCAAG
>DATJMG010000260.1:0-29391 GCA_035508835.1 Puia sp.
TGTCTCGGCCTCTTCGGCCTGGCGAGCTACTCCGCGGAAAAAAGGATCAAAGAGATCGGCATCCGGAAGGTAATGGGCGCTTCGATCCGGCATCTGGTCAGTCTGCTGTCCCGGCACTTCCTCCGGCTCGTCCTCATAGCCAACCTCATCGCGTGGCCGCTGGGCTGGTACGCCGTCCACCGCTGGCTGGAAGACTATGCCTATCGCATCCCGATGAGCTGGTGGGTCTTTGCGCTGGCCGGCATCCTCGCCCTGGTAATCGCACTGGGCACCGTCAGTATCCTGGCCTTCCGCGCGGCGGTTGCCAATCCGGTGAAGAGTCTACGAACAGAATAGTATATTTGGAAAAAGGGAATCCCATGCTGCCTCGCCGCTGAAAATGGCCGCCAAAACGCACGGTTCCAATGGATGGATGCCGAAGACCTGCGCGTGGAAGACCAAGCCTTCGAAGTCGTTCTGTGCGCTCTCGGCCTGATGTACATGCCCGACCCGCGGAAAGCGCTCACAGAGATGTACCGGGCACTTAAACCCGGCGGCCGCGCGGTATGCTCGGTATGGGGAGCGCACGAGCATTGCGGCTGGGCGGATATTTTTGAGATCGTCGACCGCCACGTTGCATCTGAAGTCTGCCCGATGTTCTTCCAGCTCGGCCGGCCCCAAATGCTCGAATTGAACTTCAAGGCGGCAGGCTTTACAGACATCTCGATCGATCGCATCACCACCAGCTTGCACTACCGCGACGACCGCGAAGCCCTCGGCGCCGCCTTCGACGGCGGCCCCGTCGCCCTGGCCTACCATAAGTTTAATGATGAAGTGAAAGATATCGTCCACAACGACTACCTCGCATCCATTGCCCGCTACCGCCGGGAAGGCGGCTATGCCATCCCGGGAGAATTTGTCATCGCGCGCGGCGAACGCTGACCCACCACCCTGCAGCGAACGCTGAATCACTGCTAGCGGCCGGCGATAAACTCCTTATGCTCCCTGTGGGCCTGCTCGATGTCAAATTCGAGCTCGGGGTCGATATTCCGGGACTCCACCCGCCTCGATTTCTCCATCAGATCCGCCCGATGCGCCTTCAACCAGGCCAGTTCCTTTGCTCCGTACGACCAGCGGGTAAGCAATACGTACAGCACCGGAACGATAAAAATGGAAAGGGTCGAAGAGGCGATCATCCCGCCCAGTACCGTCACCCCGATCGTATTCCGGGACGCTCCGCCGGCTCCCGTGGCCAGCACCAGCGGCATCACGCCAAAGATGAACGACAGCGACGTCATGATGATGGGCCGGATCCGCAGCCTCACCGCCGCCAGCGTCGACAGGATCAGGTCCTCACCCCGGTCCACCCGGATCTTTGCGAACTCCACGATCAGGATAGCGTTCTTGGCCGAAAGCCCGATCAACGTGATGAGGCCGATCTGCGCATATACATTGTTGGTCAGCGTCGGCGCCAGCCATAAGGCCAGGATCGCCCCGAAAGCGCTGATGGGAACGGCCAGCATGACCGCCAGCGGCACCGACCAGCTTTCATAGAGCGCCGCCAAAAAAAGAAAGACAAAAACGATACAAAACGTAAAGATATAGACTGTCATGGAGCCGGCCTTGATCTCTTCGTAGCTGAGCCCGGAGAAATCGTAAGTATAGCCGCGCGGCAAATACCTTGCGGCCAGCTCCCGCAGATCGGCGATGCTTTGCCCGCTGCTGTATCCCGGTGGTATGGAGCCGTCGACCTCAGCCGACCGGAATAGATTGAAATGCGTGATCAGCGGGGGCGAAGCGGAAGCCTGATAGCTGATCAATGTGCTCAACGGCACCATAGAATCCGCCTGGTTCCGCACATAATATTTGTTCATGTCTTCGATCATCGCGCGGTATTCCGTGTCGGCCTGGATCACGACGTGATAGGTCCGGTTGTATAGCGTAAAGTTGTTGGTGAAGAGGCTGCCCATAAAGGCCTGCATCGTCATGAAGACCTGGGAGATATCCACGCCCAGCTTCTGGCACTTCACCCGGTCGACAGTCAGATCAAAGGAAGGCGTATGCGCGGAAAAATAGCAGAAAGCCGTGGAGGTGGATGGGTTTTTCTGCGCTTCGGCCACAAAATGCTGAACATTTTTTTCAAACGTATAGACATCGTCCGTCGAATTGCCTTCTTCGATCTGGATAGCGAAACCCGCCGCAATTCCGATTCCGCGGATCGGCGGCGGCTGGATGACGACCACCGAGGCGTTCCTGATCCCGGCAGCGGCAATTTTCTGATCGAGAACCGTCTTGATGCCGGGCCACTGCAGCTCGGGCGTCTTGCGTTCATCCCAGGGCTGTAGCATGATAAAAAACGAGCCTCCGTTCGACGTATTGCCGTGGCTCAGGATATTGAAGCCCGAGAACGCCGAGTAGTGCAGTATCCCCGGTGTCGAATTCACGACCTTGATGATCTGCTCCATGACATGGACGGTTTCCGCGGTCGAGCTGGCATCGGCCAGCTGAAAACCGATGAATAACCTGCCGCCATCTTCCATGGGCACGAATCCCGAGGGTTTTGCGCGGAAGAGGAAAAAGGCGCCCGTGCAGATCCCCAACAGGAGAAGAATAATCAGCCACGAGTACCGGATGCTTCGCCGTACCCCATGTGTATACCTGCTTATAAGCCGGTCGAATCCCCGGTTGAACGAGGCGAAACCCCGGTCGATCCAATTCTTTTTCTTTCGGGGATCATGCGGCTTCAGCAAGAGCGTGCAAAGCGCCGGCGTCAGCGACAAGGCAACAAAGGCCGACAGGATAACTGAAATAGCGATCGTAATGGCGAATTGCTGATAAAGGCGGCCGACGATCCCTGGAATAAAGCCCACCGGAACAAACACCGCCGCGAGGATCAGCGCGATGGCAACGACGGGCGCCGAGATCTCTTTCATCGCGCGGTAGGTCGCCTCCTTGGCGGACATCTGCTGCTCGTCGATATAATGCTGCACGGCTTCCACCACGATGATAGCGTCGTCGACCACGATCCCGATGGCGAGCACGAACCCGAACATAGTCAGGGTGTTGATCGTAAATCCAAGAGGAATAAAGAAACACAGCGCTCCCAGCAAAGATACCGGGATGGCGAAGACCGGGATGATCGTAGAGCGCCAGTTCTGCAGGAATAGGAAGACGACCAGGGCGACCAGACCCAGTGCCTTCAACAGCGTACCAACCACCTCCTCCATCGAGACCCGGATGATCGTGACGGCCTCGAACGGTACCTTATAATCCACGTCGCTGGGAAAGGTCGTCTTCAACTCGGCCAGCTTGGCATAGACCCCGTCGGCTGTTTTCAGGGCATTGCTGCCCGGTGTCTGGTAGATCATCAGAAAAGAGCAGTGCTTTCCATCCACAAAGTCATTGCTCGAAAAGGTAAATTTTCCCAACTCTACCCGCGCAATATCCCTCAGGTAGACCATACGTCCCGTACCCGGGATCGTTTTGACCACGATGTTTTCGTAATCGGTTGCTTTATTCAAGATCCCGTCGACCAGGATGCTGAACTCATGGGCCTGAGTGGAAGCCTGTGGCGGAGCGCCTACGGCTCCGGCCGCTACGTAGACATTTTGGGAATTCAGCGCCCCGGCTACGTCGGAGGGGGTGATGCGGTACGAGGCCATTTTTTGCGGGTCCATCCAGATCCGCATCGCGAACTGGTCCCCCCAGGCCTGGATATCACCGACCCCCGGGACCCGCAGGAGGGCCTCCTGGATAAAGATGTCCGTATAGTTGTCGAGAAAAGTGATGTTGTGGGTTCCTTTCGGCGAATAGACGGCCACCAACATCAACTGATCCGGATTGCTGGCCCTCACGGTCAGCCCCAGTTTGCTCACCACGGCGGGAAGCAGGGGTTGGGCGATACCGACCCGGTTCTGCACATTGAGCGCCGACACATACGGATTGGTCCCGATGTTGAACGTCACCTGGATGCCCAATCCACCGCTGCTGCTGCTCGTACTTTGCATATACTCCATCCCCGGCGTGCCGTTCACCTGCTCCTCGATCGGGGTAGCGACGGTCTGTTCCACCGTTTGTGCATCCGCTCCCGTATAGTTGCCTCTTATCTGTACACTTGGCGGGGAGATATTCGGAAACTGATCCACCGCGATATTCAACATGGAAATAAAACCGGAGATGACCAGTATCAAAGAGATCACGATAGCTGTGACAGGCCGCTTTATGAACGTATTCGCGATCATCCCTGGTGTTTAGGCGCCATACCACTCCCCCCGCCATTCGCTTGCCGCTCCCTGAACTCCTTATGCTCCTTATGCGCCTGTTCGATCTCGTATTCGAGCTCCGGGTCGATATTTCGTTCCTCCACCCTTTTGGCCTTTTCCGCGAGTTCCGCGCGGTGCGCCCGGAGCCAGGCCAATTGCTTCTTCCCATAAGACCACCGCGTGAACAGCACATACAACACGGGTACGATAAAGATCGAAATAGTCGAGGACGCGATCATCCCGCCCAGGACGGTTACCCCGATAGTATTCCTCGATGCGCCACCGGCGCCGGTCGCCAGAACAAGAGGCATAACTCCGAGAATAAAAGCCATGGAGGTCATAATGATCGGCCTGATCCGCAACTTCGCGGCCTGCAACGTCGATTGGATCAGCTCCTCTCCATGGTCGACCCTGATCTTGGCAAATTCCACGATCAGGATGGCATTTTTTGCAGACAGTCCGATCAGCGTGATCAACCCGATTTGCGCGTAGACATTGTTAGTCAGTGTACGCCCGAGCGAAAGCGCGACGATCGCACCGAAGGCGCTGATGGGAACCGCGAGCATGACGGCCAGCGGAACAGACCAGCTCTCGTACAGCGCCGCAAGGAAAAGGAAGACAAAAACAATACAAAAACTAAAGATGTAAATGGTCATGGATCCTGCCCGGATCTCTTCATAGCTCAGGCCCGAAAAATCATAGGTATAGCCCCGCGGCAGGACTTTCGCCGCCAGCGCCCTGAGGGCGTCCAGGCTTTGTCCGCTGCTGTACCCCGGCGGAATGGCGCCGTCAACCTCTGCAGACCTGAAGATGTTGAAATGCGTGATCAGCGGCGCCGCAATGGAAGGCTTGTAGTTGATCAGCGTACTCAACGGCAACATCGAATCGGCCGAATTCCGCACATAGTATTTATTCATGTTCTCGATCAGTGCTCTGAATCCGGTATCAGCCTGTATCACGACGTGATAAGTTCTATTGTATAAGGTAAAATTATTAATGAACAGGCTCCCCATATAAGCCTGCATCGTGGTATAGACCTGCGAAATATTTACGCCGAGCTTTTCGCATTTCTCCCGGTCGACGGTCAGGTCCCAACTGGGAGTATGGGCCGAGAAATAACAAAATGCCGTCGAGATGGCGGGCACCTTTCGCGCCTCCGCTGCAAAACGCTGGACGACCTTCTCGAACTGATAAATGTCGTCAGTCGAGCTTCCTTCCTCGATCTGCATGGCAAAGCCCGCAGCGATGCCGATACCGCGGATCGGCGGCGGCTGGATGACGACAATATTGGCGTTCTTGATCCCGGCCATGGTAATCCTTTTGCGCAGCGTATCCGTGATGCCCTGGATCTGCAAGGCCGGCGTATTGCGCTCGGCCCATGGCTTGAGCATAATAAAAAAGGAGCCTGCATTGGAGGTGGCCCCTCCGTTCAGGATATTGTACCCCGACACCGCCACATAATGCAACATCCCCGGCGAAGCGTTCACCACCTTCATGATTTTTTCCATGACCGCAACGGACTGGGTGGTGGCGCTGGCATCGGCCAGCTGAAACGTGACAAATAACCGTCCGCCGTCTTCGACCGGCACGAATCCTGACGGTTTGGCCCGGAACAGGAACCAGGCGCCGATGCAGATCCCCATCAACAGCACAACGATCCATCGCCAGTTCTTAATGCTCCGCCTCACACCATTGCCGTACCGGTTGATGAACCGGTCGAAATTTTTATTGAACGCCGCGAAGAATTTATCCAACCAGTTCTTCTTCTTGAGGGCGTCGTGCGGCTTTAGCAACAAAGTGCAAAGCGCAGGGGTCAGCGATAACGCAATAAAGGCCGAGATCATCACCGAGATCGCGATCGTGATGGCAAACTGCTGGTAAAGCCGGCCGACGATCCCGGGAATAAAACCTACCGGAACGAACACCGCCGCCAGGATGAGCGCAATAGCGACTACCGGCGCGGAGATCTCTTTCATGGCGTGATACGTCGCCTCTTTGGCGGACATATGCTGCTCATCGATGTAATGTTGTACCGCTTCGACCACGATGATGGCGTCGTCCACAACGATCCCGATCGCGAGTACGAATCCGAACATCGTCAGGGTATTGATAGTGAACCCAAGAGGGATAAAGAAGCAGAAGGTACCCAGTATGGACACCGGAATGGCAAAGATCGGGATGATCGTGGACCGCCAGTTTTGCAGGAAAAGGAACACGACCAGGGCCACAAGGCTAAGGGCTTTCAGCAACGTGCCCAACACCTCGTTCATCGATACCCGGATGATCGTGACGGCCTCGAAGGGCACCACATAGTCTACATCGGTCGGGAAAGTCTTCTTCAGCTCGTTCAGCTTGGCATAGACCAGGTCGGCCGTCTCCAGGGCATTGCTTCCCGGGGTCTGGTAAACCGAAAGGAACGAACATCGTTTTCCATCGACGAAGGCATTGCTGGAAAAGGTGAATTTGCCCAGTTCGACCCGGGCGATATCCTTCAGATAAACCATTTCACCGGTAGCCGGGTTGGTCTTGACGATGATGTTCTCATATTCGGAAACCTTATTCAGCATGCCGTTGACCAGGATGCTGTACTCATGCGACTGCGACGAGACCTGCGGCGGCGCCCCGACCGCACCGGCCGCCACATAGACGTTCTGCGCGTTCAGCGCGTTCGATATATCCCCCGGCGTCAGGTTGTAGGAAGCCATCTTCTCGGGGTTCATCCAGATGCGCATGGCGAACTGGTCGGTCCGGGCTGAAACGTCGCCCACTCCCGGTACCCGTAAGATAGCGTCTTCTATGAACGTATTGGTGTAGTTGTCCAGGAAGGTGATATTGTGCGATCCGTGAGGCGAAAAGATCGCCACATTCATCAGCTGATCGGGGTTACTGGCGCGCACCGTCAGCCCGAGCTTGCTGACCACTGCAGGGAGCAACGGTTGCGCGATCCCCAGCCGGTTTTGGACATTCAGCGCCGAGATATACACATTCGTCCCGACCCTGAAGGTTACACGGATATTCACACCGCCGGAATTGGTGCTGGTACTTTGCATGTATTCCATTCCCGGCGTGCCGTTGACTTGCTCTTCGATCGGAACGGCGACCGTTTGCTCGACCGTTTGCGCATCCGCCCCCGTGTAGCTGCCGTTGACGCTGACGCTGGGCGGCGTTATATTGGGGTACTGGTCGACCGAAAGGTTGAAGAGCGAGATGATCCCCGAAATGACGAGCACCAGCGAGATGACAATGGCGGTAACCGGTCGTTTTATGAAAGTGTTCGCGATCATCTTTCATTGTGTTTATTTGGCTCCCCCTGTATTCCGGGCCCTCCCGGCTCGTGGCCGCCTTCCCGGTTAAGGTCCCGCGCTTTTTGCAGCTCATATTCCAGCTCCGCATCGATATCCTGCGCTTCCACCTTGCGGGCCTTTTCCATAAGGTCTTCATGATGGGCCTGCAGCCAGGCGAGCTTCTCCTGGCCATACGACCAGCGCGTAATACACACGAAAAGCACCGGAACGATAAAGATGGCAATCGTAGTCGCCGCAGTCATCCCGCCCAGGACAGTATACCCGATCGTCCTGCGGGCAATAGCTCCCGCGCCGGTGGCCAGCACCAGCGGTAATACGCCCAGGATAAATGCCAGCGACGTCATCACGATCGGCCTTAACCGCAGCTTCACCGCCTCCAGTGTAGACTGGATGAGCTCTTCCCCGCGGTCGACCCGCACTTTGGCGAATTCAACGATCAGGATCGCATTCTTGGCGGCAAGACCGATGAGCGTGATCAACCCGATCTGGGCATAGACATTATCGGTCAGGCTCGGTACCAGGAACAGCGTGAAGATCGCCCCGAAAGCGCCAATGGGAACGGCCAGCAATACCGAGAAGGGTACCGACCAACTTTCATACAAGGCCGCCAGGAAGAGGAACACGAATGTGATCGAGAACATGAAAATATAGATCGTTGTGGATCCAGCCCGGATCTCTTCGTAGCTAAGTCCCGAAAATTCATAATTGTACCCCTCCGGCAGGATGCGCCCGGCGATCGCAATCAGGGAATCGGTCGCCTGGTTGCTGCTGAAGCCTGCCGCCGGGGCGCCGTCAACCTCCGCCGAACGGAAAATATTGAAATGCTGGATCAGGGGCGCCGTTTCAGTAGGCGAATAGCTGACCAGGGTACTTAACGGGACCATAGTGCTGTCCTGGTTGCGGACATAGTATTTATCCATGTCGGTGATCATTCCGCGATAGGCTGTGTCCGCCTGCACGACGACGTGGAAGGTCCGGTTGTATTCCGTGAAATCGTTGATGTACAGGCTGCCCATGAAGGCCTGGATCGTCGTGAAGACATCCCCGACGTTGACGCCGAGCTTCTCGCATTTGTCGCGGTCCACTTTCAGGTTGAAACTTGGCGTATTGGCAGAATAAAAGCTGAACGCCCCGCTGATGGCCGGGCACCGGTTGGCTTCGGCAATGAACCGGTTGATCACGGTCTGGAACGCATGGAGGTCATCATTGGTCGACCGCTGCTCGATCTGCATCGAGAAGCCTACCGTCTCGCCGACACCGGGGATCGGAGAGGGCTGGATCACTTCCACATTGGCATTCTTTATCCCTGCATCCCGGATCCGTTGATTCATGACATTGATGATCCCGGGCACCTGCTCGCTCTCCTTGCCGCGTTCATCCCAGGGCTGCAGCTGCACGTAGATCGTACCCGCATTGGAATTGGTGGCATTGTTCACGACATTCAAGCCGGACAGGGCCGCATAGTGCGCCACACCGGGAGTATTGATCACCACCTTCATCAACCGCCTCATCACGTCTACGGACTGGGCCGTGGCGGAGGCCGGCGGAAGCTGAAAAGTGACATACAGGTTGCCGTCGTCCTCCGAAGGGATAAACCCGGTAGGCTTTTTCTCAAAAAGATAAAGCGCCGCCCCGCAGATCACCAGCAACAAAACAATGATCCAGCGGAATCCCCTGATGCTCCGGTCTACACCATTTTTATATCGTTCGGTCACCCGGTCGAACCAGCCATTGAAACGCTCGAACATCCTGCTCATCCCTCTCTTCTTTTTGCTGTGATCGGTGGGCTTGAGCAGCAGCGTGCAGAGGGCCGGTGTCAGCGACAAGGCAATAAAGGCGGACAGCACCACCGAAATGGCAATCGTGATCGCGAACTGCTGGTAGAGGCGGCCGACAATGCCGGGGATGAACCCGACCGGTACGAATACCGCCGCCAGGATGAGCGCAATGGCGACCACGGGCGCCGAGATATCTTTCATAGCCAGGTAAGTGGCCTCCTTTGCCGACAATCCCTCCGAATCCATATAATGCTGGACGGCCTCCACAACGATGATCGCATCATCCACCACGATACCGATGGCGAGCACGAAACCGAACATCGTCAGCGTATTGATGGTGAACCCTAGCGGGTAAAAGAAAATGAACGTCCCCATGATCGACACGGGAATGGCGAGGATGGGGATGAGGGTAGACCGGAAATTCTGCAAAAAGACAAATACCACGATCGCCACCAGCCCAAGGGTCATGAACAAGGTCCGGACAACATCCGCCATCGATACCTTCACTACCGTGACCGCCTCGAAGGGAACGGAATATTCCACGTCGGCAGGGAAAGACTGCCTGAGCAGGGCGAGCTCCTTGTAAATGCCGTTTGCCGTCTCGAGCGCGTTACTGCCGGGCGCCTGGTAGACGCGCAGGAAAGACGCCCGGTGCCCGTCCACAAAGGAATTGCTGGAGAAAGTGAATTTGCCCAGCTCCACCCTGGCTACGTCTTTGAGATAAACCAGCTCGCCCGTCGCCGGATTATTCTTCACGATGATGTTCTCGAACTCCGATACTTTGCTTAACCGGCCGTTCACCAGGATGCCGATCTCGAAAGCCTGGGTTTTCTGTTGCGGGGGAACCCCGGCGGAGCCTGCTGCTACCTGGACATTTTGGGCATTGAGGGCATTGATGATATCGCCCGGCATCAGGTTATAGGATGCCATCTTCTGCGGGTTCATCCAGACGCGCATGCTGAAATCGTCCGTAAAGCGCGCGATGCTGCCCACGCCGGGAACCCGAAGCAGCGCATCCTGGATGAAAATATTGGTGTAATTATCCAGGAAAGTAATGTCATGCGTCCCCCGCGGCGCGAATACGGCGATCATCATGAGCTGACTGGGATTTATCGCGCGCACGGTGATCCCAAGACGGGCGGCAACCGCCGGGAGCAGCGGATTGGCAATACTTACCCGGTTCTGAACGTCCAGCGTGGCGATATCGATATTCGTCCCGATGTTGAAGGTGACATTCATCGACATCAGCCCATTGTCGGTACTGTTGCTTTGCATGTACTCCATTCCCGGACTGCCGTTGACCTGCTCTTCTATGGGCGTGGCGACGGTCTGCTCGACCGTCTGCGCGTCTGCGCCCGTGAACTGCCCGTTCACCTGTACGACCGGCGGCGTAATATCCGGATATTGGTCGATTGGCAGGGTAAGGATACAAATGCCCCCGGCAATTACCAGCACGATCGACACCACCATAGCCGTTACCGGACGCTTGATAAATGTATTCGCAATCATATGAAATCAGATATGGGCCTATTTATTTTGTTTTCCGGCCTGCCTTTCCGGGCCTGTGCTGATCAGGGATCCTTCATGGATAGCCTGCACACCATCCACAATGATCTTGTCACCCTCGTTGATACCCGACTTGATCACGACATTCGGGCCGATGGTCTGCCCGAGCTGCACTTTCTTCTGGAAGGCGCGAAGCCTGGGGGTCTCCGCCTGGACGGCGCTTTTTCGGGCGGTATCGGAACCCGGCCGCTCATATACAGTATCCCTGGCAACAAAAAGGAAATATTCGCCCATTTGTTCCACCACAGCCCGGCTCGGTACGACGATCTGCGGATTGGGGTCCTGATTGTGCACCCGGACCACCGTGCTCATCCCGGGGCGCAGCCTGTAACCCGGATTGGGGAACACCAGCCGGATGTCGATAGCGCCGGTCTGCGGATCCACCGCACGATCGATAAAAAGGATCTTGCCGAGCTGGGGATACAGGCTCCCGTCAGGTAACAGGATGGTGAAAAGCGAGTCGATCGATTGCTGCTTCTCCTGTATCTCTTCGAAATGGGGCAGCTGCGCTTCATTGACCAGGAAATCCACCGCCATCGGATCATCGGTGGAGATAGTATTCAGCACGGTGGTGCCGACATTGACAAGGTTGCCCAGGCGGACCTGCGAGATCCCGATGGTACCGTCGAAGGGCGCGTAAATATTCGAATAGGTCAGGTTGGTCAGTGCTGTCTTGAGCAGCTGCTGGGCGGCAATAACCGAATCTTTGGCGTTCTGCAGCGCAATGACCGCATGGTCCACCACCTGGGTGGCGACCGCTTTGTATTTCGCGAGATAGTTATACCGGTCGGCGTCCTGCTGGGTCAGCATCAGGTTGCCGGAATCTACCCGGAGATTGGCCCGCGCCTGGTCGACGGCAGCCTGATAAAGCCGCTGGTCCAGTTGATACAGCAATTGTCCCTTATGAACGTGCGAACCTTCCTTGAAATCGATGGAAGTGATATACCCGGTCACCTGCGCCGTAAGACTCACCTGGCTGAGCGCAACCGTAGTCGATGGATATTTATCATAATAGTAGACCCGCTCGGCAGACGCCGTCATCAGGTTGACGGGGGTCGGGGGTGTCGGGGGTGTTTGTTTTTGCTTGCAGGAGATGAACCCCAGGGCGCCGATCAGAACCGGAATCAATGCCAGTCTAAGCATACAGGTTATTTAGTTTATTGCTTGATGTATAATTATGGATTAACCGTATTAACCGTAATAATGCCCATGGCCTTCTCCAGATCGATCTTGCTGGAAAGCACCTGGAAGAGCGAAGCCTCGTAAGTAAGCTGGGACTGGACCCAGTTGGTCTGGGCAGTGATCAGGTTCAGGTAGGGGACGACACCCTGGAGATATTGCAGGTCGACGATTTCATAGGTCTCCTTGGCCAGGGCGACGTTGTCACGGGAGACGGTCAGGTTATACAGATAGCTCTTGTAATTGGCCATGGCCGACGTATAGTCGTTCCAGATCTGCGACTTCAGCTCCACTTCGCTCCAATCCAGCAGGTCATATTGCAATCGGGCTTTTTTGAGATTGTTGATCCGGGCAAAACCCGTAAAGACCGGAATGCTCAGCGACAAGCCGGCATACGAGAAAGGATAGGCCTGGCTGAAAAACCCGTTCATCGTATTGTGCTCGAACTCGTATTCATAGTCGAAGAAGCCGCTGACCGTCGGAAGCCACGCTTTCCGGTAATAATCCACCGTCGTCATCTGCAGGGCCTTGGTGGTTTGCAGATACTGATACTCGATCCGTCTCTCGAATTGCAGCTGTTGGGTTGTATCGAACGCGATGTCGCTCTGCATCTCTATCGTATCATAGAGCACATTGAATTGCGAAAGCGGCGGGTAGCCCATCACCTGCTTCAGCTGCGCATATTGCGGCCGCACCGCCTCCTGTGCCTGGCGTAACGAGAAGAGGGAGTTGTTCAGCGAGATCACCGCCTCATCGTAGTCGGTTTTGTCAACGACCCCCCCGATAAACTGATGATAGGTATCCGAGACATTTTTGTTGAGCAGGCCCGTATCCGCCTTGAGGACCTTGATCTGCTCGAGCGTATTCAACAGGCTGTAGTAAGACTTGGCGACGGCGGAAATGATCATGATCTTGTTGCTGTCCGTTACCTGCTGCGCCTGCTTGTTATACAGGGGAGCGGCATGTACGGCATACATGAGCGCGGGATTGAAGATCGTCTGCGAAACAGTAAGCGTCGGCGTGAACGTATTCACGATCCCGGCCTTTTCATTGACCGTTTTGCCCGAATCATTGAAGAAAGAGGTCGGCAGCGTAAAATAATGGTTGTAATTCCCGGCTACATTCACCTGCGGCAGCCAGCCCGCCGTCGCGATGGAATTATTCGCCTTGACGATGGCCTGGTTCACGATCCCCATATTGATGTTCGGCTCATGCTTAAGCGCGTAGGTGATGCATTGGTCAAGTGTATAAGCCTGTGCCGTATCCGTATTGTTGATCTGGGCAGCTGCAGGATTGATCAGGGAACCGGCGGAAATCGATAGACAAACGAATAAAGTAGGGTAGATGACACGGTTGAAAGCTACTAACACGATTTTGGACATATCGATTTTGGTGATTTGTAAAAATATGGATTCGGCAGGCGCCGGGGGCCTGGTTTTATTCATGGACCAATCGTTAGACAGTCAGTCGGCAGGGAGTAAACCGGGGGCAAAGATTGTAATTTTTGGCAAAAGCAAGAATTAAAAGGTTATTAAATAGAAGCCGCCCTACTGCTTGATAATGAATGGGAAAGACCGGTTTTTAACAAACGTCTTGGACCAAAGGAGAAATGACCGGATAAGCGGACGATTGCTTCATTGAACGGGACGTACCATCACCATCCGGGCCCTGCCATCACCATCCGGACCCTGCCATCACCATCCGGGACCTGCCCCCTGGCTCATTCCACCGGTTTTCCCGTCCGGTACGCCGTCCCCCGAAAAAGCGCCACGAGTTCCCCATTTTCATTTGTCGTCCGGACATCATAGACACCTATCCGGTTCCCCGGATGAACTTCCCTCGCTTCAACCCGTAACAGGTCGCCCACACTCGCAGGCCGCGTGAAATTGATGGTGACGTCCAGCGCCAGGCTGAGTATCCCTTGCGAATTACAGGCAAACGCAAATGCCGAATCCGCCGCCGCGAACAAGACCCCGCCGTGGATGCTTTCGAACCCGTTGAGCATTGCACCTTCCACCCGGTAATGCAGGATACAGTATCCCGGCCCGATCTCATCGATGACAAGACCCATCCAGGCGGTAAAGCGATCCCTCGCCAGCATGGCATCCAGCACTTCTCGCGGTGTCTTTGCAGAACCTTCCTTGTTCAACCTCCCCTCCATGGTCCGTATTTTATCGGGAAACAAAATTTATCGCGAAATGAACGCTGTCCCCTGGCGGCTGGCCAACAACCGATGCACATCATCCGCAGTGCCGGTGAATGGCCCGGAGGCTTCGATCTTCAACGTCGCCATGGCCGCCGCAAACTCGCCTGCGCCCTGTACCGGGATGCCTTTGCTTCGCTGATACAGATAACCCGCCATATATGTGTCCCCGCAGCCGGTAGCATCTACAACGGAAGTTGTCGGGACATAAGCCGGAATATCATGGAACCGCTGATCCATATAGATGACGGAGCCCTGGCTGCCGAGGGTAATAACAACCTCTTTCACTCCCCATTCCGCCAGGATCTTCGCCCCCTCCTGAATGCCCGTTTGACCCGTCAGCACCGCCATCTCCGCCTCGTTGGTCTTGAGGATCGAGACATATTTCAGCGCCGCCCGTTTCTCCGGCCAGTCGATCGGCTTGACCTGCTGATCCACCACCTCACGCAGATACCCCTGCGCATCGAGGGAGATCTTTCCCTTCGCAGCCAGCGTCCGGATCAGATCAAGCGGAATATCGCCCGCCAGCAGCGGCCCCAGGTGAAAGATGCGCGCCGCGGCGTCCGCAAACTTCGCAGCCGGGAAAGGGTCCGCCTTGCGTAATACCCGTTGCGTGCGATGATCCTGGTCCTCGCCATAAATGTTCTCGAAATAGACGGTATGCACACTGGGCAGCACCGTTACATCGACCCCGGCCAGCCGCAGATTGCTGACCGCCGCCATCCCGTCGGAAGCTACCGCCGTAACCAGCCGGTAGCGTATATCCATCCGCGATAAAGCATTGGAGAAATAAAATGCCGTTCCGCCCGCCATGAACACCGCCGAACGCGGCGTGACAACCTTGTCTAACGTAATATGACCTATGCAACAGATATCGATCCTTTCCATGTTGATACAAACCGGAAAGATAGGCTATTTTTTTCATTTCAACACCGGCACCTCCGGCGTGATCGTGACCTCATCGCGAACGCGATACCCTGGTTGAGCAATTGCCGGCCTCGAAAAAAAATGCGTATTTTGGCGCCATGAACCGCCTTTTTACTGTCTTGTTGTGTTGCATTCCCGGCTTTGCAGGCGCCCAGACCTTGCTTCCCATTCCCCTCAACATCCGCCAGGCCATTGATAAAGGCAGCCGGACCATTACCGGCCGGCCTGGCCCGCACTACTGGCAGAACCACGCGGACTATGCTATCAAAGTCCGTTTTGATCCATCGACAAGACTGGTCAGCGGGTCGGAATCGATCGTTTACAGCAACAACAGCCCGGACACACTCCGTCAACTGCTTTTCAAGCTCTATCCCAACCTGTATAAAAAAGGTGCCGTACGCATGATGCCGGTGCGCCCCGAAGACCTTACCGACGGCGTAGCCATTACCGACCTGGTCATCGGCGGCCAGCCGGCCGAAGCCGCACGCAATAGTCGCCGTCGCCGCGGCGCGGACGGTACCGACCTGTTTGTCCCGATCCCCGCACTCACCCCCGGCCAGTCGACAACGGTATCGCTTGATTTTTCCTACACCCTCAACAAAACCTCCCATATCCGCACCGGGCAGATCGACAGCGGCGCCTTTTTTGTCGCCTATTTCTTTCCCCGGATTGCCGTATACGACGATATCGACGGCTGGAACCGCATCCCCTATCTGGGACCGCAGGAATTCTACAACGACTTCTGCAATTTTAATGTATCCGTCACCGTCCCCGGCAACTATCTCGTCTGGGCAACAGGTGATCTTGCCAATCGCGGCGACATCTTATCGCCGGCCGTCAACCAACGGATCGAGGCGGCGGATGCCGCCGACAGCGTAGTAACGATCATCGATACGGCCGACCTTGCCCGGAAGGATATCACCCGGAACCCGGACTCGAACACCTGGAATTTTGAAGCCCGCAATGTCACCGATTTTGTCTTTGCCACGAGCAACCACTATATGTGGAAGGCCTCCAGTCTCATCGTAGACCCCCGTTCCGGCAGAAGGACCCGGGTCGATGCCGTCTTCAACCCGGATCACAAAGACTATTACGAAGTAGTGGATTTTGCCCGGAAGACCGTCCGGGCGATGAGCTATACTTTTCCCGCGTGGCCTTATCCCTATCCGCACGAGACAGTATTTGACGGCCTCGACCAGATGGAATATCCGATGATGGTGAATGACAATCCGCTCGACAGCCGGCCCGATGCGATCGAGCTCACCGACCATGAGATCTTCCATACGCTCTTCCCCTTCTATATGGGATGTAACGAGACCAAATATGCGTGGATGGATGAAGGCTGGGCAACCATCGGGGAATGGATCATCTCGCCCCTGATCGACTCGACGGTCGTGGACCCCTATGGTGTAGAGCCTTATGCCCGCGGCGCAGGAAAGGAAGATGATCTTCCGATCATTACTCTCTCGACGCAGGAGACGGGCAACGACTACTATCTCAACTCCTATCCCAAACCCGCGATGGGTTATCTATATGTGAAGGATATGCTTGGGGACAGCCTGTTCCTTCGAGGCATCCATCGATACATGGAAGACTGGCACGGCAAACATCCCATCCCCCTGGATTTCTTTGGAAGCGTCAACGCCGGGACCGGCCGCAACCTCAACTGGTTCTGGAAACGTTGGTTCTATGATGGCGGCTATCCCGACCTGGCCATTTCCGATGTTCGTCACAAGGGCGACGCCTGGACGGTTCTCATTACCAATAAAGGCGGTAAGCCGGTTCCTGTCGACCTGACCATCGAATATAGCGATGGCACAAAAGAAAAGATCCACCGTTCCGTGATCGTATGGGAAAGGGAGACCCGGCTAACCATTCCCTTTCGTGCCACCCGGGCGGTCAGCAAGCTCACGCTGGGCAGCACCTATGTCCCGGATACCCATCCGGACGATAACGTCTACGATGTTCACTGATATTGCCGGTATAGCGAATACAAGACTTCCACATCCGCCGGCCCCCAGGTCTTCGTCGTATCCTGCTCGAAATGGCGTTTGAACGCCCTCGCCGCCGCGCTGCTGTCCTTTATATCGTAGCCGATCAGCCGAAGCGCCGTCAACGGACTGAAATCCGGCGGGACGATAACCCCGGTCGTATCCGAATACCAAAGCCCGTATCCCGAGTCCGCCAGCTCCTTCCACGGGAACAGATAGCTGGGGTCTACTTTCCGGGTCGGGGCGATATCCGAATGCCCGATGAAGTTCGCCGTCGGAATATTGTACTCTTTTTTCAAGGTCGCCAGCAGCCTTAACAGGCTGTGGATCTGTTCCGGCGCAAACGGTTCGGACCCGTTATTGTCCAGCTCGATCCCTATAGAGATCGAATTCACATCCGTAATGTTACCCCACTTGCTGACGCCTGCCTGCCAGGCCCGCAGATAGTCATTCAACATATGATGGATGACGCCGTCGCGACAGATCACATAGTGCGCGCTGACCTGCGTCCGCGCCGTGGTGAACGTCTTCAATGTCTCCGGACAGCTATTCTGCGCAGTATGGTGAAGGATCACGAAATTCGGTTTGCGCAGATTGAAGTTGGTCGTCCCCACCCAGTAGGGCGCCGCCGGCACCGAGTCGAACCTTTGGTCGAGCGGATGCTGCTCGATCTGCCGGGCCAGCACCTTCGCCTGATCTTTGTAGACATGATTGGCTCGCCGGTAGGGGTTGACCTTGCAGGCGGATAAGAACGCAATCAGAAGCGGAACGGTCAAATATTTCTTCATTGCGGATAATTAGTGGTAACATGATATCCATCCTTCATCTCCCACAACCTCGCGCCGCCTTTGATCCCATCCTGGTTATTAAATAAATGGATATTCTCCTCCAGCGGGATGGTCAGCGATTTCACCCCGCCGCCGCCCAGGTATAATCGGTCATAGTTGAAGACCACCTTGATCGCCGCGAGTATCTTGGCGACCCGCTTGTTCCATTTCTCCTTGCCCACCTTCTCCATCGCCTTGCTGCCGACATATTCATCATAATCCCGGCCTTTGCTGATCGGATGATGCGACAACTCGAGGTGGGGGAGGAGCGCCCCATCCATGATGACCGCGGTCCCGACACCCGTGCCCAGGGTCACCGCGAGCTCATAGCCTTTCCCGCTGACCACTCCCAGCCCCAGTTGGTCGGCATCGTTGACCAGCCGCGCCGGCTTGCCCAGCCGGTTGCTGAGTTGCTGACCCAGATCGAATTGCGCCCAGTTCGAAGTCCCGAGGTTGGGCGCAGTATAGACGATGCCGTTACGCACATAACCCGGGAACCCGATCGAGATCTTATCGAAATCGGGCAGGCCCTTCACCAGTTCCAGGATCGTGAAGATCACCGCATCCGGCGTCCCCTGGACCGGTGTCGGCATCCTTCGGTATTCTGTCTGTCCTTCCCCCTGCGCGTTGAGAATGATACATTTGATGTGCGAGCCGCCGACGTCAATGGCTAAAATATGCCCGGATGGTTCCATGGAATAAAGATAGGGGAATGGAATATAATTTTGGTAGTTTTATCCCATGACGAATTCCTTGCGACTATTCATGCTCCTGCTGGGCTGCAAACCGAAGGGCAGATTCACCGAACAGCACGATATTTTTTTCGATATCGGAACTGACCTGAAGAGCCTGGTGCCCCATATCCGGGAGTACTGGCCGGAGGGCGGCGAGAAACTTCATATCGACGCCTGGCGGGAAGTAACGCAGGTCGATGCCTGCCGGGTGGACGTTATACCCCGGTCCGCCGCACATGCCCCATCGGCACCCCTTGACCCATCGGCACCC
This sequence comes from Puia sp., assembly GCA_035508835.1. Lineage (GTDB taxonomy): Bacteria > Bacteroidota > Bacteroidia > Chitinophagales > Chitinophagaceae > Puia. The sequence goes on from DATJMG010000260.1 coordinate 19,023, forward strand.
CTTGACCCATCGACACTCCAGGACCCACCCCCACAGCGGCTTTTCTTTATCAACCTCGGCGGCTACAAGCCCGACGAATTCGACGAATTTCATTATAAGATGATCGTGGCCGCCGCTGACAAAGGCGAGGCCAGCCGAAAGGCAAAAGAATCGGCATTTTACCGCCATACAGGATTTAGCGGTGCGGAGTCCCACATCGACGACAAATATGGCGTGGATGTCGACGACATCTATGCGATCGAGGATATCCTGCCCCCGTCGATCAAGACCCGTTACTCTCTCCGGTTAACCCATGACGTTAACAGCAACCGGACCGACCCGATCCGCCTTGGGTACTTCCAACTTCATAAGCTATAATTATATTCTATGCCACCGATCCGGGCAATCGAACGACAGCGGATTATTTACACGGAAGGATTATCGGGACAACGACCCCTTATTCCTTTTCACGCTCAGGCGCTGCGCGAGCTCGCCCAACGGAAAATGTCCGCTGAGGCATGGGCGTATATCGAGGGCGGGGCCGGCAACGAAGAAACCATCGGCGGAAACACCTCCGCCTTTTCGGACCTGCACATCCGCCCGCATATGATGCACTCCAATGAGTCGGCCGATTTCTCCACTTCGTTGTTGGGCCTGAACCTGGGATCTCCCGTCATTTTGGCGCCCCTCGGCGCGCTGGACATGATCTGCGCCGGCGCCGACCGCATCGTCGCACGGGCCTGCAGCGAAATGAGAATACCATTCATCTTTTCCAATCAGGCAGGAACGCCGATGGAAGTCTGTGCCGCCGACATGGGTGATACCCCCCGCTGGTTCCAGCTCTATTGGAGCCGGTCGGATGAACTGGTGCTGTCACTGGTCCGCCGCGCCGAAGCCTGCGGCTGCCGTGCCATCGTACTCACGGTCGATACCACGCTGCTCGGGTGGCGATGCCGCGACCTCTCGCTGGGCTATCTGCCTTTTTTACGCGGAATGGGAATCGCCCAGTATACATCGGACCCCGTGTTCCGGGAAATGCTGCGCAAGGGTGACGGACAGCCCGCCGCAGGCACTCCAAGACCTGCCGACGGTGCTCCGAGATCCGCCGCAGGCGCGCCAAGACCCACCGACGGCGCTCCGAAGCCAAGGGTCAACCTCACGACGATCGCCAATCTCCTCCGCCTGAAAGCGCGTTACCCCGGCAGCTTCTGGAAGAACCTGCGCAGTTCCGAACCACTGGCCGCGGTCCGGCTTTTTACCGCCATCTACTCCAACCCGGCCCTCAACTGGGAAAAGGTCGGGTGGCTTCGCGAACAAACCCGGCTGCCGATCCTGGTCAAAGGCATTCTCCGCGCCGACGATGCGCGCATGGCTGCCGCATCCGGCGTGAACGGTATTATCGTGTCCAATCACGGCGGCCGACAGGTGGACGGCGCCTGGCCGACCCTCCATGCGTTGGCAGAGATAAGGAAAGCGCTGCCCAAACCCTTTCCCATCCTGCTGGACAGCGGCATCCGCAGCGGCAGCGATTGTTTCAAAGCGATCGCACTGGGCGCCGACGCAGTCCTCCTGGGCCGACCGTACGCCTATGGATTGGCAATCGCGCGACAAAAGGGCGTGCGCGAGGTCATCTTGAACCTGCTGAACGATTTCGAATTAACCGCAAGACTGGCCGGATGTCGTAACCTCACCGAGATCACTGAGGACATGATTATAACATATCGTTAAGCAGCGATTCCCTGCATTCCGGCATCCTAAACTGATCACATACCGATTCGTCACACCCTTATTTGTCACACCAGCAAACGTTTTCTACTATGCTACAGAACCGGGTCGACCCCAGGGGCGACCTCATCAAAACAACTGCGCGCGGCTCCTGGATGGGAAACCGCGGGGTCATCCACGACGACCACCAACAGATCATCCGTCCATTCAAACTCAAGGCATGGCTGATCTGCCTGCTCGATTTCAAGGATAGACGACGACAGGTCATGACTCCGGACCGATATACTGAACTTTTCTTCCTCGATGAAGCCACCGCTTTCTCCGCCGGTCACCGGCCATGCGCCGAATGCCGCCGAAAAGCATTCAACCGCTTCAAGCATTTCTGGCTGGAAGCTAACCCCGGCTACGGCTATAACGAGAAGACCCCGATCTGGAAGATCGACGAAGTCCTCCACAAGGAGCGGATCAATCGCAGCGGCACAAAGATCACCTTCACAGAATCGGTCAGCCGCCTTCCCGCTGGTTCCTTCATCCTGCACAACAACGAGCCTTACCTTTTCACGGACCGGCTTTTCTTCCGCTGGATACCCGAAGGATATGACGACGGGATCAGTCTTACCGGCATAGATAGGGTAGAGGTGCTTACTCCCCGGTCGGTGGTGGGTACGTTCAGAGCCGGCTACAAACCGCAGATGGCCATTACCGCGCACGCTGCTTCCGCCCCTGCCGCGCACAACGCTCCCTGATAAATTCCTCCGGCATGACCGCGTCATTATGCTGCTCATCGTCTCCATCAGCGGCCGGCTATTTGCCAACCCGGTAAAAGGACTACGGTCGGAGTGAATTTTATTTGTATTTTTATTCATGCCCGCCAATATCATCCTTCCCAACCGCGCCGCCACGCCGCAACTCCGCGTGCTCGCCAAAGCCTGGGCAAAAGCGCACAAAGACCTGCCTGCGCCGGCTTTCGGCGGATTCATCACAGACCTCATCCACGATCCGTCACCCCTCAGAAAAACCATGGGCGGCATCTTGCTTGGCTATATGCCCGTCCAGCGCCGCCAGCTCAGTCCCACACTGTATGATGACTGGCTGGACCACACTAACGGCTGGGCCGCCGTCGACGCCATCTGTTACAATAATTTCACCGCTGCGGAGATACTCGAGAATTTCGGGCCATGGAAAACCCTGATCACCCGGCTGGCCAAATCCGATAATGCCAACAAACGCCGCGGCGCCATCGTCCTGTTGACCAAACCCGTCAAACAATCCACCGACCCACGACTGAGCGGCCTGGCCTTTGACCTTATCGATCTCCTGAGCGGCGAGAAAGACATTCTCATTACCAAGGCAGTCTCATGGCTATTGCGTAACCTCACCCAACATCACGCCCCGGCCGTCCGCAAATACCTCAAGGCGCATAGAGACAGGCTTCCCGCCATCGCCATCCGCGAAACCACCAACAAACTTAACCATGGAATAAAATCACCAAAAATCAGAAAATCGTACATTTGATCGTTATAGGATCGACTGCGCTTGAATATCACCGCGGTACATAAATGGCAATTCGTATGAGTGACGTTTATAACAAGGACCTGGGTACCAAACAAAAAGCGCTTGCCATCAATCTCGACCCCAAAATTTACGGTTCCTTCGCAGAAGTAGGAGCCGGACAGGATGTTGCCGCCTATTTTTTCAAGGCAGGCGCCTCCTCCGGAACCATCGCCAAAACCATGTCCGCCTATGACATGACCTTTTCCGACGTCATCTATGGTACTCAGCCCGGCCGCCGTTATGTCAGCGAAGCCCGGCTTAACGCCATGCTGGAAAAGGAATACGGCCTGCTCATCGAACGCCTTGCGGAGAAACGCGGTGACAACACCACCTTCTTTGCCTTTGCCGATACCGTCTCCGCCCTCAACTACCATAAGACCAATGAAGGCCACGGCTGGATGGGCGTCCGCTACCAGCTGGAGCCGAATGGTGCATACAACGACGTCATCATTCACGTCAAACTGCTGGACAATGACGGCGTCATGCAACAAAACTCGGTTGGTGTCCTCGGCGTGAACCTTCTCTACGCCTGCTTCTATTACCACACCCATCCCAATATTTTCCTGCTGTCGCTGATGGATAATCTCACCAGGGATGCCCTTCAGATCGACATGATCCGCTTCGAAGGCCCCAACTTTATGACCGTCGACAACCGGCTGATGAGCCTGCATCTTGTCAAATATGGGTTTTCCGATACCGCCCTTTTCGGGCCCGACGGCAAGAACCAGCAGCCCTCCGAAGTCCTTCACAAGAAACATATCGTCGTCGTCCGCGGCCGCTTCCGCCCCGTTATTAATGTCCACATGGATATGCTCCATACCGGCGTCAAGCAATTCATGCAGGAACCCGACGTGGACCACGAGAATGTCGTCGTGATCACCGAACTGACCCTCCAGGCACTCCAGGAACGGAATGCCGACCCAACCGCCGAGATCGATGAGAAGGATTTCCTTGACCGCGTCGACATCCTTTGCGCACTCGGCCAGACCGTCCTGATCTCGGATTTCCATGAGTATTATAAACTGGTCGCCTATCTGTCCAGGATCACTAAACTGAAAATGGGCGTGGTCCTCGGCTATCCGAACCTCGAATACATCTTTTCGGAAGAGCATTACCACGACCTCCCCGGCGGGATCCTCGAATCCTTCGCCACCCTCTTCAGCCGGAACGTCAAGCTGTTTATCTATCCGACCTTACGCAACGGTATTATTTATAACTGCCTTCGGTTCAATCCGCCGCCGCACCTTGTAGACCTGTACCGCTACCTGATCGCCAATGACAAGATCGAAGATATCCGGCATTACGAAGAGAAGAACCTGCAGATCCAGACGGATAAGGTGCTGCAGATGATCAAACACAACGAAGAGGGATGGGAACAGTACGTTCCGGCCGAAGTGGCGGCTATGATCAAGGAACGATGCTTGTTCGGTGTCGTGTGTGAGCCGACGACTTCGGATAAAGCCAGGCCTCCGGTTACGCCGGTAACCCCACCTTCTCTGTAAGGAGCTTCAAAAGGCTTTTACCAAAATGATGATTCCAACCCTGCTCGCAATCTTCGTAACATTCTATCTGCGGCACCAGCCCGACATGCGTTAAGCTTACTTCAACACCCCGGCCCGCCGGATTGATTTCGAAGACAACCCGGGTGTCTTTCCATTCCTTTTTGTCCCGGACGAATTCAATGTTACAATCGGTGACCAGCCAGACGACCCTCTTGCCCGGCACCAGTTCGACAACCTCGAAGTCTACCCAGGTCTTCCCGAATGGCATGGAGAACTTGTCGTGAACAGCCCGGGCATGCCCTTCGAAACACGTTGCCCACCAGGCCTTCACGTCATTGATGGCGTCGAATGCCTCTTCCGCCGATACGTCGGCGGTAAAACTGCAATGATAATCCTGCGATTTCATGATGTGTTAGTTTAAATTTGGATAACCAAAAATAGTCCGCCCCCCAGGGAGGGACTTATTGAAAATGGAGAATTTACAAATGATGCGGGCGATGGTCTTTCAAAAGCCCTCGACGCCCCTGGAGCTCCGCCGGCTCCCGCTGCCTCAGCCCGGTGAAGGCCAGGTGCAGATCCGGGTCATTGCATGCGGCATCTGTCGCACGGACCTTCACGTAATAGATGGCGAGCTTGACCGCCCGCGACTGCCGCTCATCCCCGGTCATGAGATTGTCGGCACGGTAAGCCTCACCGGGGAGAATGTGACCACCCTAAAACCCGGCGACCTGGTGGGTGTACCCTGGCTGGGCTATACCTGCGGTGTCTGCCGGTACTGCCGCGCCGGCAAGGAAAACCTTTGCGAGAACGCACTCTTCACCGGCTATACGATCAATGGCGGCTATGCGGAATATACCGTCGCTTTCGCCAATTATTGTTTCCCCCTGGCATCGGCCTACGGGAACGCATCCGGCGCTCCGCTGCTCTGCGCCGGGCTGATCGGATACCGCTCCTATAGCATGATCCCGCCGGCGGCCCAGCGGATCGGGTTGTACGGCTTTGGCGCCGCTGCGCATATTTTGATCCAGGTGGCCCGCTATCAAGGGAAAAAAACCTTTGCGTTTACCCGGGATGGAGATACCGCCGGGCAGGAGTTCGCCCGCAGGATGGGGGCGCATTGGGCGGGGGGTTCTTCGACAATGCCGCCTGAACCGCTGGATGCCGCGATCCTCTTTGCGCCGGTGGGCGCCCTGGTTCCGCTGGCGCTGCAAGCGACCGATAAGGGCGGGGTCGTCATCTGCGGCGGCATTCATATGAGCGATATCCCGTCTTTTCCTTACCATGTCCTGTGGGAAGAACGTGTCCTGCGCTCCGTGGCCAACCTGACCCGCAAGGACGGTCATGAGTTCCTACACCTGGCACCCAGGGTTCCAATAAAGACGGAGACAAAAACTTATCCGCTGGAACAAGCCAACGAAGCGTTGGCGGATCTGCGTTCGGGAAAGATCGAAGGGGCCGCTGTACTCGTTTTGTAGCCTTGGGAAAAATTCGTATTTCATATGCCGCGACCGGTCACTCAATGATCTGGGAAGACAGGGGATACCGCAGATGATGACACCCCGTCATGTCGACATCCACCTTTCCAACCGTGATCGGGCTTTCGACACGAACCGCAATATGATTGGGATCGTCCGTCACCCAAACCGTCATCTTCTCCCCGCCCTCGAACATATTACCCTTGACCAGGAGCGGTTTGAACTTGATCGTCCGGAACTTGCCATATTTCGTCCGGATGGTTTGTTTGCCGAGATACCGGATATGCAGGTGGTAGACGCGATGGTCAAGGAACATATCAAAGGGGATCGTATCATTCGGCTGATATTTCGAAAAATCGATATTGCGCGCATAGAAGATGGCGCTGATCACGTCCTGAACGCAGCTTGGGACGGCATATATGCCGGAATTTGTAATGGCCGTATTCGTGGCCTTGTAGAAGGAGACGTTCTCGAACGTCTTATATCCCCCTTCGTCTACATTCCGGATGAATTTGTAAGGCTGCAGCGTACTCGTATCGATATAGGTCTCGTACTTATCCCGTACTTTGTAGAACAGGTCGTGCGTACTCTTGCCTTCCGCCACCACATGATAGACATTTTTCCCCTGATATTTTTCAAGCGAAGTATTAAAGGTAGCTACCCCGCCATTCAGATGTACCCCCGCCAGCACGTAGGCAACATTGTACGTGAGCTGTTCACCGGAACCAAATGCCGTATTTCGGATATTGCCGCAGAAGGCATTGCCTGGAGCCGGAGGTTTTTCCCCGAGATATCCCTCCCTCGCCCCTGTCCCCACATATCCATCCCTCGCCGCAGAAGGTACCGCCGCCGTCAACATCGCCAGGCAGGCTGTAATCAATGCTCTCATATCCCTCAATATACAACACTTGTGCCAGCCCTCAAAGCATTTTAACTCAACCTTCACGACTTTGTCGTCACTCCGCTGACAGGCTCAATCCCGTCACTCCGCTCACAGGCCCAATATTTGCAATGGATAACCTATGACCATCTCTGCTTCGCTCCAAAAGCTCAACAAAAATTATTTTGTCGTTTATCTCGTGCTGCTGCTCTCGCTGGGTTATCTTATTTTCCTCGCCTGCTCGATCCATGAAGGCATCTTCTATGCCGGAGACCAGGCACTAAAATCCATGCAGGTAAAGCAGATCGCTGCAGGTTACGGATTCAAATACCTCCACCTCGGCCAGCCGGGTTGGGTCAAAACCATCTGGAACGCCGGTTATTTCCCTTTGCAACCGCCCTTCTTCTATCCTTCGCCGCATGGCTACCTGATCGTTTATCCGCCCTTGTTCCAAATCATCACCGCCTTCTTTTATTCCTGGCTGGGCAGCGCCGGCCTTTATGTATTACCTATGCTCTGCACCTTGATCCTGCTGCTGTGGACGGTAAGGTTGTTGAAACGCCTGGAAATAACCCCCGTTAATATCGCTTTAGCCATCTTTATCCTTGTATTTTGCTCTCCCCTGATGCTATACGGGGTAATGTTCTGGGAACATTTGCCCGCAGTGCTGCTGTTGTTCGCCGGAGTATCCCTTATAGCCGCACCTCCCGCCAAGACCCGGACGGCAATACTATTCGGCATTTTGTGCGGCATCGCCGTCTGGTTCCGGCCCGAGGCCCTGATGATGGTGCTGCTCTACGGCGGAGCCGCCGGCATCCTTTATTTTCGCGAAAGGCGGCGTGTCTACATCGCCTTCGGGATCGGCGCGGCGCTCGCCATCCTCCCATGGTTTGCCTTTAACCTGTCAGAATACGGCGCCCTCTTCGGCATCCATGGCCGGCAGGTGCTTCAGGACAGCGACCCGGATACCCGCATGAGCTGGCAAAATGGCTTGCGCAATCTCAGGTCGATCAACGATATTTCGATCCATCATTTCTGGTTCCTTCTTTTCCTGCTACCCATCTTCTACCGGGCCATCCGCCGTAAAGATGCCGACATCCGGCCGTTGCTGCTGGCATCGATCGTCATCCTCTATTCCGTGCTGACTCCTTTTATGTTGCCGAACGACGGGATCATGCAATGGGGCCCGCGTTATTTTCTCGCCATCATCCCCGTCACGCTGGTCGCCCTCTTCCTGGCGGCGAAACAATGGGACCTCCGGACCGGCCGGCCCATTCCGGTATGGCTTACAACCCTGATCGTGATCGCGGGGCTTGCATCCTTTTATCTGAACACCCATGGAGGCGGCTTTAAGGAATTGCGGTGGCGTTACAATCAACGTCTCGCCGATACCTACCGGCTGCTAACCAGCAAACCCGGTAATGTCGTCATCGTTTCGCCGCATTCTGCCGCCTATGATTTCGGATACGTCTTCAGCCGGAACTATTTCTTTGCCGTGTCCGGCGATGACAGCCTTCGCCGGCTGCTTCCGCTTTTAAGAAGTAACGGCGTCCACCAATTCATCATGATCTATAACCCCCGGGAGCACACCCTGCCCCCGATGCTGCAGGACTCCGCCACCCGCCACCGTTTTGACGCGGAGGCCGCCACCGGCTGGGTGAAGGAAGATGTTGCCTCCAAAGTGTATAATCTCGATTCAACAGAAAATCAACTCGCCGCCCAGTAAAAAATAGCTCCCGGTCGCATTGTCCCATTTTTCCGCCCCCGGTGTTACGCCCCCGCCATCCGTACCCACGTAATATAATCCGTATTCACCGGCTCGAGCCCGGCCTGCCTCAGCTGCATCGCGATCTGCCCCCGGTGATAGCCGCCATGGGTGAAAACCTGCAGCAGGATGTCACCCAGCGTATTCTCAAAAGGCACCCCCGCCGAATTCTTATACTCCACTTTCCGCCGCGGGTCGAATTCCAGTGATTCCATCACGGTTCGGAACCCTCGAAGTGTCTCTTCATTCAACCGCCTGGACGCGGCCAGATCACGCTCATCCCAAATCCCGGTGACAGGCGGTACGCCGTTCAACCGTACCAGCCACGTAGACTGCGCGTTGACGATATGGCTCATCAGCCGCAACGACGCGGCAGGGACATTCGCCCCGTATTTGTCCAAAACCGCGAATACCATATCATTCGCCCAAACGGTATATTGTAAAAGCTGATCAAACGGTGTTGCCATACCTGCAAAGTTAACGTTTAGTGCGTCCGCCCGATATTCTTATCCACCCACGCAATAAAATACTTGATGTTCGGCGCATCGGTATGACCCCCGTCGTGCTGCCGCCACGCAAGCTGGCCATCCAGCAGCCCCGTATTCACCGGCGGCATCCGCTCCGTATGATAGTCGTTGGATACCCCCAGGTCTTTTGCGCCGAGGAGCTTATATACTACTCCCGCCGCCACTGCCGCCATGTAGCTGCCCTGGTGATCCAGCCACTTCGCGTCGCCCTGCTCCGGCACCCCATAGCTGATAAAACACAACCTTGGCGCGCACAGCGCAATGAGCTCATGCGAATCCACCGGAAGATCATTCGCCGTCTTTGCACCGAACACCGCATCGGAAGCCCCATATTTCATGAAGTTGCCGGCCATCCAATAATATTCACCGCCGGTCAGGCTCTCCACCGCTTCACCCCAGTTGCGCCGGTGCAGCTTCGCGCCGCCTTCTCCCGAAGACCCGATCAACCCCATCGCAAAGCGGGGCTCGAATGCCAGCGTCACCAACGCCGCCTTGCCAAACCGCGAAACACCCTCTATCCCCACGTGCTTGCTGTCCACCATCGGTTCATTCGCTTCGAGATAATCCAGCGCCCTCGCCGCACCCCAGGCCCAGGCACGTAACGCCCCCCAGTCATCCGGCTTGCGATACTGTCCCTTGTTCACTAGTCCGATAATTCCCCTTGTCAGTCCGGCGCCATTGTCGGCCTGAATACTATTGGGATCAAGAAGGACATATCCCCAACCATCTGCGATCAATTGCTGCGCGGCCGGCGGATCGCCAACAGGACGGGGCGGCGGAAAAGCGGGGGTCTGGGAAACGATCGGGTTATACGCGGGATACCTATCGAAGATCGCCTGCAATTCAGGGTGTTCCCTGACCAACAGTTCTTTGATCGCCGCATTGATCCTCTCCATATCCTGCGCGGGAGGCTGGTTAGGCGCGGGGAGCGCGCTCCGGCCGAACATGATCAGCACCGGCAC
>DATJMG010000261.1:0-9012 GCA_035508835.1 Puia sp.
AAGCCCTTTACCTTCAATTCGTCAAGAGAGTAGGGGCCGCTTTGCTTGTTATCACGTAAGAGCAGGTACATCATCTCGGTAATAAATTATCACCACAAAAATTTCACCGGATATTGTGAAGGGATAGTTAGAATTTCGAACCGGGCCCTCCCGGTTTTCGAAGGCAGGATTTGCAGCGATTTTCAGGTAGACAGTGGAACAAATATAGGTTATTTCCACATCCAAAGAAATAGCCCCCTATAACTTTATCCGGAGACCCCATAACTTTATCCGGAGATTTGCTAATATTCGCAATCTTACCGAACTTGGCGCCCAAAACATCTTCTCTCCAAATGGATGCTGCTATACAGGAAAAGCTAACGATATGGTTGAACGGGAACTATGACCAGGCCACGAAAGATGAGATCAACCGCCTGCAGCAGGATAATCCCAACGAATTGATTGAGAGTTTTTACCGCAATCTCGAATTTGGTACCGGCGGTCTTCGCGGCATCATGGGAGTGGGTACCAACCGCATTAATAAGTACACCATCGGCATGGCCACCCAGGGCTTCGCCAACTACCTCAAACGCTCCTTTCCCGGCAAAGAGATCCGCGTCGCAATCGCCCACGACAGTCGCAACAACAGCCGCTTCTTCGCGGAAACTACCGCTAATGTATTCGCCGCCAATGGAATAAAAGTATTTCTCTTCCAGTCGCTCCGCCCGACACCCGAACTGAGCTTCGCCATCCGCCATCTCCGCTGCCAGGGTGGCGTCGTCTGCACCGCTTCCCACAACCCCAGGGAATACAACGGCTATAAAGCCTATTGGAATGACGGCGGCCAGCTCGTCCCGCCGCATGACAAGAACGTGATTGCCGAAGTCGAAAAGATCGCCGGCATCGATGAGGTCAAATGGGGCGGCGGCGAATCCAATGTCACGATGATCGGCAAGGATATCGACGAAGCCTATATTGCTATGGTCCACGGCTTGTCCGTCTACCCGGAAGTCATTGAGCGTCAGCATAATCTACGGATCGTCTATACCTCCATCCATGGTAGCGGCATCAAGCTGGTGCCTCAGGTACTCCAGCGATTCGGATTCACCAACGTCCACGTCGTAGACGAACAGGCAACCCCCGACGGCAACTTTCCAACCGTGATCTTCCCTAATCCCGAAGAAAGCGAAGCTATGAGCATCGGCCTGCGGAAGGCCCAGCAGATCGACGCCGATATCCTCCTGGGTACCGACCCGGATGCCGATCGAGTAGGCATTGGCGTGAAGGACCGGAAAGGGCAGTGGACGCTGATGAACGGCAACCAGACCGCCGTTCTCGCTTTCAACTATATGATCGAGGCCCGCAAGGCCAAAGGAATTGCCGAGCCGAACGATATGGTGATCAAAACCATCGTGACCACCGAGTTGATCGACGAGATCGCCCGCGAGAGCGGCATTACCTGTTACAACACCCTCACCGGTTTCAAATATATCGCCGAACTGATCCGGGAAAAGGAGTGGCGGGAGAACTTCGTCATCGGCGGCGAGGAGAGTTATGGCCTCATGATCGGCGCCCAGGTCCGCGATAAGGATGCCGTCAGCGCCGTCGCGCTGCTCTGCGAGATGGCAGCCTATGAGAAAGACAAGGGCCGCACCCTCTTCGAGAAACTGATCGACCTCTATCTGCGCTATGGCTTCTATAAGGAAAACCTGCTCTCCCTTACAAAAAAAGGCATGAATGGTCAGAAGGAGATCGCCGAAATGATGAGTGCCTATCGGAGCCATCCCCCCACTGCCATCAATGGCTCGCCCGTCATCCAACTGCTGGACTACGAGACCTGCACCGGCCGGAATCCGGCTACCGGCGAAACGTGGACCATCGACCTGCCTCAGTCCAACGTCCTTCAGTTCATCCTCGCCGATGGTTCCAGGATCTCCGCACGACCATCCGGCACGGAACCGAAGATCAAATTCTATTTCAGCGTGCACGACCGGCTCCCCTCCGCCGCCGATTACGACCGCGTCAACGCCGAATTGACCATCCGGCTCGACCGGATTATCGCGGATATGCAATTGAAATAAAGACCTAGGCGCTGCATGTCACACACCCATCCTGCATGGTGCATGTCGGCCCATCCGCGGAAAATCCCGTCACATCCTCGCCTTCATGCGCCCCCACGACCTGCACCGCCACCGGATTAACCAGCGGCTCGATCATCTTGCCACCCTGCTTTTCCACCGTGAACTGGACCGCCTGCGTTGCCGCCTGCGTGCGCAGATAATACATCCCCGTCTTAAGCCCCTTCTTCCACCCATAGAAGTGCATCGACGTCAGCTTGCTTGCCGAAGGCGTGTCCACAAACAGGTTCAGCGACTGCGACTGACAGATATACGCTCCCCGGTCCGCGGCCATATCGATGATCGTCCGCTGCTTGATCTCCCACACCGTTTTGTAGACATGTTTAATGTGCTCAGGAATCTCATCGATCGCCTGGATCGACCCGTTATGAAAGATGATCTTGTTCTTCATGTCGTCATTCCACAGCCCCAGCTCCACCAGATCCTTCAACAAATGCTTGTTGACCACCACAAACTCCCCGCTCAACACCCGCCGGATGTAGATATTTGATGTATAGGGCTCAAAACATTCATTGTTGCCCAATATCTGCGACGTCGACGCCGTCGGCATCGGCGCCACCAGCAGCGAATTGCGCAATCCAAACCTGACCACCTCATCCTTCAGCCGGTACCAGTCCCACCGGAGCGACGGCTCGACGCCCCACAGATCGAACTGGAACTGACCCTTCGACGCGGGGGAACCCGCGAAGGTCGAGTACGCACCGTCCCATTTCGCCCCGCCTGTGGAAGCAGCCTTCGCCAGATCCTTCGACGCCGTCATCGCCGCAAAATAAATAGTCTCAAAGATCTCCTTGTTCAACCGCCGCGCCTCATCACTCTCAAACGGCAGCCGCAGCAGGATGAACGCATCCGCCAGCCCCTGAACGCCGAGACCAATGGGCCGGTGCCGCAGGTTGGAGTTGCGGGCCTCCTCCACCGGGTAGAAATTATGATCGATGATCTTGTTCAGGTTTTTCGTCACCTCATAAGCCACCTCATATAATTTCTGATGATCGAAAACCCCGCCGATGACGAACCGCGGAAGCGCCAGCGACGCCAGGTTACAAACCGCCACTTCATCCGCGGACGTATACTCGATGATCTCCGTGCAAAGATTGGAGCTCTTGATCGTCCCGAGATTCTGCTGGTTGCTCTTCCGGTTTGCGGAATCCTTATACAACAGATACGGCGTACCCGTCTCGATCTGCGCATCGAGGATCGCAAACCACAGGTCCTGCGCTTTCACGACCCGCCGCGCCCGGCCCTGCGCTTCATAGCGCGTATACAACGCCTCGAATTCCTCACCCCAGCACTCATGCAGCCCCGGCGCCTCATGCGGACAGAACAATGACCATTCACCACCCGCCTCGACCCGCTGCATGAACAGATCCGGTATCCACAAGGCATAGAACAGGTCCCGCGCCCGCATCTCCTCCTTCCCATGGTTCTTGCGCAGATCGAGGAACTCGAATACATCTGCATGCCAGGGCTCCAGGTAGATCGCAAACGCACCCTTCCGTTTCCCGCCCCCCTGATCCACATAACGTGCCGTGTCGTTAAATACCCGCAGCATCGGGATGATGCCATTGCTCGTCCCGTTGGTTCCGCCGATATAGCTTCCCGTCGCGCGGATATTGTGGATCGATAACCCGATCCCGCCCGCCGACTGGGAAATTTTCGCCGTCTGCTTCAGCGTGTCGTAAATGCCGTCGATACTGTCGTCCTTCATGGTCAGCAGGAAACAACTGCTCATCTGCGGCTTTGGCGTGCCGGCATTGAAGAGGGTAGGGGTGGCATGCGTGAACCAGCGTTCGCTCATCAGATGATAGGTCCGGATCGCGCTCTCGATGTCGTCCCGGTGAATGCCCACTGCCACCCGCATGTACATGTGCTGCGGCCGCTCGACAACCTTGCCGTCGACCTTTAACAAATACGACTTCTCCAGTGTTTTGAAGCCGAAGTAGTCGAACCCGTAGTCCCGGTCATAGATGATCGTCGAATCCAGCAGCTCGGCGTTATCCCGGATGATGGCCCAGACGTCATCCGCCAGCATCGGAACCGGTTTGCCCGTTTTGCCGTCCCGCGCGTCATAGAGCAGCTGCATCGTGCGCGAAAAACTCTTGATGGTGTTCTTGTGCAGGTTGCTCACCGCGATCCGGCTGGCCAGCAGTGCATAGTCGGGATGCTTCACCGTCAGAGATGCCGCAGTCTCGGCGGCGAGGTTGTCCAGCTCGGTGGTGGTCACCCCGTCATACAAACCCTCTATGACCTTCCTGGCCACATCGATGGAGTTGACGAATCTCCTGTCCAGCCCGTAACTGAGCTTCTCGATCCGCGCGGTGATCTTGTCGAACTTCACGGACTCCCGCTTCGTGTCCCGTTTGATAACAAACATATATGTAGAGTTTTAAAAATCCTCTTCCAAACTGAAGGTCTGCGCCGCCGCCCCGCCGCCCATCACCCCCGACTTCTGATAATCACCGACCCGCTTTTCAAAGAAGTTGGTCTTCCCCTGCAGCGAGATCATCTCCATAAAGTCGAACGGATTTGCCGAGCCGTATACTTTCGGATACCCGAGCTCAGTCAGCCACCGGTCGGCGACAAACTCGATATATTGCTGCATCAGCCGGGCATTCATCCCGATCAGGTCTACCGGAAGCGCCTCCGTGATAAATTCTTTCTCGATCGTCACCGCATCGATTATGATCTGCCGAACCTGCTCCGCCGCCAGCCTGTTCTCCAGCATGCTGTACAACAAACACGCAAACTCGCAATGCAGCCCCTCATCCCGGCTGATCAGTTCGTTACTGAATGTCAGCCCCGGCATCAACCCCCGCTTCTTCAGCCAGAAGATCGAACAGAAGCTGCCGCTGAAAAAGATCCCCTCTACCGCCGCAAAAGCTACCAGCCGTTCCGCAAAGCTGCCGTTACTGATCCAGCGCAGCGCCCACTCGGCTTTTTTCTTCACCGCCGGCACCGTGTCGATGGCATGGAACAGCCGGTTTTTTTCCCGCGGATCCTTGATATAGGTATCGATCAGCAGCGCATAGGTCTCCGAATGGATATTCTCCATCATGATCTGAAATCCATAGAAGCACCGGGCCTCCGGCAACTGCACCTCACTCATAAAGTTGACCGCCAGATTCTCGTTGACGATCCCGTCGCTGGCCGCAAAAAAGGCCAGCACATGACTGATGAAATGACGTTCGCCCTCATTCAGCCGGTTCCAATGCTGCATGTCCCCGCCCAGATCGATCTCCTCCGCCGTCCAGAAGCTGGCTTCATGCTTTTTGTACATTTCCCAAACCCTGGGATAATTGATCGGCAGGATGACAAACCGATCCTTATTTTCTTTCAATAAGAGCTCGTTTCCGTTCATTTCAAACAGATTGCAACCCGGCAATGCCGGGTCAGATTACAGCCGGACAATGCCCGGCCAGGTTACAGGCGGCCACCGCCGGCCGATCTAACAATGGCTTTCTCCGATTAAATTCCGTGAGGAATTCGATTGGACCCCATTCGGGGAGGTTCCAAACAATACCTGTTGCGGTTGGTATCCTGGCTCGTAACGGAGTAGGTTGTTACTTACAGTTGCCCGTCAGCCCATGATTTGCACATGGTTCCCCTTTTAATCAACCGGCATCCGATGGTCGGCTTCCGGCCGAGCCGCAACAGTGTCATCAAGAACTAACTCAAAAATAACATAGTGGAATAAGAAAAGAAAGGATGATTATCCACCCCCTGTGCATAGCTTTTTCCAAGAATCCCAAAAGCCGGTTACCAACAGGCATCCGGCGGACACAATAAGGTGACATGAGCTATATCATCCAGACCCTGGACCTTGGCCGTCCCATGTACTTTATGGACCACGCCGGTCCCGGATTTTCGATCTCCACCGACCCTCAAAGAGGAAAAGTATTCGAAGGAATGAAAGCGGCAAAACTCGCTTGCAAAGAATTAAGTGAGATCTCCGGATTTCTATGCGAAATGGTCAGGCTGCGGACGTGAGGCGGCACTTCAACCTGGCACCTTAACCCGGCGGCTCAACCCCGCACCTCAACCCAGCACCTGCTCGACGATCTTGCCATCCTTCTTATTTTTCAGGATGACCTTCTTTGTTCCGTAATGCGTCGTCTCTTCCTTGATCAGGTAGTGATCGGCATCATATTCCGTCAGATGACTGTCCTTGGTCACGCCGATCTTCCCGCGCCAGATATCCAGCTGGACCGGCTCCCATAATTTGGTTTTCGCCGAACGATAGGCGGCGTCCAGTACGGCATTGACGACATAGCCGTCATAGAAGGTCTCCTTCGGCGCCTTCCCCTTTTCAAAGGAGTTGAAGACATCCGTGAACATATGGTTATACCCGAAATCATTGAGCTCGTCGCCCATCGGGAACAGCCAGCCGCTCGTGCTTTCCGCCTTTTCGGCCACATAATCGGCCCCCTTGCCGGTCGTGAACATCTCCAGGCCCGTCCGCAGACAGCTGTTGATCCAGATCGTCCCCTCCGTGCCCATGACCTCGTCACGCAGATCGAGACCGCCGCGAAATGTCCAGCTGACCTCGAACTGCCCGATCGCCCCATTCTCGTATTTGATCAGCCCGATCGCATGGTCTTCCGCGTCTATCGGCTTGACCTGCGTATCCGCCCAGCACATCACCTCCACCGGCCGGATATCCTTGCCGATAAAGGAGCGGCCGATCTCCACGCAATGACAACCCAGGTCGAGGATACAACCCCCTCCCGCCTGCTCCTTGTCCCAGAACCAATCGCTGTGCGGTCCCGGATGCGTCTCACGCGACTTCGACCAAAGGATGCGCCCCAGTGCCCCGCCTTTTACACTTTCATGCGCCTTGACGAATTTCGGCGTATACACAAGGTCTTCCAGGTACGCACTGAAGATCCCGGCATCTTCGACCGCTTCCAGCATCCGGCGCGCTTCCGTCGCATTGCGGCCAAGCGGCTTGGTGGTGATCACCGCCTTTTTATGTTTGCAGGACAGCAGCACCGCGATCTCATGCAAATTATTCGGAAGGGAGATACAGACCATATCCACATCCGGCCGCGCAATCGCCGCCTCCATGTCCTGCGTTGCAAACGAACAGCCATAGTCTTTCGCGAACTTTTCGGCGCTTTCCTTCCGCCGCGAATACACCGCCACGATCTTGTCCTGACGGCGCTGCCCCAGGATGGAATCGGCGTAGAACCGGGCAATGAACCCCGATCCCAGCATAGCAATCTTTACCATTTTTTATAATAATTTAAGCGTTAGCGACTCGTTTTTCGACTTGTTCAACCGGCGCGGCAGCCACCTTCTTTTCCCTGAAAGTGACGATGAATATCAGGAGGACAAGCGCGGCAAATATGGCCGGCAGCCACCAGAAGCTTTGCCACTGCTGCAGGGTCAGCTGCTTTGCATCTTTCAGGATCCCATTATAGACGGCCCCGGCGGTCTGCGCGCCGACCAGCATCCCGATCCCATAGGTCACGAAAACGATCAGGCCCTGCGCCTGTGCCCTGATCTCGACTTTGGCCTTGGTGTCTACATAGATCTGACCGGTCACGAAAAAGAAGTCATAGCAAATACCGTGCAGCGCCACGCCCGTCAGGATCATCCAATTCACCATATCCGGCGCTCCCATGGCAAACAAGGCGTAACGGAGCACCCAGGCCAGCATTCCGGCGGCAAGCATCCATTTGACGCCGTAGCGGAGAAAAAAGATCGGCATCAGGAGCATAAAAACCGTTTCGGACACCTGCCCGATGGTCTGCGTGGCAGCAATATGCTCATAATTCGTACTTACCAGGAAGAGCTGGGCAAAATTGTAATATGCAGCCAACGGAATACAGATCAGGAAGGAACAGAGCAAAAAGACATAAAAGGAAGGGCTTCCCAGCTGCTTTAGCGCGTCGATCCCGATGATCGCCCGGGCGGAGACCTTCTTCCCGCGCGCCGGCGGCGGCGTATTCGGCAGCGTAAAACTGTACAGACCGAGCAGCAGGCTTGCCGTCGCCACCATATACAGCGGGAGATCGGTCTTCTCAGCCATGACGCCGCCCGTGAATCTGACCAGCACATAGCTGACGACCAGCCCGGCCGCGATCCAGCCTACCGTCCCGAAGACCCTGAGCAGCGGGAATTCCTTTTTCTGGTTAGTGATCTTGTAGAAACAAACCGTATTTGCCAGACCCATGGTCGGCATATAACAGATATTATAGGCGAGCAGCAACAGGATAAAGACGAGCGGGTTGCCCGAAAAGGAGGGTACCAGGAACATAAAGATCGATCCGATGATATGCAGGGTGCCCATCACCTTCTGCGTGGCAAAATACCGGTCGGCGATCAGGCCGATAAAGAACGGTGCGATGACGGCGGCGATCGGGTTGACCGTAAACGGCCATTGCGTGAGGTTGGCCATGTTATGGTTCTGCATGTACACGGCAATCATGGTGTACCACGCGCCCCAAACGAAAAATTCGAAAAACATAAGGACCGAAAGCTGAATTCTCGTTAATGTTTTCATGCTAAAGTGGTTGAGTTGCGCAGCCGGCCGCTAAAAGTGTATACCGGGCTCCGCGCGGTTAAGGTACAAACGAAAATGCAATATCTTGCACGAGGAATGAGAAATTACGAAGACACTTACCGGCACAAGGGACTTCGCCGCCAACTGGTGGAAGTGATCCGCCACAAAGGCATTACCGACGAACGGGTTCTCCATGCCATCCTCCACATCCCCCGCCATTTTTTCATGGATTCAGCCTTCGACAAGATTGCCTATGAAGACCGCGCCTTTCCTATCGGGGAGGATCAGACCATCTCCCAACCCTATACCGTCGCCTATCAGACCCAACTGCTCGAACTGAAACCTTTCGACAAAGTACTCGAGATCGGCACCGGCAGCGCCTATCAGGCT
>DATJMG010000262.1:0-23141 GCA_035508835.1 Puia sp.
CTCTCTGTCCTGGAGACCGGTAGACGAATAATATTCATAACCAGCCAGCACATTCAGCTTGAAATTGTCGGAAACTTGCTGATCCCAGGTCAGGGTATGGGTGACGGTGGATGAAAACAGGTGAGCATCACCGACTTCCGCGCCGCCTTTACCGTCGAAGTTGCCACCGGTGCCGGAGATGTAGCCCTGGATCTGTTCGTCAAGATCCGATTGCGCGTAATTCAATCCGTAAAGGAAGCTGTAGGTCAGGTTTTTCGTCAGTTTTGCCGAGACGGTTGTGCTGGCCAGGATCTGCGTCACGTGGGCGAAGTCGTCAAAGTAACTTGATAAGGCCAGTGGGTTGATCTGGCCGGAAGGATTATGCTGATTGAACGAACCGTTCTCCACCAGGGCGAGGGTTGGGTTCCATTGCAGGGCCATGGAGATCAAATTGCCGACACTGCCGGCCTGCGCGCCGATCGGGGCCGTTTGCACGGTATAATTCGCTGCAGCGACGTTGAAGCCTATTTTCAGTCGTTTATCGAGGAAGGAATGATCGCCGCTGAACGTAGCTACATACCGTTGCAGGCCGGATTTAAGGACATAACCCGGCTGGTTTGTCGCGGAGAAACTAGCCCTGAACCTTCCGTTCTCATTACCGCCGTTAATGCCTACGTTGTAGATTTCGGCGGGCTTGTTGCGGAAAATGGATTGCAGAGGATTTACGGAAGCTCCGGAGTCGGTGCTTATACCATATTCCTTTATAGCAGCCCGGTATTCGCTGGCGTTCATGATGTCTGCGGGTTTGATCAGGCCGCCGCCTATGGTCATTTTCACCCCTGCGTCAACCTGCGTCTTGCCCGTACCTTTATTGGTTTCGATGAGGACTACGCCGTTTTCGCCACGAGCGCCATAGATAGCGGAGGATTCCGCGTCTTTCAGGATCGTGATGGAAGCGATCGTTGACGGGTCCAAAAAGACAAGGCCGTTGCCCGGCGGCAAGGTGCCGACCACGCCCAGTTTATCCGGAGCAACGGGGTAGGTAGCGTCGATGGGCACCCCGTCGACCACATACAGCGGATTGGAGAGAGAGGTCAGGGAGTTGTTACCCCGGATCTTTACGTTGATCGTACCGCCGGGCTGGCTACCGTTGTTTTCGGCGATCTGGACGCCGGGTATCTTACCGGTGATCAGTTGTTCCGGAGTGGTGGTCACGCTGTTGAAATCTTTGGCGCGGACGGTGGCGACGGCGCCGACGACATCGGCACGGCGGGAGGTGCCATAGCCGATGACAACTACTTCATTAAGGTTCGAGGTGCTGGCAACCAACTGAACTGTGACTTCGGTAGATGCGGAAACGTTGACCTCCTGGTTTCCATAGCCGATGGAGCTCACTGTCAGCGTAGTGGTCCCGGACGGAACGGTTAGCCTGAAGTTGCCCAATGCATCGGTAGAGGTCCCTGATTTGGACCCCCTGGCGACAACGGTAGCCCCTGCGAGGGGAATGCCTTTGTCGTCAGTTACTTTACCGGAGATTGTTTTTGTTTGAGCGAAGGAAGTCTGTGTGAAAAATACACAAAGCAGTAGAGTCATTGCCGCATGTGCTAGCAATCGTTGAATGGTCATAAAGCAAAAGTTTAGCTAATTATTGAACTAAGGTAAATATTAAAATTGAATTAACAATTTTTTTTACTCTCTGTAATCCAATCATCTGCGAATGATGGACAACCGTTTGTTTAAAAATGCTGCAACAAGATTTGTAGTTTTTTCGCTAAACCGTATTAGCAAAAAAAGGGTGCAGGAGACTGTGGGGGAGGATGTTTTTGTCTCCTGCGGTCATGGGATGGGTTTGACGGGAATAGCCGGCGCGTGTCAGGGTGAAAGTCCTGATGGGGGAGGCAGGGTTGTAGTCACGGCGGATGGTGTTGATCAGGGTCCGCATGGTATTTCCGGTGGTGAGGATATCATCGATGATCAGGAAGGGAGGCGAGGGGGCAGGAAGGGGTTGGTCAGGAGTGGGGGAGGTGAGGAAGGAGTGGTCGGGTGCGGAGGAGGTTAGAAAGGAGTGGTCGGGCGTGACGTGGTAGACATCCTGGAGTTGGGAGCGTCGGCTGCGTCGCGTCAGGTATTTGTTAGGGAGGGTTGGCCGGGATTTGATCAGGAGGGTCGGGAGATATCGGCAGCGGAGGTGCAATGCGAGGGAATGGCCAAGCAGGTCAAGCGCGGAGGGGAAATCCGGTCGGACGTTTGTTTCGTCGTGACGGAGGGCGCGAATAATAATGGTGTCGGAGGAAAAGGGGAGCTGACCGAGCAGCTGTGCGGCGCAATCGATCCAGGCGCCGAGGTCCGGCTGCACGCGCTGTTTGAATTTGAGCAGGCTAAGGGAAAGGGCATCCGTTCCGGTCATCATTGGAAGATATGGACAGAGATAGAAGTGGGTGAACCAGGTATTCCCGCATTTTATTCTGGATGTCAGCAGCCGCATCATCTTACATCTTAATCCTTCTTATTGGCGTCGGGGCCGGCTCCTCGGGCTGCCTTCCTTAGACCCTGGTCGTTGGGCCGGGTACGTTCCCGGCGGTCCTGCCAGATGAAGATCGCCGTCCAGGTCAGCACTCCAGGCACCAGCCACCACGCGGACTGTAGCACGAGAAAAAAGAAAAAACCCCCCGAAACGAAAGCTAGTATACAAGCTTTAACCATGGACAAGTTTTGTGGACGACCTTTACAGGATGAAACAAAATTACGGAGAATAAAGCTAGTCAGTCGAATGCGATTTGGCGGAAATAAGGAAAAGGTTATTTTTCGGGCCTGGTAAACACTTAAAACCGGCGAAAAACGAATTTCAAGAATATGGAGAAGTGCGATATCAACGAATGGGAAGAGCGGTTCATCGCCTATTATGGTTCGCGGGGACGGTTAACCGATGGTGCCCATGATCCGGGTCACTGTCAGCGGGTTTGGAGAGTTGCCCGGGACATTAACCTTCAGGAAGGTGCGGCGGCTGATGAGTTGGTGTTGCTGGCATCGGCCTATTTCCATGATCTCGTGGCGTTGCCGAAGAATCATCCGGAGCGGGGGAGTGCGTCGAAGTTGAGTGCAGACCGGGCGGTGCAGCTGTTGAAAGAGCTGTGGAGTGATTTTCCTGAAGGGAAGCTGGGCGGTGTCCGGCAGGTGGAGGGTGTCTGGCATGCGATTCATGCGCACAGCTTTTCCGCGCGGGTGGAGCCCGTTACAGCGGAAGCGAAGATCCTGCAGGACGCAGATCGGATGGAGGCATTAGGGGCTATCGGGCTGGCGAGGGTTTTTTATACTGCGGGGCAACTGGACGGGCGGCTATTCGATACCGATGATCCCCTGGCTGAGAAGCGGGAGCCGGATGACCGGCTGTATGCGCTGGATCATTTCCAGGTGAAATTGCTGCGCTTACCGGCGATGATGAATACGGCGACCGGGCGCCGGATGGCGGAGGAGCGGGCGGAGTATCTCCGGGAATTCCTGAGACGCATCTGTCTGGAAATCCGGGGGTCTTAGTCGGAGGTAAAGACGATCCGGATGAAAATGGCGGAATAAAGGGGGTTATGCTGGCGTTAAT
Source organism: Puia sp. (assembly GCA_035508835.1). Taxonomy (GTDB): domain Bacteria; phylum Bacteroidota; class Bacteroidia; order Chitinophagales; family Chitinophagaceae; genus Puia. Next base: position 3,575 of record DATJMG010000262.1, read on the forward strand.
TCATTCCTGAAGAACCTGAAGATGTTCTGCATGGCGGTTCTGTTTATGTATAAGATATTGACTTTTAAAAGATTAAAGTTAGCGGGAAAATGGGGGAAAAATAGGGGGCGGGTTCAGTCAACCCGGATGGCTTTTCCCACGTATCCTATTGAGAATGCTTAACTTTACGGAGTTCACCGACATCGACATCTACGACCAATGACACGAGCTAAGCGAATTGCATTGGATATTTGAAAAGACATCATGGACCAATGAAAAAAATTTACCCTGTTTTCCTGTTGCTGGTTGCCCAATCTGCTTTTTCGCAGTCGCAGATGTGTCCCCTGAACAGCAACTGGTCCCTGGATAATTTGACGCATTGGTTCGCCTATACGGGTAATAATGCGGGGGGGAATGGGCCAGGCGCGATCAAACAGACGTACGACACCGGTGAAGGGGCGCCGCACGGTACCCAGGGGGTACAGACGATCCAGGAATATCAACTGCCTTCCGTTAACGGCATCCAGGTCATTTCCGCAACGACATCAGACCCTTTTGGCGGGTTTGCCACGATCCCCGAAATAAACGGATATCAATACACCAATTCCCTCGAGCTGGGTTCCACTTCCATCACGCATTCTACAGCCGGGGGTGCGGCCGGCGGCTATGTCCGGGGGGTTAGCTATTACATCAATGTACCGCCGGGGCCAACGACCGAGCCCTATACAATGACCTATGCATATGCGATGGTGCTGGAGAACGGGACGCACAATTCCAATGAGCAGCCGTTGTTCTCGGCGACCTTAACGGCCGGGGACAGCATCGTGACCTGTGCTTCGCCCAAATATTTTTTACCCACTTTCAATAATTCCAGTCAGTTGGGCACCGGGGCAACGCTGGATACGGCATTAGCGGAAAGCGAGGGCTTCAAGCTCAGTCTGAAGGAGTCGCCGAATTCCGATCCTAATGCACCCCCCGGGCCGAATGCCCCGCATTTGCAGGATGTCTGGTACAAGAGCTGGACGGAGGTTACCTTCGATCTTTCCCCATATAGGGGCACCCAGGTGGTCCTCACGTTCGAAACCGACAATTGCGTTCCGGGCGGGCATTTTGCCTATTCCTATGTTGCTTTACGCAATACCTGCGGAGGCTTGCAGATCAGCGGCGATTCCTCTGCGTGTATCGGGGCTACCCTCATTTATTCAGTCCCGGGACTGGGAGGCGCCACCTATTTCTGGACAGTGCCGTCCAACTGGTCGATCAACTCGGGTGCGGACAGCAGCATCTTGCAAGTTACGGTCGGTACCGATCCGGGCACGGTCACCGTGCATGAACAGAACAGCTGCGCGAACCTGGATGCAACGATCAATGTGGCGACGGTACAGCCGACGGTAGCGGGGGCTATCAGCGGTGGCATGGAGGTATGCACCGGGGTGAACTCCGTAACCCTGACTACGGCGGGAAACCGGGGATCGGTTGTAGGCTGGACGGCTACTTCCGGTGGAGTTACGACGGCAATCAACGATACTACCTCGCAATATACGGCCACCAACCTGACCGCTACCACGCTATACAAAGCGCTGATCCAGAATGGGCAGTCGTGTGCCGTCGACACGACGTCGGGGTCTACGGTGCTGGTGGATCCGCGAAGTGTTGGTGGAACGTTGAATCCCGCTTCGTTGTCCTTCTGTGAAGGTCAAAACAAGGATGCTTTGATCCAGCTGTCAGGGGACACGGGCAGCCCGGTGAACTGGCAGTCTTCAACGGATGGGATAAACTGGACATCGTTCGTGCCGGCGGATACGGCTTCTGAATATAATGTAGAGGGGGTTACGGTCAGCTCGGATTTCCGGGTGATCGTGCAGAGCGGGGTTTGTCCGCCGGATAGCAGCACGATCGCTACGGTCAGTTATGTGAATGTTCCGTTCCCACAGGCCACGTATGCGCCGGCGGATACTGTTGTTTGTTACAATACGCCTGCAAGTCTCCATGCGGTCATCACCATAGGGACGAATTATGCCTGGAGCAATACGGGCACCTTGACGGGAGTGGGCAATGACCAGGTCACCGGCCTCCCGTATACCATGAATCCTGTAGCCACCCCGAAAACGACGACCGACTATGTGCTCAGCGTCGAAAATGCGGGGTGTCCGAACCTGTTGCTGGACACCTTCCAGGTGCGGGAGCTGCCGCCGATCATCGTGAATGCGGGAAATGATACTTCCGTGGTTATCGGGGAGCCTTTGCAACTGAACGCCACGTCCAACGATACGACCACGCCGGGAGGTGACAGTTTTGTCTGGACTCCGGACCTGGGGCTGAACAATCCCGATATCTACAATCCTGTCGGGATATATAGCGGCGAGACGGATTCGGTCCGGTACCTCGTAACGGCAACGTCACAGTATGGCTGTACAGGGACCGGCACCGTACTGGTAGCGGTCTTCAAAACGCCCCCTGATATCTTCGTTCCGAATGCCTTTACACCAACCGGGCCAACCAACAATATATTCCGGCCCGTTCCGGTCGGCATAAGCAGCCTGAAATTCTTCCGGGTATACAACCGATGGGGGCAACTGGTCTACTATACGACCAGGATCGGGGACGGATGGGATGGCCGTGTCCAGGGACATCTGCAGGATAGCGGCACTTATGTATGGATTGTGGAGGGGACTACCTATGAGGGCCATACCGTGTTCCATAAGGGCACGATGATCCTGGTACGATGATATTGAGTATATTGGCGGATGATTCCATTCCTTTTTAATACGCTGATAACGGGTATTGTCGCGGGCCTGACGGCGGGCGGAGCCGGAACGCGGCCGGTTATGGTCAACGATACGGCCGGGATGCGCCGGGAGATCGAGAACGTCTATAACCGGGAACCGGGGGCGAGCTTTGCGTTGGCTTTCGAGGACTTGTCGACGGGGCAGCAGCTTTTGCTGAATGCCCATACGTTGTATCATGCAGCCAGTACGATGAAAACGCCGGTATTGATCGAAGCGTTCCGGCAAGTGGCGGCGCATCGGCTATCCCTGACCGATTCATTGCCGGTCCATACGGACTTCATCAGCATTGCGGACGGCAGCCGGTATGAGCTGGATTCCACGACGGATAGTGAGACGGACCTATACCGTCAGGCGGGAAAGAAACTGCCGTTGCGGGAGCTGTTGTACCGGATGATCACGCAAAGCAGCAACCTGTCCACCAACCTGGTGATCGAAGCGGTGGGGGCGGCGAATGTCATGGCGACGATGCGACAGCTTGGGGCGATGGATATCCGGGTGCTCCGGGGAGTTGAGGATGAGAAGGCGTTCCGGAAGGGGATGAACAATATGACGACGGCATATGACCTGATGGTCATTTTTCGCCAGATCGCGAGTGGAAAGGCCGTGGACGCTACGTCCTGCTCTGCGATGATCGATATTTTGAAGGCGCAGCATTTCAAGGAGGTGATTGCTGGAAAGTTACCGGACGGGGTACAGGTGGCCAGCAAGAGCGGATGGATCGAAGGCATTTGTCATGACTCGGGCATCGTGTTTTTGCCCGACGGCAGGAAGTATGTGCTGGTTTTGTTGTCGAAGGGAGTTGCCGATTACGGCAAGGCTGTAGAGATGGAATCGACGGTATCGAGGATCGTTTACGATCATATGGTCGGAAAACCGGTGGCTGCGGATACGGTTGTGGACGATGCTTTGGAGCGGATCGGGCCTGGGGGGTGGGTGGATACGGCGAAGCTGGCTGCTGCTTATCCGGTGATCGACAAGTTATTCAGCCGGTATGCGACGCGGAACCGGATGCCGGGGATGGTCTATGGGATCGTAGCCGGGGGGCGGCTGGTGCATACAGGCGCGGTAGGGCTGGGTGATGTGGAAAAGCAGATCCCGGTCAGTTCGCAGACAGATTTCCGGATCGCCTCCATGACAAAAAGTTTTGTGTCGGTGGCGATCCTTCAGCTGCGGGATGCCGGCAAGCTGAAGCTGGATGATCCGGCGTATCTATATATTCCGGAGCTAAAAGGCCAACGGGGGCCGGCGTCAGATGCGCCGGTTATCACGATCCGAAACCTGCTGACCCATTCGGCAGGATTGCCGGAAGACAATCCCTGGGGTGACCGGCAGTTGGCGGACAGCGATGTGCAGCTGCTGGAGATGGTCAAAAAAGGGTTATCGTTTTCGAACAGTCCGGGTATCGGGTATGAATACAGCAATACGGGGTTTGCGTTGCTGGGGTATATCGTACAGCAGGTATCCGGGCAGCCGTATGAGCAATATATTGATGAGCACATCCTGCAGCCGCTGGGGATGACGAATACGTACTGGGAGTATGCGAAGGTGCCGGCGGACCGGCTGGCGCATGGGTACAGGATGTTGAACGGGCAGTGGGTAGAGCAGCCTATGCTGCATGACGGCGCATACGGGGCCATGGGCGGGCTAATTACCACGCTCGAAGATTTTGCGAAATACGAAGCTTTTCAGCTCGACGCCTGGCCATCGCGGAGCGGCGGGGATGAGGGGATATTGAAGCGGAGCAGCAGGAGGGAGATGCAGCAACCCCGGACGTTCAATAACCTTAATGCCGAATTCCGGTATTATGGGGATGGGCCGATCTGTCCCATGACTTCTTCATATGCCTATGGAATCCGCTGGTCGCATGACTGTAAGGGCCGGACATTTGTAGGGCATACCGGCGGGTTGCCGGGGTTTGGAAGCAACTGGAATACCCTGCCGGATTATGGCGTGGGTGTGATCAGCTTTGCCAATCTGACCTATGCGAATATGGGGGCCATCAATTTGCAGGTATTGGACACGCTGGTGACATTGGCCGGGCTCAGGCCGAGAGCGGTCCCGGTGTCGAGGGCCCTTCAGCAGCGCAAGCGGGAACTGGTAGACTTGCTGCCGGAATGGAAGGGGGCGAAGGAGAGCGGGGTCTTTGCGGAAAATTTCTGGCTGGATTATTTTGTGGATTCGCTGAAGAAAGAGAGTGAGGAGCTTTACGCGCGGGCGGGGAAGATCGTTCGGGTAGGCGAGATCCAGGCGGATAACGGGTTACGGGGAACATTTAAACTAATAGGTGAGAAAGCCAATATAGTGGTGCGGTTTACTTTGACGCCGGAAAACCCGCCGAAGGTCCAGGAATTCAGGATGTGGCTGGAGGAGAAATAGGAGCGGGCATGGGAGATGTTAATGGGAGTAACAGGAGATGTTAATGGGAGTAACATATTGCAATAAACGGATAAGGTTGCCGTTTTTTGCTTCAAACCCAAAAAAAGGAGTATGAAAAAACTAATCCTCTCTCTCTCCGTCATGTTGCTGGTATCTACGATTGGCTTTGCACAGGGCCCGATGATCAGCGTTGATGTTATTATCGGCAATCGGCCTCCGGCTCCCAGAGAGCTCCAGCTCATGAGGGCCGAGGAATCCAGGCATCCCAACATTGCAAAGGCGATGCATGACCTCGAAGATGGTATTAAGCACTTGCATGACGCTCCCGATGACTTCGGCGGCCGCAAGGCCCAGGCTGAGGCCGACATGCACCAGGCTCTCGTATCCCTGAGAAAGGCTTTATATTTCCGGCTTTATAGGGACATGCACTAAAAATTATTTTATCTTTGTGCAGGCCTCCGCGTTCGCGGGGGCTTTGTCTATTATGGAGGGACCGACGCGGGGGCTTTGTTTATTATGGAGGACAAATAATGGGAGGACCAATGATGGAGCGATCCAACCGAACGAGGTTAGCGCCGACACCCAGCGGGTTTCTGCATTTGGGGAATGTCATGTCGTTCGCGTTGACGGCCGGGTTGGCGCGGCGGTCCGGAGCGTCGATCCTGCTGAGGATTGACGACCTTGACAGGGAGCGGATGAGCAGGGAGTATGTGGAGGATATTTTCGAGACCTTGAGTTTTATGGGAATTCCCTGGGATGAGGGGCCGCGAAGTTGGGAAGAATTCGAGCGGACATGGTCGCAGGTGCATCGGATGGGAAGATATCGGGAGGCCCTGGAGTGGTTAAGGGAGGGCGGAAAAGTCTTTGCCTGTGATTGCAGCCGGTCGGTGATCTTGCGTGGAAGTCCCGAGGGAGTATATCCGGGAACGTGCCGGGAAAGGGGTTTATCGCTCGATCAGGAGGGGTGCAGCTGGCGGGTGAAGACGGAGGGGGTTGGGGCGGTGAAGGTGGGCGGGGGTTTGGAGGGGTTGCCGGCGGAGATGACGGATTTTGTGGTGCGGAAGAAGGATGGATATCCGGCGTATCAGCTGACGTCGGTGATCGATGACCTGTATTTTGGTGTCGATCTGGTGGTGAGGGGAGACGATCTGCGGGCGTCGACGGCCGCGCAGCGGTGGCTGGCGGCGCAGTTGGGGCCGGGTGCATTCGGGCGTATCCGGTTTTATCACCACGAATTGCTGGCGACAACCGGTGGGGAAAAGTTGTCAAAGTCCGCGGGAGCTACATCGGTGCAGTATCTCCGGCGGCAGGGAGTTAAGCCGGGTGAGATCTATTCGATGATCCTGCGGTGGCTAGGGTTGGGTGGTGATGTGGCGAACCTTGATGAGTTTTATCAGTCGGCATCATCCATGTTGTACAGTGATTCGCCGGCTTCGCCGACAGGGAGGGGTCCGGTTGCCGAAGCCTGACATTTGGAGGCAGACTACCAAAGTTCGCCGATGTTGACGAAGAGGCCGTTGGAACCCTGGGTCCCGAATCCGTAGTCGATGTCCACGTTCGTCCGCGAGGTTTTGTTCAGTTTTACGCGAAGGCCGGCGCCCCAGCCGGGTTGAAAGTTTTGGAGCCGGTGGGAGTTCAGCCCCGAAAAGGACTCCGCGTTGGCGAAGACCACGGCGCCGAGGAAGCCATTGGCAGTGAGCGGGAAGCGATATTCGGATTCGAAGTCGACCATTTCATCGCCGCGGAACCGGCCCTGGATATATCCTCTGCCGGTACTTGAATAGGTGTCCCAATTGGTGGAAGGCAGGTCGAGGTAAGGTGGCTTGCCGGTCAGCACAAGCCAGTCATAATTCCAAAGGGCCAGGATATTGCGCGAACCGGATGGGAAATTGAAATATTTGCGTACATCGATGATGGTGGATGACCAATTGCTGTTGCTCCCCATAAACCGCAGGTTGTTCCGGTAGGTAAGGTTGGTATAAAAGCCTTTGTAGGGGTTGATGGAGTTATCACGCGCATCATAGAGGGCGTTGAGTGTGAAGCCGGTTGACAGGGTCGTGGACTGGGGCCCATATCGTTCGTAATCATCCGGAATGGGCGCCTTGGTATTGTCGTAGGTAATATGGTACCGCCAGTCGATGATATAGCCGGCGCCGGCGAAGAAGTTGTGGGTGATCTGGCGGTAAACAATTTCATAGAAGCGGATATAATTGTATGCCATCGAGTCCACATTCCCGATCCAGGAGTTCGAACCGAGCCCAAAACTTGCCTGTGGGTATTTCATGAAGTGGATATCGCCTACGAAGTTGTATTTGTTCGCTTTTGCCCAGATATTGGTCTCCAGCGGAACGGAGAATTGTTTGTTTTCCGTGTAGTTTGCGCTGGAAGTGATCGTCGAGATCCTGGTCGCCGTGACACTGGTATCCATGCGAAAGGCGGCATTACCGGTAAGGGTAATAGCTGCGCGTGTGGTCAGGGTATATCCCACTGCGGGCAGGACGGAAAAGGTCAGGTGCCGCACCTCTTGCTGGATGGTATCCGGTTTTTTCTTCTTGAAGAGGAAGTGCAGTTCGTCGGTGATGTCTTTTTGGGGCACGAGGCGGCGGCGATGGTGGACGCTGTCCTGGGCCCGGGCGTTCTTGGCAACGGTAAGGGGAACGTTCTTTTGCACCTGGGCGCGAACCTGGCCGACCGACAAAAGGAGGATCACCATAAGGAACAAACGACCGCTGGTCAAATCTGCAGGGATTTAGAAAATAATCTGCAAATATCGGGGAAATGCGAATAAGGGCCACAGGCTATGGCAAAAATAGGCCGGCAACGACTGAAATAGGCGAACAAGGCCTGACCATGCCGGTTCTTCATGCATAGGGGCCTTGTCCTTTTGTTATTGATCAAGGGTTAGCGGTCGGCGGAATTTTTGGGGACGATGCGGGTAACCGCCCAGCTGATCGAGTGGCTGGTATTAAGTTTTACGGCTTGATCCGCATTTTCCAGGGTGATGAAATAGGAAGTCTTGCCGCCTGTGTTCACTTTGTAAAGATCGGTGATCCAATAGTCCTTGTAACTTTTTTTGATGACTGTCAAAAGCCTGGCGGGCAATTGATTGGAAAGGATGTTGTGGACGGCGGGGCTCTTCTCGCGGTTATTGGACCCATCGGAAGCTTTCAGAAGGCCAAAGCTCAGGATGAGGATGAAGAAGAGGATTGTTGTTTTCATAAGAATGCTTGTTTTCTTAGGATTTAAAGATGACGGGTGGAGCCGTCCCTAGGGCGGCTCCGTGTGGCCTATAAACGCGGGAGGGGGTCGAAGCGTATGTACAGGGGGGTATTTTCCTTGATTTCCCGTAAAAATCATGGTAAATGGGGAGGAGACGGGAGCGGCCGGGATAATCCTTTATATTTATAACATGAAAAATCTAATCTATCCGGCAATAATCCTTTTTTTACCGGCGGCCGGCATCCGGGCGCAGGGGAGCGGCCAGGACCCGGTTGTGGCTACGGTGAGCGGCCAGGGCCCGGTTGTGGCTACGATGAGCGGCTCGATCCAGGGAACGGTGGAGGCATCCGGGGTACATTCCTTTAAGGGTATTCCTTATGCTGCGCCGCCGGTCGGCGACTTGCGGTTCAGGGATCCGCAGCCGGTCGGATCGTGGCAGGGTATCCGGAAGACGCAGGCTTTCGGGCCCCGGGCGATGCAGCTTCCGATATACGGTGATATGAAATTCCGATCGGCCGGGGTGAGTGAAGACTGTTTGTATCTGAATGTCTGGGCGCCGGCGTCGGGGAATCATTTACCGGTGCTGGTCTATTTCTATGGTGGTGGTTTTTCCGCGGGGGATGGGAGCGAGTACCGGTATGATGGAGAAAGCATGGCGAAAAGAGGAATTGTAGCGGTGACGGTCAACTATCGGTTAGGGATATTCGGTTTTCTGGCACATCCGGACCTGACCAAAGAATCCCCGCATCACTCTTCCGGCAACTACGGGTTGCTGGATCAACATGCGGCGTTGGAGTGGGTGCAACGAAATATTGCGGCGTTTGGCGGCGATCCGGCCAGGGTAACGATTGCGGGAGAGTCGGCCGGGTCGATCTCGGTATGTGCGCAAATGGCATCGCCGTTGTCTAAGGGGTTGTTTGCCGGGGCGATCGGGGAGAGCGGCGGGTTGACGGGTAATATCAAACCGGAGCCGCTGGACACTGCCGAGAAGCAAGGCGCGGCCTTTGCGGCCCGGCTGGGGAATAAGTCCATTGCGGATCTGCGGGCGATGAGTGCGACGGATCTTTTGCAGGCGGCGGCAAAGGGTGGGAGATTCTGGCCAATCGTCGACGGTTATTTTCTTCCCGAGGCGCCTGATGAGATCTATTCCGCCGGCGATCAGATGAAGGTGCCGTTATTAGCCGGGTGGAACTCCGCGGAGGTTCCTTATCAGGGCGTACTGGGTGCTTCTTCGCCGACGGTGGAGAATTTTGAGGCCGCGGTGCGCAAGTTATATGGCGATCAGGCGGATGAGGTGCTGAACCTGTACAAGGCAACTACGCCCGAGGAGGTCAGGCAGGCGGCGACGGATCTGGCCACGAACCGTTTCATTGCCTACAGTACGTGGAAATGGATCGATCGGGCAACGGCTACGGGGGAAAAACCGGTATATCGTTATCTGTATGCACATCCCCGGCCGCCGGCGGTTGGGGCTATGGGGGGTCAGCCGGCGCCCATGGGGGCCAGTCATTCGTGGGAAATCGAATACGCGTTGGGTAATCTGCATACCAATACTGTTTATGCCTGGACGGCAGATGACGATAAAGTGTCTGCGACGATGGAGGCCTATTTTGCCAATTTCATCAAGACAGGTGATCCGAACGGGAAGGGGTTACCCACGTGGCCGCCGATGAAGTCGGCGGGCTCGGAGATCATGGTCATCGATGTGCATTCGCATGTGGAGAGGGAGCAGCATGCGGACAGGTATCGCTGGATGGATCAGCAGAATTAAGTTAAGGGCGTACAAAATCTTTTTTATTTATGAGCAATCGAAGAGATTTTATTCAGTCAGCCGGCATGGGGTTGGTTGCAGCTGCTATCCCTGGCGTGGTGAAACTGGCGGCGGGCAAGCATCGGGTCGCGGTGCAGCTTTATACGATCCGGGAGGCCATTGCCAAAGACTTCAGGGGTAGTCTGAAACGGCTTGCCGATCTCGGATTCAGGAATGTGGAGACGGCGTTCTGGCCGAAGACCGTCACGGTGCAGACCGCTGCCGATACGCTTACCGAATTCGGGCTTGGCGTGACGTCTTGCCATGTCGACATCCCAACCAGGGATAATATTGCGAATCTTGTGAATACAGCCAAAGCCTACCATTGCAAAAATCTGATCTGGCATGGATGGCCGGAGGATAAGCGATACAGTTCGCTGGAGGGCACCAAAGAGCTTATTGGGATCTATAAAGAAAGTAATCGATTGGCGAAGGACAATGGGTTGCGTTTTGGGTTGCATAACCATTGGTGGGAGTATCGAAATCATGTCGGGGGCAAACTGGTATATGAAGTATTGAACGAAGAGCTGGATCACGATATCTTTTTTGAAACCGATGTTTATTGGGTGAAGGTGGCAGGGCAAGATCCCGCCACGATCCTCAGGAAACTCAGGAACAGAGTACGGTTTATACATATAAAGGATGGGCCCGCCGTTTTTAATGACAAATTAATCAAGGATGAGCCTGATCCGATGACGCCTGTCGGGCAGGGGTCGTTGGACATCCCGGGTATCGTCGGGGCATGTTCGCCGGATGTTGAATGGATGATAATCGAGCTGGATAAGTCGGCCATTGACGTATACGCTGCGTTGAAGCAGAGCCGTGATTATCTGGCCAGGTTTGCTGTTGTCAGCTTAACATAGCGGCCGCTGAGGACTTCCTGTTGACAGAGGGGTCTGCGGCCCGGCTCACTGTGGTAGTGCGGGCAGTGACGGGATGGATAAAATGTCTTTTTTCATAGAAGGGGCAGTTTGTTGTGTCGACGAAGTCATTAAATTCGTTTTCCCATGTCAAAAATATTCGTTGTTGCGGCTTTTCTGACGGCCTGGTTTCCAGTGCGCCTGATCGGGCAGGATCTGCCGATCAATCCGAAGTTATTTCAGCAAGAGTGGCCCGCGTCGTGGATCAGTTGTCCGGGGATTGGCGGGCGCGAGTATGGGGTCTATCATTTCCGCAGATCGTTTGTCCTGGATCGTCAGCCCGAGCGTTTCATCGTGCATGTCAGTGCGGACAACCGGTACCGGTTATGGGTGAATGGTCATGCGGTGTGCAGCGGGCCGGCGCGGGGTGACCTGCAGCATTGGAATTACGAGACGGTGGATATCGCGCGGTATTTGCAAGCAGGCTCCAATGTGATTGCGGCCCTGGTGTGGAACATGGGGGTATATGCGCCCGCGGCGCAGATTTCCAACCAGACGGCTTTTCTCGTGCAGGGGGATTCCCAGGCGGAGCAGGTGGTGAATACGGGCCGGAACTGGAAGGTGATGCGGGATGATGCGTACCATCCTTGTTCGACGGATATTGGCCGGAGGCTCGGGGTCTATAAAGTCACCGGCCCGGGGGATTCCGTGCAGGGGGCCGCTTATCCCTGGGGTTGGGAGCAGCCCGGGTATGATGACAGGGGATGGCCGGCAGCGGTCGGGGTGACCAGGCCCGCGCCGTGGGGTTCGGGGACCGACAATTTGTGGACGTTGGTCCCGCGGGCGATACCGCAGATGGAAGAGCGGCAGCAGCGGATCCCGCTTGTGCGCCGGTGGGCGGAGATGCCGGGCGGGGGAGAGTTGCCGGGTGGGTCGGAGACGCCGGGAGGGAGGGAGACTCGGGGCGGGTCGGAGACGCGGGGCGGGAGGCAGACGCCGGGCGGGTTGGAGGATTCAGCGGCGATCCGGTTGGGGATAATGGGGATGCTGGCCGGGAGGGGGGCATTTACGATTCCGGCGCGTACGACCTTTCGCATCCTGCTTGATCAAACCTATAATACGGTCGCTTATCCGGAGATGACGGTAAGTGGTGGAAAGGGCGCGGCTATCCGGCTCAGCTATGCAGAGGCGCTGGTCGATAAGAACGGGCAGAAGGGGGATCGCGGGGAGATAACGGGAAAGGAGTTGCGAGGCGACTATGATGTTTACGTTGCGGATGGGGGTATCCGGCGGATGTTCCGGCCGTTGTGGGTGCGCACGTTCCGGTATATGGAACTGGATATTGCGACCGGGGATGACCCGCTGGCGATCGATGATCTGTATGGGATGTATACGGGGTATCCGTTCGAGCGCAGGGCAACTTTTGTCAGCAACGACTCTTCGTTGCGGGCCATTTGGGATGTGGGATGGCGGACGGCGAGACTGTGTGCGGGGGAAACGTATTTTGACTGTCCATACTATGAGCAATTGCAGTATGAGGCGGATACGCGGATCCAGAGTTTGATCTCGCTGTATGTGACGGGGGATGACCGGCTGATGCGCAAGGCGTTGCTGGACTTCTATCATTCGCGGATACCCGAAGGGTTGACGCAGGGAAGGTATCCGTGCAACCGGTTCCAGGTTATCCCGCCGTTTTCGTTGTGGTGGATCGTGATGATCCATGACTATTGGATGTTGCGCAGGGATGATCAGTTTATCCGGCAGTTCCTGCCCGCGGTGCGGGGCGTGCTGGACTGGTATGAAGGGCATGTCGATTCGGCGATGGGGATGCTGGGACCGATGCCGTGGTGGGGTTTCGTGGATTGGGCGGATGCCTTTGGGGATGGTCAGCCGCCGGGGGCATCGGATGGGCATTCCGCGGTGATCACGTTACAGTATGCGTATACGTTACAACAGGCGGCCGGGCTGTTCAGGTATTTCGGCGGGCAGTATGGTGACGAGGCTGTCCGGTGCCGAAGGCTGGCGGGGGAGTTGGAGCGGGGGACATATACGGCCTGTTATGACAAGCGGCGCGGCGAGATGGCGAATACGCCGGAGAAGAATAGTTACAGTCAGCATGCGGGGATATTGGCGATATTGGCGGATGCGATTCCGGCGGCGGACCGGCGGGCGGTGATGGAAAAGATACTTTTCGACAGCACCTTGACTCAGGCCACCTTCTATTTCCGGTTTTATTTGAATCAGGCGATGAAGGCGGTCGGTATGGCCGATCTTTATTATTCGCAGTTGGGGCCGTGGCGGAAGATGCTGAAGATCGGGTTGACGACGTTTGCGGAGACGCCCGAGCCCACGCGGTCGGATTGTCATGCGTGGAGCGCGAGCCCGGTGTACGATTTCCTGGCGACGATCTGCGGCATCATGCCGGATGCGCCCGGGTTCAGCCGGGTGCTGATCCGACCCTCGTTGGGCGAGTTGACCGCGGTGGAGGGGAGCATGCCGCATCCGGGGGGGATGATCCGGGTGAAGCTGCGAAGGCGTGGGGCGGGGGTAGCGGGGGAGGTGGAATTGCCGGCGGGGGTGACGGGGAGGTTTGTGTATGGCGGGAAGGAGGTGGAGTTGAAGGGAGGGGAACAAAAAATTGCCTTATGATAACATGGAGGGTTGGGGTGATATGCGCGCTGTTGTTGCCGGGGTGGATCGGTGCGGGGGATACGCGGGGCAGCGGGCCGGTTGGGGATAGGGCCGGAGGGCCGGTGCGGGTGATCTTCGACACCGATATGGGCCCGGATTATGATGATGTGGGGGCGATCGCGCTGCTGCATGCTTTTGCGGACAGCGGCAAGGCGAGGGTCCTGGCCACGATGGCCAGCAACAAATATGAGGGGGTGGCCGCGGTGCTGGATGTGTTCAATACTTATTTCGGGCGCCCGGGAATCCCGATCGGCGTACCGAAGGGGAATGCGGTCAGTCAGCGGGATACGCAGCACTGGACGGACAGTATCATCGCAAAGTATCCGCATGCGGTCGTCCGCAATGAGCAGGCGCAGGATGCAGTGACGTTGTACCGCAAGGTGTTGTCGCGGCAGCCGGATCACAGTGTAGTCATCATTACAGTAGGGTTCATGACCAATCTGGCGGGTTTGCTGCGTTCGGGGCCGGATAAATATTCTTCGTTGAGCGGGTTCGAGCTGGTGAGGAAGAAGGTCAGGCAGCTGGTGTCCATGGCGGGAAAGTTCCCGCGGGGTTGGGAGTTCAATGTGATGAAGGATGCAGCGGCTTCGCAGGCGGTGTTTGGAGGCTGGCCGACGCCCGTATTGCTCAGCGGGTTCGACATCGGCGTAAAGATCAAGTGCGGGTTGCCGATCGTGCGGGATCGGGCGATCCGGCATGATCCGGTGAAGGATGTTTTCCGGATCAGTATACCGCTCGCCGCCGAGGACAGTGCGGGGCGGAGCAGCTGGGATGAGACCGCGGTGCTGGTGGGGATTGGCGGGTATGCGCCGTATTATACAGTGAAGCGGGGGAAGCTGGTGGTCAATGCGGATGGGAGTGACCAATGGGTGGATGATCCTGCCGGGCCGCAGGCGCATTTGGTAGAGGCGCGGCCGGTGGAGCAGGTGCAGGCGGTGATCAACCGGTTGATGGCGCACCAGCCGGGGGCAAGGGTAAGATGAGGGACGGGTCGTCAGGATTTGACAAGGGGGATGACTATTTCAAGCGTAAAGCCCTTTTCCGGGCTGGCATCCACCTTTACCGTTCCATTTAAAAGCCCCAAACGGCCTCTGATGCTCCGCAGTCCGATGCCTGCTGTTTTTGCGCCTGCTGCTTAACCCGGATGAGTGGTGGTCGATGTGCTTAACCCGGATGGGTGGCGGTCGATGCCGGGGAATGGGAAGTTGGGGAAGCTGGCGGCTTCTTTTCCATGATCATTTTGAGGATCTGTGAAAGTGCAAGCCCGAAAAGGACGAAAGCCACAAAGATGATATAGCCGGGTTGCAGCGATGTTTTGTTAGTGGCGATACTGGTAAAGGCGTCGGATTGGTGGTTGAGGTAGCCCATCTGGGACTGGAGAATTCCATTGAAGCCGATATAGGCCATGAAGATCGCGACCACGGTAACGTCGGCCATGCTCCATTTGCCGGACTGGAAAGCGAAGTAGTGGATGAGTTTGTTTTTGGCCCATTTTCGCCGGCTCAGGAGGCTGACCCCGGTGGACAGCAGCTTGGTAATGGGGAAGAGGATGCTGAAGACCAGGATGAGGATACCGACGAAGATCGAGTCGTATTTGCCGGTGGAAAGGAGGATACCGACTACATCCAGGATGCTTTTGCTTTGGAAGAAGATTACCTGGTTTTTAAAGGAGACGGTCTCCCCCAGCAGCTCAAAATTGATGGAGTTGATGCGGGCGTCGATATCGATCATGGCCGTGGTGAGGCCGACGAGCAAGAGGACGAGGGCGATGATGATCGACATGATATAAAAGGCGACATAGAGATGGCGCTGTTTGCGTAAGAGGTACCAGAGGCCGACAACCAGCAGGATGACCCCGAGGGTGATATAGGTGTAGATATAGGTGGAATGTTCCAGGATGGGCAGCGTCGTATCGGTGTATTGCTGGAACGCGCTGTCAGAATCGAGGTGATATCGCTGGTAGATGGAGTCGAGGGTTTTTTTCTCCGCGGTCTTCGAACTGTCATAGATATCCTCACCGAGGTCCTGGAGCTTGTTGCGGGCCAGGTATTTCAACCTGCGCTTGCTGCTGGGGTCCAGCATTTCATCGGTGATCTTGCGGGAAAAGCCGGGTACCATTTTGCGGAGCTGGCGTTTTCGGACGAAGGCATGGTAGGCCAGTTGTTGGAGTTTGCCGCCGATTGACCTTTTGTGCGCGTTCATGGCGCTGTCGCCTTTGGTGATCAGACTATTGAGGAGTTGGTCAACTTCTTTTTCGAGCGAGTCCTTTTCGGCGGGTGTCAGGGTGAAGTCCTGGATCTCGCGGGATACGGAAGCGATGACGAGGTCGCGCCATTTGTTGACGGAAAGGATGCCGAAGCTGACGTTGTTGGTGGTGCTGTAATCACGCCGGATGGCTTCCGCCTGCGCTGAAAGCGTATGTACCTTATAGCCACAAAACGCCACTATCGCCAACAGTACAGTCATGGCAAGGATCAGTAGTCCCCGTTGGAGTTGTGGTGTTTTCATACCACGGAAAGGATATAAATAATCGGGCCAGGGGTAGGGGCTTATTTAAAATGTTGACAGTGAAATTGTTGTGGGATTTCCAGCAGAATACCGCGGCCGGGACCCGAGAGATCGACCGGGGTCCAGGGTGGAAAGTAGCGGTACATGCCGGTTGAACTGTGGAAGCGGTCGCCGTGTTATCTTTACCATGTTATCTTTGCAAAAAGGGAATCAACTATGAGCATAGAGAAAGCCATTTTAGCAGGGGGATGTTTCTGGGGAGTGGAGGAGCTGATCCGCCAACTTCCGGGTGTCATTTCCACGACCGTCGGTTATACGGGCGGAGATGTGCCCAATGCCACTTATCGTAATCATGGGACACATGCCGAGGGGATCGAGATAGTTTACGAGCCGGAGAAACTATCCTACCGGAAACTGTTGGAGTTTTTCTTCCAGATCCATGACCCGACTACGACAAACCGGCAAGGAAATGATGTGGGGACTTCTTACCGGTCTGCTATTTTTTATGTAGACGAGCAGCAGAAGGAGACGGCCCAGCGGTTGATCGCCGAGCTGAACGAAGCCAGGATCTATAAGGCACCCATCGTAACAGAGGTGGCGCCTGCGGGACCGTTCTGGGTGGCCGAAGAATATCACCAGGATTATTTGCAGAAATACCCGAACGGGTATACCTGTCATTATATCCGGCCGGACTGGAAGCTGACGGCGCAGCCGCAACCGGGGAGTTAGGCTATGTCCCCGGTCATTCCACCCGGAGACTTTTGACCGGGTTGGCGACGGCCGAGCGGATCGCCTGAAAGCTGACCGTTCCCAATGCGATCAGGATCGATAGAATGCCGGCCAGCGCAAATATCCACCACTCGATCCCTATATTATAGGCATAATGGTGTAACCACTCGTTCATGGCATACCAGGCTACGGGGATGGCAATCAGGAATGCGATGAGGACGAGCTTGAGGAAATCTATTGAGAGGAGTGCCGTTATGCTTGCGACGCTGGCCCCCAGTACTTTGCGCACGCCGATTTCGCGCACCCGGGCTGCGGCCATGAACATGGCAAGCCCAAAAAGACCAAGACAGGAGATGAAAACGGTGAGACCTGCAAACAGGGCAGCCAGGGTTCCGGTTTGCTTGCTGTCTTCGAATTTCTTTTCATATTCCTGGTCAGCAAAATGATATTCGAAGGGGTATTGCGGGTTGTATTCCTTAAAGACCTGTTCGGCCCGGCTCAGGTCTTCTGCAACCGGTCTGGCGGGGTTGAGCTTATAGTGGATCACGTTGAACCAACTGGCGGGGCCGCTTATCATCATGGGGTTGATGGGTTCGTAGGGGGATTCTATAATGAAATCTTTTACAACGCCTACTACGGTCCATTTTTCATCATCATCTCTGATAAGGGCACCCAGGGGGTTCTTCAAATGCATTTTTTTGACGGCTGTTTCGTTCAAAAGAACGGCATTGCTGTCGGAAGGATAATTCCGGATATCAATATCTCTGCCCTGGAGGAGAGTGATCCCCATCGCCTTCGTGAAATCCGCGTCGGTACTCATTCTGATAAAATCGAGCTTGCTGTCATCCTTGGTGCTTCCCGGCCAGGAGTATCCCCAGCCGTCGCTATAGCGTTGGGTTATGGGGCTCATGGATTTGGTCACGGCGATAGCTGCGCCGCTGTTCAGAAGCCCCTGTTTAATGAGGTCATAATTCTTGTATGTATCGCCCGTCAGAAAGGAATAGACCAACCGGTCCCGGTCATAGCCGGTATTTCTGGCCTCGGCATAGTTGATCTGGCGAACGATGATCATCGTGCAGATAATCAGGATGATCGCGAAGGTGAATTGAAGGACGACGAGGATCTTTCGCGGGTTGATTGCTGCGTGTGCGGCCTTGAACGATCCTTTGAGGACGGCTGCCGGCTTAAAGGACGAAAGGAAAAAGGCCGGGTAACTGCCGGCCAGGATGCCGGTAAACAGGATAAAGCCCAGGCTGTACAGCCAGAAGCGGTAATCGCCATAATCCAAAAACAATTGTTTATTCACGAGCGCATTAAAGCTGGTCAGGCTCAGCTGCACGATCGCCCAGGCAATCACCCCTGCGAAGAGCGACAGCAGGACGCTTTCGCCGATGAATTGCGAGATCAGGGTCAATTTGGCCGCCCCTGCTACTTTCCGGATACCTACTTCCCTGGCGCGTTTCTCGCTTCTTGCCGTACTGAGGTTCATAAAATTGATACAGGCGATCAGGAGAATGAAGGCAGCGATCACGGCAAACAGTCTTACCGTGACCATTCTGCCGGCCACGAGTTGGCCGTTCTCACTTCTTGAATACAGCCATAATTTAGCCAACGGCCAGCTGAAGACCCGGGTAGTAGACGGATCCTGCGTGCCCTTGGTATGGTTGATGGTAATGTCTCGTACGGCGGCGTCAAAGCTTTGTTGCGAGGCGCCCTTTCTCAGCAGCACGTATGTCTGCACGGAATTATTGCCCCAATAGCTGTCGTCCCACTTCAACTTCGTCAGGTAACTCCAGGGCAGTAAAAATTCAAAATTGAAGAGGGTATTATTAGGCAGGTCTTTTAGTACGCCGGTTACGGTAAAGATATCCGATGAATCCAGGCGGATCGTTTTGCCGATTGCGTCGTCATTGCCAAACATTTTTTTTGCAAACGCCCTGGTGACCACCATGGAGAACGGTTTGATCAAAGCTGTTGATTTATCCCCGCGGATCAAGGGAAACGTAAACATCTGCAAAAAACCGGAATCCACGATACAGGAATTGCCTGTCAGTTTCCTGTTGCCCACTGTGCATAAGAAGGGCGAGTTGGTAACCCTGGATACGTCTTCCACTTCGGGATAGTCCTTTTTTAAACTCGTCGCCATGACCTTGGGGGTCGAATTCCATGCCCACAGCTGGCCGCTGAATTGGTCGCGGTTGTACATCACATAAAGCCGGTCGAGGTGTTCGTGGAAGCGGTCGTGGCTCACCTCGTTCTGTATCCACAGGAGAATAAGCGCGGCGCTGGCCATGCCGACGGCGAGGCCGGAGATATTGATGGCAGCGAAGCCTTTGCTGCGGGCAAGGTTTCGGAAGGCGACTTTAAGGAAATTTCTTAGCATATGATTTTGGTGCGGTTTGGTCCGCCGGATAAAGGTCGGTGGAAGGAGGCGGAATGTTGCATGGAGTCCAATCAATACAACGCGATAACTACGCCGATTGAAATTGACCTGGAAAAGAACTCTCCAATTCGCATTATAGGCATCAACGAAAGCAGTAAGACCACGCTCCCCGTGCGCTTTCTTCACCGCCGTGAAGAAGCAAGGCGGCCCCCGCGCGCAGGCT
>DATJMG010000263.1:0-31710 GCA_035508835.1 Puia sp.
GGCATATTCGCCTTGTGATGCGTGTCCCGATAGTCATTATTAAAATGGATATCGGCCAGCGGTTGCAGTACCTCCCGGAAGGGAATTTTAGGACCGCCAATCACCTGCCGCGCCAGGATCCGGTCCATCTGCGCCTCGACCTGCGCGGGAGTGACTCCGCCGGCCAGTTTCACATAACAATAAGGCCAATACCATAATCCTCCACCCGAATGCAGGATCCAATCATCCATATGGCGCTTCTGCTTCAGGAAGCTGACCTGGACCGTCGGCAACGATATAAGGTCCGTGTATGCCACGTCGGAGTGCTCCGTCCAATCCTTGACCACGCCCGCTACCCGAACCCGCAATGAATCCTCATAGATCAATTCCCTGCCTATGGCATCAGCAGGCGCCAGACCGCCAAAATAACGTCGCACCGCGCTCTCCGTCAGCACCACGGCAAAGGGTTGGGAAAGCGCGGAGGTGGGACTGCCTGCCAGCCATTGATAGTGAAAGACCCTGAACCATTCCTGGTTGACGATCGCTATTCCCGTTACCCAGTCCTCCTGCAATGCCATGCGGGACTCCACCACCTTGTCCGGCTTCCCTGCCTCCGGCACCCTTACTTGCGCGCTTTCATTAAAGTCAAAGCACGTCGCCACCCCTTCCAACCCCGGAATCTGTTGGCGCATCGATTCCGGGAGCGGCGGAATAGCTTGAGACCATTGCAAAAACCCCTTCGGACTTCCCACGACCCGATAGATCCGATCCCCGCCGGGATGGAACCGGTCAAAGCTCATTTCAAAGCTACCCACCAGCCAGATGACGACACACCCGCAGACCCCTAACGCGAGGCCCGCGACATTGATAATGGTACACAGCTTGTTCCGCGCGAGGATCCGCGCAGCGATCCGGAGATAGTTTCTTAGCATGGCAGTTATTTTTGACGCTTCTGTGGAAATTACACCAATTTGCATCATCCCGGAACACGACTTCCAAAAATCCATCAACTTTTATGTTAAGGAATTATTTCCGGCTGGCGCTCCGCCACCTCCTCCGCGATAAACTGCACTCCCTGCTCAACATTGCCGGCCTCGCCGTCGCCATGGCTACCGTCCTTCTCATCGCCGCCTGGATCGACGACGAATGCTCCTATGAAAAATACAACCCGAACTACGACCGGATTGCGCGCGTCTTGGTGTCCTATTCCCCCAACGGCAGTGGCTTTTTCAGCCCTTCTACGCCTTACCCCCTCGCCGACGAGCTCCGCAGCCGCTACGGGGATGCGTTTACCCGCGTCTCACGATCTTGGTGGACCCAGGAGCGGGTCCTGGCATTCGGCACCAAACAACTAAAACGCACGGGCAAATTCATGGAACCGGACGGCCCAAAGATCCTCGGCCTGACCATGCTGCAAGGATCGGCAAACGCTTTGTCAGATCCGGGCTCTGTCTTCCTGTCCGCCTCTTCCGCCAAAGCCATTTTTGGCAACACCGACCCCATCGGAAAGATCGTGACCATCGATATAAAAATGACCGCCGGCGTCCGCGGCGTATACAAGGACCTTCCCGACAATTCCGAATTCAGCGACGTCCAGTTCATCGGCGCCTGGCAGCTCTTTGTCGACACCCACGACTTCATCCGCGACTCCCGTGACAACTGGGGGTTTGATAATGAAGAGACCTATGTGCAGCTTGCCCCCCATGCCGACCCCGCACAACTCTCCGCAAGGCTCCGCAACTGCATTATGGATCACCTGAAGAACAATAAGGAGGCCGCCGGCTATCATCCTCAGGTCGCCATTAACCCCATGCCCCGCTGGCACCTCTACTCCGCCTTCACCGGCAATGAAAGCACCAAAGGTCTCATTCAGTTCGTCTGGCTTTTCGGCATCATCGGCGGTTTTGTCCTCATCCTTGCCTGCATCAATTTCATGAACCTTAGCACTGCCCGCAGCGAGCGCCGCGCCAAAGAAGTAGGTATCCGCAAAACGATCGGCTCCAGCCGCGGCCGTCTTATCACCCGGTTCTTCGGCGAATCGCTGCTCATGTCCTTGCTCGCCCTGATCCTCGCCCTCGTCCTTGTCATCCTGGCCCGGCCCTTCTTCAACACACTCGCCGGAAAAACGATCGACATTCAATGGAATGACCCCCGGTTATGGCTGGCTGCCATCGGCTTCTGCATCCTGACCGCGCTGCTGGCTGGCTGCTATCCAGCGATCTATCTTTCTTCCTTCCGGCCGGTCAACGTCCTTAAAAACACACTCACCACCGGGCGCGGGTCGACTACCTTCCGCCGCACCCTCGTAGTGCTCCAATTCTCGGTCAGCGTCCTGCTGATCGTCGGCACCATCGTCGTGTTCCGCCAGATTGACTATGCCAAAGACCGCCCCGTTGGCTATGACCGGCAAGGGCTGGTGTCATTCCTCCTTAAAAATCCCGCTGATATCCGAAAGCTGCCCACCCTTCGCCAGGAACTCCTGCAGACCGGCGCCGTCACCGAAATGACCCGGTCTTCCACCGCAGCGACCCAATATGGCGACGAACTCGCCGGATTTAGCTGGCCCGGAAAAGACCCCGCCATTATCGGCCAATTCTCGACCATCAGCGTCTCTCCCGGTTATGGCCGAACGATCGGCTGGAAGGTGACCCGCGGCAGGGACTTCTCCGCCGGGCTTGCCACCGACTCGTCCGCTGTTGTCATCAACGAAGGCGCAGTCTCCTTCATGGGCCTGCAACACCCTATCGGCGCCAGGATCACGAATTGGAGCGGCCGCCAATACACGGTGATCGGCGTCGTAAACAACGTTATCGCCGGCTCTCCATATGACCAGCCCGATCGCCAAATCTATTTCCTCGACGACACCGCCATCCCCGATTATACCTGGCTGCTCGTTCGCATGAAACCCGGCCGCTCCGTCCCTGACGCGCTTGGCCGCATCCGGACAGCCTTTCAAAGCGTCCTGCCCAACACCCTGTTCGACTACCAGTTCGTCGATGAAGAATATGGAAAAAAATTCGCCGCCGAGGAACGCATCGGCCGCCTGGCCGCCACCTTTTCCCTTCTTGCCCTCTTGATCAGCGGGCTGGGTATCTTCGGCATGGCATCCTTCATGGCCGAACGCCGGACCAAAGAGATCGGCATCCGCAAAGTGCTCGGCGCCTCCATCCCTCAGATCTGGCAGCTTCTCTCGAAAGAATTTGTCGCCCTGGTCGGGCTGTCCTTCCTGATCGCTATGCCCGCCGCTTTCTACCTTATGCACCAATGGCTGCAACGCTACCCTTACCACACCGGCATTCCCTGGTGGATCTTCGCCGCAACAGCAACGGGAGTGCTGATCGTCACCCTGCTGACCATCAGCGCCCAATCCATCCGGGCTGCCCTGGCCAACCCCGTGAACAGCCTCCGCAGCGAATGATCACTTCAGGAACTGCGCCTTGTATTAGAGATAAATCAGCTCAACGAATATCCACGCGCCGCAGCTCCAATAAATTCAACCCATTCGGCGTCAGCCCGATGACCCGCGGATTGATCAGGTGTACCACTTCATCATACCATAAAGGGATGACCGGCGATGCATCCATGACGCGCTGATCCATCTGCCGGTATAGTTCATACCGCACGGAATCACTGCTCTCCCGCAGCGCCTGCTCATACAGCCGGTCGAACTCCGGGTCATTATAACGGGTATAATTAGGCGGCGCCGGATTTTTTGAATAGAAGACGCTCAGATAATTCTCGGCATCCGGGTAATCTGCTATCCAGCTGCCGCGGAAGAATAGTGCTTCCGATTGTGCCGTCTCTTCCAGCAGGAGACTCTTCTGCACGACTTCCACCTGGATGTGCAGCCCGATGTCCTCCAATTGCCGGGCTATAAAGTTGGCGAAATCGCCGTAATTCGGCACCGTCAGCAATTTGATCACCCCCACCCCCTTTCCATCCGGATAACCGGCGGATGCAAGCAACGCCCGGGCACGATCCGGGTCATAATGGTACCCATGCACCCGTGTGGAATCGAATGACGGCAGCCCCGCCGGCACAAACCCGCTCTCCGCCGGCAACCCCAGCGAATTTTTCAGATACAGGATCATCTTGCGCCGGTCGAAACCGTAATTGATCGCCTGCCGGACCGCCCTCAACCTTAACGGACTGCCCTTCACCAGCGGATTGGTCGAATCGACCAGGATGCCCAGGTATTCCGTATTGAGCTGCGGCGCCACCGACAAAACGATCTTCCCCTGCCATTCACGCTTCAGCACCCCTTTTTTGCTCAGCACCTCATCCTTGAAAGAAGGATCGATCTCATTGATGAAATCCAGCTGCCCCTGCCGGAACAAAAGGAACTCCGCGGCCTTCTCTTCATTGAACGTGACTTTTATCGCATCGAGGTAAGGTAAGGCCCTTCCCGCACTATCCTTTTCAAAATAATGCTCGTTCTTCAGCAGGATCAGCGCCTGTCCCTCCTCCCAGGATTGCAACCGGAACGGCCCGGTGCCGCAGGGATGACGCCGGAAGTCCTTTCCATACTTCTCCACTACCTCCCGCGGCACGATCGAACAATACTCCATACTCAGCAAGCCCAGGATGGGGTTGAATGGCCGCACCAGCCGCAGCCGAAAGGTACTGTCGTCCACCGCCTGGAATGCTGCGCCGCCAGGCTCCGCGTCTACCCCTCCGGGTCCCGCGTCTACCCCGCCACGCCCCGTGCCGATCCCGCCGCTTGTATCGAGCCGTTCATGGAAGATCCATGCCCCGCTGCTCGCCGTTCGCGGATCAAGCAGCCGCCTGAAACTGTACACCACATCCGCGGCCACCAGCCGCCGCCCCTTTCCACCCGGAAACGCAGGGTCATCAGTGAACACCACATCATTCCGCAAATGGAAAGTCCACACCCGCCGGTCCGCCGAAACCTCCCAGCTCCGGGCCAATGCCGGGACAAAGTGCAACCGGTCGTCCGTCTCTACCAGGGTGCTGTATAGCTGATGGATGACCCACATAATGGACCGGTTCTTGGCAAAAGCCGGATCCAGCGTCGCCACCCCGTCGGATTCATTATAGTAGAAAACTTTTTTCCCGGCATCGGCCTGCCGGGAGCCGCAGCCTGCAAACAAGATCGCCGTCCAACCGATCGCCAAAGAGAACGCCCAACCGCCTGTACAAAAGAAAAGAACGGGAAAAAAATGTTTGTTTATCTTCATCTTCGGTAACAACCTTAAATTAAAGATAACCAATGAGTCGTAAACTGCTGCTCCTCGCCGTATTTTCTTTCGCCCTTGGCCGCTACAGTCATGCCCAGCTGCTCACACCGGAAAAGACCTTCACCCACGCCGATACGCTCAGGGGTAGCATTACGCCCGAAAGGGCCTGGTGGAACCTCCTCAAATACGAGCTCCATGTCACGCCGGATTACGACAAACAAACCCTCTCGGGAGAAAATGACCTCACTTTCCAGGCTATCGCCGACGGTCAAACGATGCAGATCGATCTCCAGGAACCCATGAACCTCCTTTCCGCCTCCTGGGGGAAAAGATCGTTGACCTACACCCGCGAAGGGAATGTCTTCCACGTCCGCTTTCCCAGACCGCTGAAGACCGGCCAGACAGAGACCATCCGGCTGAAGTTCGAAGGCAAGCCGCGCGTAGCCGTCAACCCGCCCTGGGACGGCGGCTGGATCTGGGCGAAAGACAAAGAAGGAAGACCCTGGATGACCGTTGCCGACGAAGGCCTTGGCGCCAGCGTCTGGTTCCCCTGCAAGGATCACCTCTACGATGAACCGGACAGCGGGGTAGTCATGAGCATCACCGCTGCGGATAGCCTGGTCGCGATCGGCAATGGCCGCCTGCGCGACAGAAAGTCCAATGGCAACGGCACCACCACCTGGACCTGGGCCGTCGTCAATCCCATCAATTCCTATGATATCATCCCCTATATCGGCAAATACGTGAACTGGTCCGAGATCTATAAAGGCCTGAAAGGGAACCTGGATTGCAATTTCTGGGTGCTCGACTACGATCTCGATAAAGCAAAACCCCAGTTCAAACAGGTCGATACCATGCTGGATGCTTTTGAATACTGGATGGGGCCCTACCCTTTCTACGAAGACGGCTATAAGCTGGTCGAAGCGCCGCATCTCGGAATGGAGCACCAGAGTAACATTGCCTATGGTAACCGCTTCGAGAATGGTTACCTCGGCCGCGATCTTTCCGGAACCGGCTGGGGCCTGAAATGGGACTTCATCATCGTCCATGAGAGCGGCCACGAATGGTTCGGCAACAGCATCACCGATAAGGACGCCGCGGATATGTGGATCCACGAAGGCTTCACCAATTATTCCGAGACCCTCTACACTACCTATATGTATGGCGAAGAGGCGGGGAATGATTATGTCATCGGCACCCGCAAGAATATCACCAACGAGTCGACGATCATCGGCACTTATAATGTCAACAAGGAAGGATCGGGCGACATGTACTACAAAGGCGGCAATATGCTGCACATGATCCGGCAGATTATGGGTGACAGCGCGTACCGCGGGATGCTGCACGGCCTCCAGCGCACCTTCTATCACCAGACCGTGACGACACAACAGATCGAAAGCTACATGAGCCAATATGCCGGCAAGGACTTCTCCAGGATCTTCGACCAATACCTGCGTACTACCCAGATCCCTGTGTTAACCTATCAGACCAGCGGGGACGTAGTATCCTATCGGTGGACCAACTGTGTGAAGGGTTTTAATATGCCGATCAAGGTGTTTGTCGGCGGGCTGCCCGAGAAATGGATCTACCCGACTGAAGACTGGCAGACCATGCCGGCCGGAACCGATGGTCAGGTCATCCTGGGCAGCGGTGGACAAATGCCGCCACCCGCACCCGCCCGGCAGGCCGGACATCGCGCTCCGCGGGGCCCTGGTCCGCGCATCCAGGTCGTCGGCGCAACAGGCAATGGCTCCGGCGGCGACGGCAACCTGTCGGTAGACCGGAACTTCTATATTATCATGCGGAAAACGGGTTAGTTCGTGCCGCCGGCCACTGAATTCTCATCCCGGGCCAGGACCCGGCCGGCGCCGATATAATGCCTTTCATAATAGCCATCGCCCAGGTCGCTGATCATCACGCCCGAGACAGAAGCATGGATGAATTTATTATTGCGGAGATAAACACCGACATGGGTGACCGCCCGGCGCCTGCCAAGCGTATGAAAGAAGACCAGGTCGCCCTCCTGCAATTCATCCCGACGGATATGCCGCGATGCATCATATTGCTCTTTGGCGGTCCTTGGCAACGTTGCCACCCCGTACACCGATGACATCAGCAAAAAGGCGAAAGCCGAACAGTCGATGCCATCCCGCGACATCCCCCCGTAGCGATAGGGTGCCCCATACCAATAATCCATGAAGCTCAGCAACTTGGGATTGTCCAACTCTTCCACCGTCGCATTTTCCAGGATCGCAAATTTGAACTGGAGCGCCGGGTAGTTTTCAATGCCGGCGGCTGAAGCACCCCCCGTCGCCCCGGATCCCGAATTCCCCGCGACCGGACTGACGGCGCTACCCGTCCCGTCCTTCCTGCCCGAAGGCGTAACTGAAATATTTTCAATAAATTGTACCGAACCGGATGAAGAAGTGGCCGTGTTGGTCACCGATGCGCTCTGCCTCGAGGCGCGAGGCTTTATCGTACTGCAACCGGCAAGCAGAAAGAAGGCAACAAAAAAAAGGGTAGTTTTTAACATATTATCCACTTCTAAGGATATTGGCACGGACAAATATAGCAAATAGATTGCCAAAATGAAAGGGTCGCCTCCCGTGCACGCTCCTCCTAACCATCTTTCTCACGACTCCCGGCCTATCGTTCTTACCTCTAACCGAAAATTTTTCCCCTTATTACGCACCCAACCGAAAATTTTTTCATTTTTTCTCTTTTCCCCTCGCCAAACCCATTTTTCCCCAATTAATTATTTATAACCCGCTAGTTTTGCATTATTACAAACCTTTTTTATGAGAACCGTGAGAATGGAGGTTATGAAGAACCCTACGCAAATACGACTATACGACATCTTCCGCAAGGACCTGCACATGCCCGACGACCGGGCGCAGAACCTGGTATCGACCATAAATGATGCCTTGAACGACCACAGGGACGAGGAGAGAGAAGAACTTGCCACCAAAGCGTTCGTAAAAGACGAGCTTTCTACCGCCTTCCAATCACTAAAGGACCAGATGCGCGACCAGATGCACGACCTGGAAATTAGAATGACCCGCCAGATCTACTTCGCCGGCCTGATCCAATTCCTGGGCATCGTAGGCGCAATCCTCGCCATTTACGCCTTCCTGCGCAAATAAAAACATAACCCCCGGGGGTACGCTTCATGGTGGAAACAAGGGTGCGCCCCCATGTGGAAACATTGTGCCTTCCGTGAACGAAGTTTGTCCTGTTTTGTTAGTTAATTGCAGGTTGTATGAGCAAATTCTCTCATCTTCATACCCATACGCAATTCTCTCTGCTCGACGGGGCAGCTTCCATCCAAAGCCTTTACAAAAAGGCGATCAAAGATGGCATGCCCGCCCTGGCCATCACCGACCACGGCAACATGTTCGGGGCCTTCGAATTCGTATCCGAAGCCCATAAACACAAGAATGACGACGGCACGCTCAAGGTCAAACCCATTGTCGGCTGCGAATTTTATGTCGTCGAAGACCGTTTCCGGAAAACTTTCACCAAGGACCAGCGCGACGAGCGCTATCACCAGATCCTGCTGGCCAAAAACAAGCAGGGCTACCAGAACCTCATCAAGCTGACCTCCCTGGGCTATACCGAAGGCCTTTACAGCAAATACCCCCGCATCGACAAGGGACTGATCCGCCAATACCATGAAGGCCTGATCGCCACGACCTGCTGTATCGGCGCCTATGTCCCCCAGACCATCCTGCACCACAGCGAAGAAAAGGCCGAGCAGGAATTCCGGTGGTGGCTCGACCTCTTCGGGGAGGACTATTTCATCGAGCTCCAACGCCACAACATCAAAGAACAGGAGAAGATCAACCACACCCTCCTGCAATACGCCGGGAAGTACAATGTCCCGGTCATCGCCACCAACGACAGCCACTACACCGACCGCGAGGACTACAACGCCCACGATATCCTGCTTTGCATCAATACCGGTGAAAAGCAGGCCACCCCCGGATATGACGACTTCGTTAACGACGACACCAACATCAAGAACCGGCGGTTCAAATTCCCGAACGACCAGTTCTATTTCAAGACGACGGAAGAGATGTCCACCCTGTTCGGGGACGTCCCCGAAGCCATCGACAATACCAACATCATCGCAGACCGCGTCGAAGTCCTTAATTTGAAAAAAGACATCCTGCTTCCCGCTTTCCCGATCCCGAAGGAATTCCAGGTCCACAACGACAGCAACCTGAACCAATGGGAATACCTGAAATACCTGACCCAGGAAGGCGCAAAGCTGCGCTACAGCGACCTGACCCCCGAGATCCGGGAACGGATCGATTTCGAGCTCTTCACGATCCGGACCATGGGTTTCGCCGGCTACTTTCTTATCGTCAGCGACTTTATCAGGGCAGGCCGGGATATGGGCGTTTTCATCGGTCCCGGCCGCGGCTCGGCAGCCGGCAGCGTCGTCGCCTACTGCATCGGCATCACCAACATCGATCCGATCAAATACAACCTCCTTTTCGAACGCTTCCTCAATCCCGACCGCAAGTCCATGCCGGATATCGATACCGACTTCGACGATGAGGGCCGGCAGCGCGTGATCGAATACGTGGCAGGCAAATACGGACGGAACCAGGTGGCCCAGATCGTTACCTATGGCACCATGGCCGCCAAAATGAGCATCAAGGACGTCGCCCGCGCGCTCGACCTTCCCCTTGCCGAATCCAACGCCCTCGCCAAACTGGTGCCGGAACGGCCGGGCATCGAGCTGAAACGGGTCCTCCACGCCCCCCTCAACGCCAAAGACGGGGAGAGATCACTGGAAGAAAAAGACGGGGTGGGAGCCGACGACCTCGCCGGCGTCAAGCTGCTCCGCGACATCTATAAGGGAGAAGATATCCGCAGCCGGGTCCTCCATGAAGCGGAGCGGCTCGAAGGCTCCGTACGTAACACCGGCCTCCACGCCGCAGGTATCATCATCGCTCCCGATGACCTGATGACGATCCTGCCCGTCTGCACCGCCAAGGATTCCGATCTGCTCGTGACCCAGATCGAAGGCAGCGTGATTGAAGAAGCGGGAGTGATCAAAATGGATTTTTTGGGCCTGCGAACCCTCAACATCCTGAAGACGGCGCTCGAGCTCATCAAAGAGAACCACGGCATCGACATCGATATCGACCTGATCCCCCTCGATGATCCCAAAACCTTTGAGCTCTATCAACGGGCGGAAACCATCGGCACGTTCCAGTTCGAAAGTCCCGGCATGCAGAAATACCTGAAAGACCTGAAGCCGGACAAATTCGATGACCTGATCGCCATGAACGCCCTCTACCGGCCGGGGCCCATCGCGTATATCCCCAATTACATCGACCGGAAACATGGCCGCGAACCGATCGTCTTCGATCTCCCCGAGATGGAAGAGTACCTGGGCGACACCTATGGCATCACCGTCTACCAGGAGCAGGTCATGCTCCTCGCCCAGAAGTTAGCCGGATTCAGCAAGGGCGACGCCGACGTCCTGCGTAAAGCCATGGGCAAAAAACAAAAGGCCATCCTGGACAAAATGAAAAACCAATTCATCAAGGGTGCAACGGCAAAAGGTTTCC
Source organism: Puia sp. (assembly GCA_035508835.1). GTDB lineage: Bacteria > Bacteroidota > Bacteroidia > Chitinophagales > Chitinophagaceae > Puia. Next base: position 10,763 of record DATJMG010000263.1, read on the forward strand.
CCGCCACCACCCTGGAAAAGATCTGGACCGACTGGGAAGCCTTTGCCCAATACGCTTTCAACAAGTCCCACTCGACCTGCTATGCCTTCGTCGCCTATCAGACCGTCTACCTCAAAGCGCATTACCCCTCCGAATATATGGCGGCCGTACTCAACCATGCCGGCAGCATCGACAAGATCACTTTCTTCATGGAGGAATGCAAACGCATGGGGCTGAAAGTCCTCGGCCCGGATATCAACGAATCCAAAAAAGGCTTTGCCGTCAACCAGCGCGGTGAGATCCGCGTCGGCCTGGGTGGCCTGAAGGGCGTAGGCGAAGCCGCCGTGGAAAGCATCATCGAAGAACGAAGTAAGTCCGGCAGCTTTTCCACGATCTTCGACCTGGTCAAACGGATCAATCAACGCACCGTCAACAAGAAAACCCTGGAAAGCCTTGCCTACGCAGGCGCCTTCGACTGCTTCCCCGAGCTGCACCGGGCGCAATATTTTCACATTCCCACAGGTGATACTTCCACCGGCCTGGAAAAGATCATCAAGTTCGGCAACGTCTACCAAACCAATTCCAACCAAAGCACCAATAGCCTGTTCGGCGACCTGGCCATGCCCGCCATCGCCACACCGCGGATCCCTACCTGCGAACCCTGGACGCTGACCGAATTGCTCGATCATGAGAAAGAAGTGACCGGCATGTTTATGAGCGGCCACCCGCTCGATCATTTCAAATTCGAGATCACCCACTACGGAATTATCCGGCTTGGTGAATTCAACGAGATAAAGGAAGCCGTCACCTTGCAAAGCAACCCCGGTAAAGCCTACCGCCTGGCAGGCCTCGTCATCGATGCCCAGCATCGCGTCAGCAAGACCGGCAAGCAATTTGGAAGCTTTACCATCGAAGACTATACCGGCAAGGCGGAGTTCATGCTGTGGAGCGAGGATTACACCCGCTATGCCAATTACCTCGAAAAAGGCAAGAACCTGTTCCTGACGGGCTGCTTCCGGCAACGCTTTTCCAGAACTGAATTCGAATTCAGAATTGAGAAGATGATGCTGCTGGAAAGTATTAAGCCAATCCTTACCCGACAAGTAATAATGGACGTGGAAGCGCGTTTTATAAACGAAGAGCTGGTGCAGTTCATTGAAAAGAATATTAAAAAGTATCCCGGCAAATCAGGCCTGAAATTCAACATCTTGGAATCGAAGAGCCAGGCCCGGATCAGCTTGTACACCCTGGGGACAGGGTTCGAGATGAATGACGAAATGTCTGCTTTTCTGGAACGGACCCCCGAACTGGAGGTGCAGGTTGTCACCTAGCCGACCAAAACATGATCAAAATTAACCGACCTTTACACCGTAGAAAAAATCACATCACATAAAAAAATCGAATCATTTATGGCTTTAGAGTTCACGGACACCAACTTTCAGGAGAAGGTGATTTCATCGGATAAATTAACCATTGTAGACTTTTGGGCTGAATGGTGCGGGCCTTGCCGCGCGATCGGACCGGTTATCGAAGAACTGTCAAAAGAATATGACGGGAAGATCAATGTAGGAAAAGTCAACGTCGACCATAATCCGCAATTGTCGATCAACTATGGGATCACCAGCATCCCCGCCATCCTGTTCATCAAAGGAGGCAAGGTAGTCGACAAACTGGTAGGCGCCCAACCGAAATCCAATTTTGTAAAGAAGATCGAATCGCATATCTAAGCGCGAGGCTTCTATCCTGTTTTATTTGCCTGCGTGCGCTCCGGCAAGGGAACTGTATTTGAGCGCGGCAGGCTTATTACCCATTTGCAGGTACAACCGGGAAATAGTACCGACCAAAGCCGTGTTGGCTGGATCCTTCGCCAACTGGCGTTCCAGCCGCATGATCTCCATCGTGGCATCCCGGACAGGCACCAGGTTCATCCCGGCGCTGTTGTTGGCGATGGCATAGTCAAGATAGGGCATGGCCTCGGCAGGCCTGTCCGCCCGGAGACAAAGCACAAAAAGATAATGAGCCCTTTCAAACGTCGGCTCGCAGCTGAAGGCCTGACCGAAATATAAAATGGCCTTGTCGTTCTCGTCCAATTTTCCATACAACATGGCTGTCTTTTCGTACCAGGCTGCTTCGGACGGGTGTTCAAGACATAGCGCTTCCATGACGGTAGCCGCTTTGGCCCAATCCTCCGTCTTGCTGTAATAATCATAGAGCTGTCGCATAGCCTCCTCCCAGGGAAGATGCTCGAACGCAACGGCATAAGCAAGGTCTTCTTCTTCGGTGGAAAGGTGCAGCGCGTCCCTTGACGGGGGGCCGGCATCCCGGCCCGAATCGGAAAAGGGCCAATTATTTTCCAGGTTGGCGATCTTATAGGCGCCGGCAAGCGAATCCACGCGGGTCAGCGGCATTTCCGCAAGGAGCTGCCGGAAACTCATCTCTTTTCCCCCGCCTTGGGGGATGAGGCCCTGCTGCTGAAGGGCGCGATAGAAGACGTCCGACAACAGCGCATACCCGGTCAGATTAGGATGCACATGCTCGAGCAGCAGCGATTTCCCGATGATACCATGGTCCGAGGCAGCTTCGAAAGCAGCATGGGTATCGACGAGATGTACATTGTCATATTTGCGGCAGAAGCCGGCGATAATGTCATTCAACCGCTCGGGGGCGCGGAAACGCAAGGCATCCATCTCTTTTGCCCGGGTATAGTCCTCTTTCGCCGCACCAAAATCGCCATGGGCCCACGCCCGGCCGCCGAGGGTATAATCATAAAGGGCGTCAACGCTGTCGGCCGCGGCATTTCCCGGACGAACGCTGATGAACGGCCGCTGGTCCTTCAGATTCGAGACAAGATTACTGATAAAAACGGGTATCCCATGCCGGTGGCAGATCTCGAGCGTCTCATCCATATTCGTCTCGAATTGCCGTATCCCGCGGTCGAAGAGCGGAGAACCATAGGTGATCCGCTGGTCGGCAACCATGAGTTCCATCCTCGTCTTCCCGGACCTGGACGCGCCGGAGGAAAACAGATGGGCGATCTTCCCGCAGACCTGCGTCAGCAACTGTACAACGCGCAGCTGCCGGAGCCACAGTAAGGTATTGACCAGCCAGGGACTGCCGCCAAGCCGTTCCGTAGACCCGACGCCCAGCGCGCCATAGTATTCGTTGTGCCCCGTATAGATCAGGATGGCATCCGGTTCGTATCGGACCGCTTCCCGGGCAAAGCCCAACACGGTATATGAGTTGACCGCGGTAAGGGAAAGGTTGATGATCTCCAGCTTCTTGTCCGGGAAAGACCGCATCAAACGATATTGCAGCCAGCGGTGGAACGACCCGTTGTGAAAATACGGGTAGCCGATCGTAGTGGATTCCCCCAGCACAAAGATGCGAAGGGTTCCGGCCTCTTTCACCTTGCGGAACGGTTCGCGGTTGCCCGTAGTGGCATACAGCTGATCGGTGAAATACCGCCTGGAAGCATCGGGATTGAAGATCAGGTATTCTTTATTGCCCGGAGCTTCGATGAAGAGCGACGTGTCGTATCCATAATGAAAGAGCCGCAGGGAAAGTTCGATCACAACCAGCAGCAGGAAGGCCAGGGCAATCGCGATGGACCGGAAGATCCAAAGCCGGGCGGCAGGCAGGCGGCGGGCGGTCTTGCCGGCCTTTTGTTTCGGATGGGTAGTAGCCATTTGATACGATTTTATCGGTGCGGAATTACCCGCAGACTGTCGGTGAGCCGGATATCTGCGGAGGAACTGCCAACCATAATGTCAAATTCACCCGGCTCCACTACCCATTTCATTTCACGGTTCCAGAGCGCCAGTTGATCGGGGCCCAGGTGAAAGTGAAGGGTGCGGCTTTCACCCGGATTGAGCATGACCCGGCCAAAGCCTTTGAGCGCGAGCACCGGCGTAGTGACGCTGCTGACGAGCTCGCGAACATACAGTTCGGCCACTTCCGCGCCAGCCACTTCACCGGTATTGGTGACGGTGACCCGGACGTCGGCCGAAGCGCCGGCGGGAATAGTCGCAGGCGTCACCTTCAGGTCGCTGTACCCGAAATGCGTATAGCTGAGCCCGTAACCGAACGGAAACAAGGGCGTGTCTTTCTCATCGACATAGCGATGCAGGGAAGACGGCTTATGATTGTAATAGAATGGGATCTGCCCTTCCGACCGGGGGAAGGTCATGGGCAGCTTGCCGGAAGGGTTGGTCCGTCCCAGCAGGACATCCGCGATCGCCAGACCGCCCTGCTCCCCGGAAAACCAGGTCTCGACGATGGCCGGAACATGAGCGGCAACCCAGTCGATGCAAAGCGGCCGCCCGTTGCACAGCAGGACAACGACGGGCTTACCGGTTTCACTAACGGCCCTGATCAATTGCAGTTGCCGTTCGCCGAGCCCGAGATGAGCGCGGTCCTTGCCTTCCCCGACGATAGCCGGTTCTTCCCCCAGCACTACGATGGCTGCGTCGGCCTTATTCACTGCATCGATAGCCGTAGTCAGCAAGCCATGTCCGGCGCTGTCCGGCGAATAGCCCTGCTCATAGCGGATGGTGAGGCCGGCCCCGGCCCGCCGCCGAAGGCCGTCCAGGATAGAAATAGCCTTTGACTGCGGGTTGGAATAGCCGCCGGGATAGGTGCTTACCGCCAGCGGACCGATGACGGCAACGTGGTGCACGTCGCCGCGCAAAGGCAGAATGCCTCCATCATTTTTCAGGAGACAAATGCCCTCCGCAGCGGCCTTGAGAGCCAGTTCCTGCGAAGCGGACGTATGGAAGACGCGGGCGCTGAGCGTAGTATCCGTATAAGGATGGTCGAAAAGACCGAGCAGGAATTTCACCCGCAGGATGTCGCGGACCGCGCGGTTGAGCTGGTCCGTCGTGAGCGAGCCCCGCTGAAGCGCTGTCCTCATCGCCTCCCTGAATTCCGCATGGGGCCAGTCATAGAACTGCATGTCGAGGCCCGCCTTTAAAGCCTGGGCCAGCGCATCCGGCACCGATGCCGCGACATGATGGGTCTCCATGGACATTTTGATGGCTCCCAGGTCGGAGAGCACGAAACCCTTGAATCCCCATTCCTTTCGCAGGACTTCCGTCAGCAGCCATTTATTGTCCACGCAGGGGATGCCGTCGAGCTCGCTGTAGGCGGCCATCATGGCCAGGGCGCCGCCTTCGCGCACCGCTGCCTCGAAGACCGGCAGGAAAGAACTGCGGACTTCCCGCTCCCCCATGTTGACGGGTGCAGTATTGCTTCCGGCTTCCGGGATGCTATGCACGGCAAAGTGCTTGGGCTCGGAGATAACGGCATCGGGCTGGTCGACGCCTTTGCCCTGCAGGCCTTTTACCATGGCGACGGCATTGCGGGCATTCAGCCAGGTGTCTTCGCCGTAAGTCTCTTCGGTGCGGCCCCAGCGGGGGTCGCGCGTTATGCCGAGGACCGGTGCAAGGAGCATATCGACGCCATGGGCGCGGGTCTCTGTGGCGATAACCCGCCCGACGTCATACAGCAGGGCAGTATCCCAGGCGCCCGACAACTGCAACGGAATAGGAAAGGAAGTGCTGCCAAGGCCGCTATAGCCATGAAGACCTTCTTCGATAAAGAGAACCGGGATCCCGAGACGGGTCTTTTCCATGGCGTAGCGCTGGATGCTGTTGGTGATGCCGGCACTCAGCGGGTAGAGGTCATGCACCGACCCGGCGCCGGCATTGCCGAAACTGGCAGCCGTCTTTTGTTCGGACCACGCGGAAGCTTCATGCCCGTCCGCATGGGGACCATCCATGACGGCGACCTCTTTCCCCCAATACATATCGAGCTGACGGATCTTTTCTTCGACGGTCATCCGCGAGAGGAGGTCTTCGACGCGGCGGTCGATGGACAGATGCGGGTCTTTATACGGGGGCCGGGGTTCATGGACAAATGCTGCGACCGGAATGATCAGGAGACAACAGGTGAACCGGAGAAATTTTTTTTGCACACAACAAGCATTTAAGTTAGAAATGGGCTACCCCCTGTTCGCAAATAAACGATCCAAAGATTAACCAATCCGTTAATATTCGATTAACCGCCGGATTTTTCATTCTTTCAAGACCCTTTGGAGCCACCTAGGCAATAATCTCCTGGAAAGACTTGTCAAAGTCCGTGCTGTAGATATCCTTATAATCTTTTACGAATTTCAGGTAGGTATTGCTGGCCAGGTTGTAACGTTTGAGATGGATGAGGCTTTTGCATTTGAAAGTGAGCGCATCTTCATTGAGCTGATCGAAAAAAAAGATGCAATTGGTGATCTCGATCGTGAATTCGGGGTTTACGCCGATATCATGGTGCCGCAGATAACCGAGGCACCGGTCGATCACCGCATTGGAGATCTCGGATTTTATATCGTCCAGCCAATTATAGTCCATTTGCAGCAAAAAAGGCCCCCTTCTGATAATATCTACCAGCGAATGGATTTGCAGGGTATCAGGGACCGTAGTGTCCTGTAAAAGGGCGACACATTTTTTATAATCCACATAAGTATCATCGAGGACCTGCAATTGCCAGTAACCGGCCTCCTTGTTGATGACACAGTTGCCGATCTTTTCCAGGATGGGTTTCAGCTTTGCCAGATTAACCGAGCGGTTGTTCTTCGCATCCTTCTCCGCCTTGTCATGCCAAAGGATCTCGTTGAGCCCTTCGGAAGAAATGCCGCGCCCGTTTCGGATGGTATAGGTAGTGATGATCAGGAAGAGCTCCCGCAGGAGCGGCGTGAACAGCCGGGTACTGTCGTGCCCCTCTTTATCGAATACCTGGAAAGGACCGAAAAGATAGATGGCTGAATTCCGCGGACCGGCATCATGCACGGCAGCCGGGGTCAGTTCGGCGGCGGACATCGTGGAGCCCCCGGGCATCGTCGAGGCGCCGGACATCGTTGAGCCGCCGGCCATCGCGGAAGCGCCGGGCATCGCGGAGGCGCCGGGCATCGCACCACCCCGAGAGCCCGGCGCGGCAAGCGTCTTCCTCCCCCTGATCCTGCGCAGCCGCAAAATGACCAGGATCATTATGACAAGGACGGCCGCCGGCAGGATGACAAGCAACCAGGGGCTGCGCCGGACGGAAGCCACCGGCAATGCCGCCCGGGCCATGTCGGCGGGCTCCGGCGGATAGTCGAGGGTATAGACCCGGACCTGGGTATTTTTGTCCTTGTCCACATCCCTGGAAAAAAAGAGGGTTACGGCGATCAGCTTGCTGCTGGCCGGTGAATAATACAGGTCTGAAAATGACTGGATATCATGGAAGCTGTACGGAATGCTATTGCCGACGAAACGAAAAGCGGAATTGGTCAGGGACCCCTGTATCAGCTGCAGCTTCGTGTTAAAGGAGTCATTGGCGAACAGGAGGCCATACCAGGTATCCGGCCTGGCTGCGATGACGAGACTATTGGCAAAAGTGAATGAATAAGGCAGCGGCTTCAGGCTGTAAATATTCGCAAACGTGCGCTTGCGGATATCGTAGCGGAAAAGGTCATAATAATTCCGGGGATCCAGCATCTGGTCGCCGGTCTGGCTGCCATAGCCGCCGGCGATATAGGCAAACCTGCCCTGGGGATCGACCCCCAGGCCGGCAAGATAGCGCGGCGGCAGATAGGCCCCGCCGGTCCTGATCGTATCCCAATGCCGGCTGGGGAAATGATACCGCTGCACCAGGTTCTTGTAGCGCAGCTGGCCATAGCCGCCGACGACGTATAAGGAAGTATCGGCGGGGGACATGAATTTATCGGCGTGCCAGTATTCGGTCAGGGGCTCATAGGGATAGTTCTGTTCCCATTGCCTGTCGGCGAAGCTAAAGCTGATGACGGTCTTGCGATCGATATATACATCATAGAGTTTATCCGTTAAGGTGTCGTAGATGTTCTGGTGCCCCAGCGGCAGATCTTCATGGCGGCACGGTATCCAGTTCATGGCGAAGCCGTCCCTGGTGAACCGATAGGCGGCCAGAGAGTCGGAGCCCACGATGAACAGCTCGTCCTGCCGCGCGTTGTATGCGACCCCCGCGTTGCCGCTGATGGCAAACGAACCGATCAGATCCCATTGCTGGTATTTCGGTTTCAGCCATATGGGATTCTTGATCCTGGCCGGGCGATGGGTCGTCTTATCAATGGCGATATTACCCGAAGTCTCGTCGAGGGGCCAATAATATTCGGGGGCGCCGTAGCCGGCCAGCCGGATATCCTTGATCTGCATGGGCGGTATGTCCCGGGTCCTGAACTTCCGGAAATCATCGGCGCCCCAGAGAAATTTGAAGCAGTTGCCCATGACCGGGATGGAGTTGGAGCCGACGGACCGCTCATTGACGCTGAACCGCAGCAAATGCCGGTCGAGATCGCAATGGAGGGAAAAGCGGTTCCAGTCCCGGTAAAGCCTTGGGCTGTCGACGGAAAAACTGATGCCGGAGAAATTCTCGCCGATGATGATCCGGAAGGTGGCGGTACGCTGGTTGTAGATCAGGTCGATATTCTGGTCGTTGCCGTCCTTGCCGACGGCAATAATGCGGAAGATATAGCCGAAATAGATCTCATGCCCCGGAAGGAAATTGATGTTGAAAGATAGATCGAAGTCTTTTGAAAAGCAAAGGGAATCATCGGGGGAAAGATCGATAGAGGTCCTTTTCTCCTGCACCACTTCGTGACTGCTGAACACCAATCCATAGGACTGGGCAAAATCGCATATTGGTATGGATAGTAAGCAAGCAATACAAATAAGTAACCTCTTCATAAGCTGTAGTAAAGGTAAAATTTTTCCCGGACCAGATGGCCAGAATAGCATCTTCATCGCCCAACCCCTCCGGCACTGCGGGGCCGGGGTCGTTGGCATAATACCATCTCTTGTGATCCAGTGGAGAGGTCATGGTGCGGCTGCCGGGCATTTCGAGATGTCCGTTCGTATCTACCCGCCGCACCCAATCCCAGGCATAGCGGAGCCAGGCGCTTCGATACCGCCGGTCCTGGTGGGCGAACCACGTGATCTCATCATATCCCCAGATCCAATCGGCTCCGCCATGACCCTGCCCGGGCTGGCCGGGTGCGGCGCTGACCCCATAGTTGTCGAACTCCACGAGGTAGGGAAGGCTCTTGCAGGACCACCCGCTTGGAGTAAGGCCGCCTTTGCTCCTGCGGTAAAGGCCGTCCGAAAAGCCCAGTTCCAGGATGGCTGCCTCCGGGCTGTCCGGGACCTCCTTGATGCGCAGCGGAAAGGCATGAAAGTCAAGCAGCAGCCTGCCGTCTTTCACCAATCCCCCGCCGGGGGTGTGTGCATCGCACAGGAGCATATGCCGCCGGGCGTGAACCCGGCCATAACTGCGTGCCAGCGCAAATACCTGCGACCAGTATACGAGATCGGGATCGTTCTTGTTCATAAGCTCCACCTGGCCGTAATGGATGGCCTCGAAACCCAGGTCGATATAGGATACCGCAAGGAAATAAAACCAAAGCCGTGTCTCCGGCCGGCTGACATCAGGCACGGAAGCATTTTTCCCCCAATGATCGCGGAAACGCCCGTCAGGGTACAGCATATCGGCATAGCGAAAATTGCGATGCTCCGCAGGCATACCAAGCGCTGCAAAAGCCCAGCCGGGAACGGGTACCTGCTCCACCTGGGCAGTAACGATCTCGAAGATACAGGCTTCCAGGATGCGGTCGGGGTCGCCGGCAAGGACCTTCGGCACCTGCAGCTTTGCCCGCGCAAGATTGGCCAATAGCTGCGCTTCCCCACCCCACAGGCAGATGCTGCGGCCGATGAATTTTGCCCCGATATGATCGAGCATCCGGATATTGTCGTCGAGATCCCCCCGGCCGTTGAGAAGCCCCTCCATGGAGATCGAGCGGGACAGGTAATTGTCGAGCACCACGCGCGAGATCGTGGAATCGAAGTGATAGTCCTGCGCAGCGCCCGGCAAGGCGCCTGCCAGCAACGCGATCAACATCACTCCGCAGGTATGGCAGCGTCGGCTCCCCATTGTTTATTCGGTTTGGGCCCCATTTGCAATTCGATCGTACCACCATCCGTCAATTGCTTATGCGTGAACCAGGGCGATGTCAACTCGGCACCGTTGATCCGCGCATGCTGAATATATTTGTTGACGCCGGAACAGTTGCGGGCGATCAGGGTGAATTGCCTGCCGTTGTCCAGCGCAATGGTGACTTTGCTGAATACCGGGCTCCCGATCGTATAGATGGGCAGGCCCGGCGTGACAGGGTAAAAACCCATGGAAGAGAAGACTACGAAGGCAGACATGCCGCCTCCGTCTTCGTCGCCGGGAATGCCGAAGACATTGTCCGGGAACCAGACAGACAACAGCAGGCGGATCATCTGTTGCGTCTTCCAGGGCGCGCCCGCATAATTGTAAAGATAGGGGATATGGAAGGAAGGTTCATTGGCCATCGAGAATTGCCCGACCAATCCCGTGGCATCGGGAAATTTGTTCCAGAATTCCTGTTTGCTGCGGCCGAGGTCTTCCCGGAAAAGCTGGTCGAGGCGCTGTTCGAAGTTCCGGCGGCCACCCATCAGGCTGATGAGGCCGGGAATATCTTCCTGGACCTGCCATAGATACGTCCAGCCGTTGTTCTCATCATAGTAGTCGCGGCCGCCGGGGCCGCCGTCGAATTTGGGGTCGATGTCGATCCACTCGCCTTTATCATCTTTGGGAAGGAAGAACCCCCTCCCGCTGTTCCAGAGGTTGGTGTAGTTGCGTGCCCGTGAGGAGAACGACCGGAAATCGGCAGGCTTGCCAAGATCCTTTGCCAGCTGCGCCAGGGCCCAGTCGTCGTAGGAGGCGCCAAGGGTTACAGCAACCGCCTGCCGCCGTTCAAAAGGATGGACTTCAGGTACCGTCTCTTTTTCCCCCGGATGGAGGGCCGGGAAATAGCCTTTGGCGCGGTAGAAATCGTCGAGGACCGTCGAAGGACCGTTGCGCCAGGGCAGCAAGGTAGCATCGGTGGCGTTCTTCCGCATCCCTTCATAGGCTCCGCTGATATCAAAATTCCGCAGCCCTTTTCGCCAGGCGTCCAGGAAGATGACGGAAGAATGGAAACCGTTCATGCAGGCGTAGTCACCGAAAAGCATGGGGAACGTGGGCATCCAGCCGGATTGACGGTACATGCGCACATAAGATTGCAGCATATCTTCTTCCTGTGCGGGGTGCAGGATCTCACGCAACGGGTGAAGCGCGAGATAGGTATCCCATGACCAGTCGTCTACATAGAAAGGCCGGGGGTCGGTCTCCACCTTATGGTCATAGCCGCTATAGTAGCGGCCATCCTCCGTGATATCGACCATGCGCTCATGGCAGCGATAGAGGGCGGTATAAAAGGACCGGCGTTGCGCCTCCGTGCCGCCTTCCACGCGGATGCGGTCCATGACGTCGGCCCACGCAGCCATGGCATGCTGCCTGACCTGATCGAAGGACTTGCCTCTGATCTCTTCGTCGAAATTCCTTTTGGCCTGCTCCGGACTGATAAAACTGATGGAATATCTAAAGCCCAGGCCGGTGGTGCCGGTGGGAAAAGTAAGGTAAGATCTCCGATGGCTGCTGTCGGCGAAACCGGTCATACCCGCAACACTGAATACCCCGTACATATAGACCCTGACGCTTCCCTGCCATGTCTCCATCCCCTCTACCTGTGAGCCGGACAGGAAATGCCACGAAGATTCGCCGCCGTTCAACATATCGAGGAGGATCGAAGGTGCGGCCTTTGAAGGAAAGGTGAAGCGATAATAACCGGTCAGCCGGCCGGGGGTGAATTCCACGGTGATGCCGTCGGTCAGAAGATAGGTGGAATAATACCAGGGACGGGTGATCTCGAGGTCATGATCGTAGGGCATCCTTTTCATCCAGTCTTCCGCGCGGGGAGCGCCGGCTCCGGGCCGCAGGGCAACGGGGCGGAGGGCGAAAACCTCGCCCAGGCGATGCGAGACGGCAGTCAGCGGAAAGCAGGTGATCTCATCATCCAGGTAATCTTTCCGGATAGGGTAAACACGAACGGGCTGGTTGGGCAACTGGGCAGTGGGGCGCGTCGGCTCGAGCAGGTGGCCGACATTGCCGATGGTAGGATCGATGTCATTTACCGATTGGCCGAAACTTCTGTCACAGGTCACGGATAACAGGACGGCGGCAATAACCGCCGTCCCGCAGAAAATATATTGCTTCATTAAATAGTCATTTATTCTAACCTGGAGCGCACGTTTTTAATAGCCGGCGTTTTGCGTCCAGTTGGGATCGTTGTTCATGTCGGCAAGCGGTATCGGTGCCAGGTAGCGGGTGCTTAGCGTATTCGTGGTATTGATGGGATTCTCCAAAGGACTTCGCGCGGCAATGATCTGCGACAGCATCTGCAATCGCACGATATCGAACCAGCGGACGCCGTTCTCGCCTGCGAATTCCCAGGCCCGTTCCTGCACCACCGAGTCGCGGAAATCGATCTGCGACAATCCGGGCGTCAGGTTCGGCAGCCCGGCGCGTGCCCGGACGAGGTTAAAAGCACTGTAGTCTGCCGCCGAGGGGCTCCCGGAAGCCATATCGTCCGCTTCGGCAAAGTCCAGGAGCACCATGGGGTAGCGGATAAAATCCATCGCTTTGTTCGTACTGGGGTTGATCGAAAGAATGGTGGAATCCGTCTCGTTCACCCCATCGCCGATACCGCCGGTGACGAGGCCATGGCGGAATTTTTTATAATAGGGATGACCCGCGTGGGTAAGGGGAGAGTTCCAGGGCACGAGCGTGAAGGTCTTCGTCGTCGTATTCAGCAGCTTGAGGGTATCGTAATACGTACAATATGACCGGTAGCATTTCGGTGTATTGAGATAGAAGTTGATCTCGGGATAATAATCATCCCACCCGCCGGAGCCATCCAGGCCGGATTCGTCCAGCGGTACGGAGGAAGACCCATAGCTGCGCTCGGGAACACCGGCCGTCACATTGAACTGCAGGGCAAAAATGGATTCCGGGCCATTGTTGGTCGTAAAGACCGTATTGAAATCGGGCTCGAGTGAATAAGTCCCCGAGTTGATCACGCTGTCGGCTTCAGCGGCGGCAAGCGGATAGTATTGGGTCTGGTTGAGCGGCCAGCCGGTCATGGTCAGGTAAACATCAGCCAGCAGCGCGCGGGCGGCGCCGGAGGTCGCCCTTCCCGGTTGCCCGGCGGGCCACGTGGCGGGAAGCCAGGAGGCCGCCATCTGCAGATCGCTGACGATGGTGGTATAGATGGTGGATACGGAATCGCGGGGAGGCCGCGCGGACGCGGATATTGCCGTTGTGATATCAGGGATCGGGCCGAACACCCGCACGAGGTAATAGTAGGAGAAAGCTCTCAGAAAATAGGCCTGTCCGGCGGATTGCTGAAGCGCTTGCGTTGTCGAGCCCGTAACCTTCGTATAGTTGGCCAGGACATTGTTGGCCTGATAGACTGCCGCCCAGGGCCCCTGCCATTGGTTGAGGAGGCTGGCATTGTTGCTGGCCCCGTTGAGCTCGTCGAAAGCCCGCATGTCCCCCTTATTAAGGCCCGGGTCGGTTGTCAGATCGTCCGCGCCGAAGCAGGACGTCATGCGGGTGGTGAAGCCAAAGGCAAAGTCCGGCGTGAGCTCGGTATAGATGGCGGCTACAGACGCATCAAGATCGGATTGCGTCTTGAAATAAGTAGCCGGGGTCAGGTTTGCCTTTGGATCTTCGGTGAGTTTCTGACAAGCCGTTCCCAATAGCAGGACGATCGATGCGGATGAAATAAGATATTTGAAGTTCATATGCAAATAGTTTAAATGATGGGTTAATGATTAGAAACCGGCTCTAATCCCAAAAGTGTATGAACGCGGGTTGGGAATGACCGCCGTCTCCAGACCCTGGGTAATGCCATTCGTCATATTGGAGATCTCGGGATCATAGCCCGGATATTTTGAAATGGTGATAAGATTCTGACCGCTGATATACAATTCCAGGTTCTTGACTTCCGACCCGATCCATCGCTGCGGGAAATGATAGGATAGCGCGATGTTTTTGAGCTTGATGTAGCTGCCGTCGAATACCCAGCGGCTGCTGTTGATGTAATTCTGGCTGGTCGGGCTGAAAGTCGGGATATTGGTTTGATTGGTCGGCGTCCAGACATCCAGGATGCCGCGGTTGGTCGCATTGCGGGCATCCCCGAGACCACCATAAGTATAGGATAAGGTGCCGGTATAGATCTGGTTGCCATGCGTCCCGTAGAAAAGCATGACCAGCGAGAAATTCCCGACCGTGACATTGTTGTTCCAGGAGAAAGAATACTTCGGGGCCCCGTTGCCGATCGGGATGCGGTCATCGGTGGCATTGATATTATGCGTGCCGAGCACGTCAAAGTATTTCGAATCGCCCGGCACATTGCCATACATCGCTGCCTGCGACGCTTCGCTGGTCTTCCAGGTTCCGAGGAATTTGTAGCCGTAGAATTCGCCAAGCGGCATGCCCACCTTGAGGATGGATACCCCCGTCTGGGCGGAGCCTATATTGTTGGTAATTACATTATCCAGTCCGTCGAGACTAAGCAGCTTGTTCCGGTTGATGGAAAGGATGCCAGTGGTCGTCCATTTAACGTTGCGGGTATTGACCGGCGTTGCGCCAAGATCGAATTCGAACCCTTTATTGTACAGGCTGCCCAGGTTGACCTCATAATTGTCACCGCTGTTGTAATAGGGAGAGGTAAGGTTGTACAGCAGGTTGGTCACCTTGCGGTAATAGTAATCGCCGGTGAATGTGATGACCCCGTTGAGAAAGGCGGCATCGACGCCGACATCCGTTTGCTTGTCGTCTTCCCATTTCAGGTTGGTGGACGTGGGTCCCCCGAGAGGCGTATAGATGGTTACAGCCGATTGATTGCCGTTGAAGGGATACCCGGTGGCATTTTCAACACCGCCGACCTGGATCTGGGGGATCGAGGAATAGGCGCCTACCGTTTGGTTGCCCGTGATCCCGTAGCTGCCGCGGATCTTCAGGAAGGAGATGGTCTTCGAGCCGGCCAGGAAATTTTCTTTCGATACGATCCACCCCACCGCACCGGAAGGGAAGACGCTATACTTCTGCGTCAGAACGGAGCTGCCGTCATCGCGGATCGTTCCGTTGAGGAGGTACCTGTCCTTGAATTTATATTCTACTCTGCCCATATAGGATTGCAGCGCGCTGGAGCTATACCCGGAAGAAGTGTTCTGTACCGCCCCCAGTCCAAGGTTCCAGTAGCCGAGCGCATAAGTGGACAGGTCGGTCGCCTTGCTCTGATTATTGTAGCTCGTGGTCATGTATTGTTCATACAGCGCGGTGACGGTAAGGTCGTGATCGCCCCATGAGCCTCTGTAGGTGAAATAATTACTGTTCTGGAAGCTGTGAGAGTAAGTCGAGTTCTGAAGAGCATAGCCGTCGCCGGGGCTTGCCAGGTACGTGCTGGTGCCGGGCCCGTAGATCTGACGGTTGATATTGGAAGTGTTGGAATAGCTGTTATTGGACGTGAAGGTCAGGCCCTTGATGATGCGGTAGGTCAGGATGCCCAGGCCTGTCAGGCCCGTTCCGCTGTTGTCGTTAAGGCCGTTGGTCTCCTGGGCGACGGGATTGATCCCCAGCGCGGCATATTGCGATTCCAGGATGAAGTTGCCGTTGGCATCCTTGATCGGTGATGTCGGGTCCCATTCATAGGCTTCCGCGAAAGGGTCGGTGATATCACCCTGGTATTGGGTATTTCGGTTGTGCGGGAGCGAGCCGGTGAGGTTGAACTGAAGACTGAGGCGGTCGCTTGCCTTGACGAGGAAATTGGCGCGGGCGATATCGGTCCGGAACCATTGATTGATGATGAGGCCCGGATTGTCGAGGTGTAAATAAGATACCATGTATTTCACGTCGCTGGACCCGCCCGAGACGGAGACCTGGTAATTCTGCACCCAGGGCTTGTCCTGGATGGCTTTTTGCCAGTCCGTGCCTTTGTCGGTCGTCTGAAAGGCCTGGATCTGCGCAGGCGTGAAAGCTGCGGGCTGGCCGGTGGTCGCATACTGCGCGTTCGTGGCAATAGCGAATTGGTAGGCGTTCATCAGGGGCAATTCTTTGGCGATCTCCTCTTTCTTGACCCATGGGTTGATATCGATCCGCGCCTTGCCTTCCCTGCCGAGCTTGGTGGTTATGATAACGACGCCGGTCGATCCCCTCGAACCATAGATAGCGGTTGCGGAAGCATCCTTCAAGACCTCGATGGATTCGATGTCATTGGGCGAGATGGTGGAGATATCCCCTCCGATCTGCCCGTCGATGACGTAGAGGGGGTCGTTGTTATTGTTAATTGATGCGGTACCCCGGATCCGGACGGCAAGGCCCTGGCCGGGTATTCCATTCACGCTCTCCACCGTGACCCCCGGGACCGTGCCCTGCAACGCTTCCTCCACGCGGACGATGGGTTTACTGACGATCTGCTCGGCTTTCACTTCGGAGGTCGCGCCGGTTACATCCCGTTTGCGCTGGACCCCATAGCCGACGACGATCACATCACCCAGGCTGCGGACGTCCTGTACAAGTTGGATCGTAAAACCCTGTCTTCCCTTATAGGTGAAGTCCTGGCTCTCATAACCTACGAAGGAGACAGTAAAGACAGGTTTCAGGAGGTTGCCGGTGGCCAGTTGGAAATTTCCTTTCTCGTCGGTGGAGGTGCTGAGATTGGTACCCTTCAGGGTGACCGTAGCGCCGGCGAGCGGCTGGCCATTCTGCCCGGTGACCTTTCCTCTGACCGTCTGGTTCTGAGCATGGGTCCTGAGCAGGCTTAATGCTAACATCAGCAATAGCAGACATTTTTTCATACAAGCAAGTTTTAATTTTGAATGGTCCGGTGATCCGGATACAAAAGAACACGCCGGGCATTAACAAAGCCTTTAATTATCGATTAACGGAGTAAATTAATTTGGGCTTTCTGTCCCCTGGCCGGCTTTTTTTTCTGTGGGGAGCTTCCGGTGCCACCAGGTGGCGAGGGCGGAGCCCGAAATATTCATCATGGGGCCGAATACGGCGGGGGCCAGACCTACGGTGGCCAGCCTGCCCATGGCGAGCGCGATGCCGGATGCTAGCCCGGCGTTCTGCATCCCGACTTCGAGCGCGATGGTGCGCCGGTCCTTTTCGGCGAGCCCGAGCCATCCTGCACTCCAGTATCCGAGAATATAGCCGGCGATGTTCTGCACCAGGGTTGCCGCGATCAGCAATAGACCCACCCGGAGAAGACTATCCCTGCCGGCGGCGCTGATCACGACGATGATGAGTGCGATCCCGGTCATGGAAACGATGGGCATGGCTTTGTCGAGCCACGCAAACCGGCCGCGGACAAGGTAATGAAAGAGCAGCCCGGCGGCGACAGGCAGGATAACGATCCGGGTGATATCCCGGATCATGGCGCCGAGATGAATATCTACATATTGTCCCGCCAGGGCTTTCATCAGCAAGGGGGTCAGGAGAGGAGCCAGAAGCGTGGAGATGGCGGTCACCGAAACGGACAAGGCCAGGTTAGCCCTGGCGAGGTAAGACATGACATTGGAAGCCAGTCCGCTGGGACAGCAGCCGACCAGGATGATACCGGCCGCTATCTCCCGCGGGAACTTGAAAATACTTGCCAGGACAAAGCTGATCAGGGGCATAATGGTATAATGACAGGTAACGCCGATCACGATGCCGCGCGGCATACGGGCCACGGCCCTCAACTCCTTTAAACTTAGCTCGGTACCCATGCCGAACATAATGAGCTGCAGCAGGGGCAGGATGAGCTTTGACAAGGGGAAGTTTCCCACCTGCACGAAGTACGCGGGGTAATTCATGGCCAGGCTGACCGCTGCAAAGATCATGGCCGTGAATGAAAAACCCCGGAGCAGCGGCCTGCTGCGTAAGACAAGGGCCAGGCAGGTGAAAAAACCCATCAGCAGCCAGCCGCCGGGACCGGGATGACCCGCGGCAGCAAGATCTCTTTTTGGCAGGGCGAATGCAATATAGCTGCCGCCGGTCTTCAGCCCTCTGCCCCCTCCTGCGGCGATCGCGATATACTGAACGCCATCGACGGCGTAAGTCACCGGCGTCGCAAACCCCGCCGCAGGCAGGTGATAGGACCAGACGACCTTGCCATTGTTCTTGTCAAAAGCCCGGATCAGTTCATCCCGGGTGCCCGCGATGAAGATCAGTCCGCCCGCCGTTGCAAGCGGCCCGCCGTAGGACTCCATGCCGGTGACGGGTATGCCTCTTTTGGTCAGTTCGGGGAATTCGCCGAGGGGTACGCGCCAGCGATAGTCGCCGGTCTTGAGGTCGATGGCATTCAAGGTGCCCCATGGCGGTTTGATCCCGGGATAACCATCAGAGTCGGTAAGCTTATCCCATACCTTGCTGACATAAGGAGGAATATAGGGGAAGGGAGGCGGAACCCCTCTCTCATGCGGCCTGCCGCCGCGAGAAGTATCGCGGTGCTCAGCCGCCACCTTCGCCCCGCCTTTGCCGCGGCCCAATAAGAAGGCGATGATAGCCGCCCGCTGCGGATCGGACAGCTGTTGCTGAAAGGAGGGCATCCGGCCCTGGCCGTTCTTCAGGATCGAGCCGATCTCTTCCCTGTTCATCCGCAGGCCGATATCCTGCAGACCGGGGATCTCAACGCCGTTGCCTTTCCGGTCGGCGCCGTGACAGGCGGAGCAATTCGAAATGTAAAGGCCATACCCCCGGGAGAGTGCAGCCACTTCAATCTGTCTGTCCTTCATCGAGATCATCCGCAACAGCCAGGGGGCATCGTTGGCATTCTGATAAAGGATGCCGTCCGGGTCGATGGCATTGCCGCCCCATTCGGCGCCGCCGCTGTAGCCGACAAGTACGGTGCCTTCCGTCGAAGGCGGCATAAATTTGTTTTTTGGGGCATGTGTCGTCTGGTCGAATATTTTCTGCACGTACGCATGCGCCGCCGGGGAAATATCGGTGAGATCCGAATCCGTTATCAGTTGATGTGAAAAAGGCAGCGGCTTTTCCGGGTATTTCTGGGTGGGCGAAGGATGTTCGCCAGGCAATCCTTTCGTCGGAACGGGCCGCTCTGCTACAGGGAACAGCGAGACCCCGCTGTCGCGGTCGAGGACATAAACGAGGCCATCCTTGGTGGCCTGGACGACCACGTCCGTCAATTTGCCATTATGCCGGATAGTGGCCAGGTTGGGCGGACAAGGGATGTCCCTGTCCCATAGATCATGATGGATCGTCTGGTAGTACCACTTCACCTTGCCGCTGGCAGCATCGAGGGCCATGATACAATCCGAGAACAGGTTGTCGCCCGCGCGATCGCCGCCATAGAAATCTGAAGATGGCGAACCGGTCCCGAAATAGACGACCCCCCTTTTTTCGTCGAGCGAAAGGCCGCCCCAGTTGTTGGTGCCCCCCGCCCACCGGTAAGCGGCCGGCGGCCAGGTGCTGTAACCCGGTTCTCCGGGTTGCGGGATGGAATGAAAGATCCAGGTCATTTTCCCGGTGCGTACATCGAAGCCGCGGATATACCCCGGTGCTGCATCGCCGGTCTCGGCCACAGCGGAGCCGATGATAAGTGTATTCTTGTAGATGATGCCGGGGGATGTAGCCGTCACATAGAGGTTATGCACGTCATGATTGAGGTCCAGCCCGGTGTAGAGGGACACCTTTCCGCTGTCGCCGAAGCCCTCTGCCGGCTGGCCGGTTCGGGCATCCACCGCATACAGGTCGGGGCCGGCTGCGTAGAATAACCGCCGGTCGTTTCCGTCAGTCCAGTAAGCAACTCCCCTGCATTGATTGAACCGGGGCCTGACGCCTTTGAAGGGATCGAATTTCCAAAGCTCTTCGCCGGTTGCGGCCTTCAGCGCAAATAGCTTTAGCGTAGGGCTGGTGCCATAAAGTATCCCGTCGATGACGATCGGCTGGCACTGGATCTCATGCTCCTGGCTGTGCCGGCGGCCCGCTGCGGTTTCCGTGTCCGCGGAATTATAGACCCAGGCGACCTGCAGATCCCTGACATTGCCGGTATTGATCTGGCTCAACGTGGAATAGCGATTGCCCGCCATATTTCCCCCATAGACCGGCCAGTCCGTCGTCTCACCCTGAGGGCCTCCGCAGCCGGTAAGCAGTAAGATCACCCCGGCGAAAAGACTGCCGGTCAACAACAAGGTGCCGATTTTCATGGACATCGAATTATTTTTTATCGGTTGGGTTCAGGGAGTACAACTCATAACGAATGGTCCAGGTGAAGCTGGACCCCGGCGGCACGCTCACATGGATATACGGCTCGGGGCACATGACTTTCACGGAACCCCAGAACACCAGTTTGCTCAGCGGCCTGTCAGCGGTGATATGAACACCCGCTCCCGTCCTGTGGTCCTCTAACCGGATATCGTAGTCATTTGCGCTGCTGTCGTAGCCATGCAGGATGGCATAGACGGTCTCCCCGGCAGTGAAGGACCGCAGGATCACGATCGAGTCGCCTCGTATGGCTGCCTTTTCACCCAGGCCCCTGGCCGCTTCAGCCCGGAGCATAAAAGGAAATTTCAGCTCGCGCCCCGGCGCCAGGGAAAGGCTGTCGATCAGGAAAAAATTATGATCATACACATTTGTCTCTATCGCCCGTTCACCCGTGTTCATCAGGGTGTGTGCAATGACCATTTCCGGCCTGCCCTTTGTCAGCGTGATCGTCTTCGTATAGATATAACCGTATTCAGCGCCTTTCAGGCGGTGACGGAATTCGATGCGGGAGCGTGACCTCTTCACCTTCCAGTCGCCGGGGTCCAGTATCCGGTAGTATTTAAAAGGTGAATAAGCGGCCGTATCGGGTCTGACCAGGATACCCACACCCGGCTGCACGAAGGGGCCGCCGGCGGCCGCCCCTTCATAGCCCAGTGGCCAAAAACATTCTACCGGCCCCATGACCGCATCATGGATCGTAGGCGCATATGTTTCGAACCATTGACCGAAAAAGC
>DATJMG010000264.1:0-9478 GCA_035508835.1 Puia sp.
CGCGCAGAATGATCCTACAAGGAGGAGTAAGCATTAATGAGCAAAAGATAACGGACCCAAAGACAATAA
The DNA here is from genome assembly GCA_035508835.1 of Puia sp. Taxonomy (GTDB): domain Bacteria; phylum Bacteroidota; class Bacteroidia; order Chitinophagales; family Chitinophagaceae; genus Puia. The sequence continues at coordinate 70 of DATJMG010000264.1, forward strand.
TCGATGAATCCGTTTTCGTGAATGGAAAACCTGCCCTTGTTAAAAAAGGGAAAGACTACAATCTAATCAGAAGAAGGGAATAACCCGGCCGATCTCGGCTCGACACTCTTACTCTACAATATCCGGAAAAAATTTTTCCATTTTTTTAGTTTCTTACTATCTTTGCATTAACAGTACGCACCACGCTACCCACAAGAACAGCGTCCCAGGGTGCGTCTTTTGCTTTTTGAACCTTTCCATGAACACTATATCGCTGCACCTCGATGTACAATAAACCCGTTACCACCATCGCTCAACAAATCCAGCAATTAAAAGACCGCGGTCTGCAAATTTCCGAAGATCAAGTAGCAACGCACTTTCTGTCAAACATTAGCTACTATCGTCTGGCAGGCTATTGGTGACCTATGCAGGCAGATAAGGTAAACCACATTTTTAAGCCAAATAGCAGATTTGACGACGTGATTGCGTTGTACAATTTTGACAGAGAACTGCGTATATTGCTCTTTGACGTGATTGAAAGGATTGAAATTGCCTTGAGAACAAAAATGATCTATCACTTGTCCCACGAGCACGGGTTTTGGTGGTTTCAAAAAACGGATATCTTTTTAGATACGAGGGAATGGGTAACAACATTGGCAAATCTCGAAGAAGAATTAGTTAGATCAAAAGACATTTTCATCAAAGACCATAAGAAAAAAAATCCTGACGATTTACGGTTTCCTCCTTGTATCAAAACACTGGAAATCGCAACTTTCGGATGCCTGTCAAGGCTATACGGAAATCTTAAGCCCAACGTGGCTTCGAAAGATGCCATTGCCAAGGAGTTGAATACCGTCAACCACACCTATTTGCACAGTTGGCTACAATCCATCTCCCAAATCAGAAACGTGTGTGCGCATCATGTCAACTATGGCGACAAGAACCCTTATGGGCTTAGAAAACAAACCCTAAAAATTTACGCCTGTTTATGACAACAACGCCGGATCCTGCCTATATGTCTTCAGCACCAGCTCCCCGAATAACGTATTGGCCCACGCAAACCACTTGCGCGTATATTTCCCCGCGTCATCTTTGTGAAACGATTCATGCATGAACCCCGTCCCCGCATGACAGTGCTGCAACTGTTTCAGGCAGGCGGTGATCTCCTGCGAATCATGGCTCGTCAGCCCACGGATAATAATACTGATCGGCCAAACCATATCCAGGCCCACGTGCGGTCCGCCAATTCCTTCGCCCGCCGACCCTTTAAAGAAGAACGGATTCGCATCACTCCACAACATCCGGCGCGTATTCTGATACACCGTATACCCGCGTTTGTCCGTATTCAAAACGGATAGGTCGCCCGTGAAATGGGCCGACTGCAAATAGGGTAACGCCAGGAGGCTCGGTACATTCGCATCATCCATCAGGGTATGATTGCCAAACCCATCCGCCTCGTATGAAAAAACCTCCCCAAAAACCGGATGCGTGACGACGGCATGTTCATTCAAGGCGTTCACCAGGTCGGTCTCCAGCTCAAACGCAGGGCCGTCCAGATCCTTGCCGGTCTCCAACGTTTGCAGCAGCATTCGCAGGTTCCGCAGACTGCTCAACGCGAACAGGTTCGAAGGGATCAGGAAGGGGTAGATCGTGGCGTCATCACTCGGCCGGAACATCGAATGGATCAGACCTACTTTCCGGGTAGGATACCCGTAACCGCCCATCGGCACACTGTCTGTCGCATATTGACTATTGCGCTGAAAAGTATACGGCCCATGCCCCTCCTTTCGTTGCTGCTCCCGGAACGTCCGGAGTACCTTCCCCATCGCCGCAAGCCAGTCGGCATCGAAAGGAGAAGTATCCCCCGTCACTTCCCAATAGCCATGAGCCAGCCGGATCGGGTAACAAAGACTATCGATCTCCCACTTCCGCTCATGTATCCCCGGCTTCATATCCGTGACGTCCGTTCTCTTCCACTCGCTTACCCGGCTCGCATCCTTATAGAAGGCATTTGCATAAGGGTCGCGCAGGATACAGATCACCTGCCGGTGGATCACCCCCTTGATCAGTTGCTGAAGATCTTTGTCTTCCTTACACAACGAAAGATACGGCCATACCTGCGCACTGCTGTCCCGCAGCCACATGGCATCGATATCCCCCGTGATGACATAGGTGTCCGGCCTGCCGCCCGCCATGGAGAAATCCACCGTCGTATCCAGGGTATTGGGGAAACAATTCCCGAACAACCAGCCTAACTCCTTATTCCCGATATTCTCCCGCACTTCGCGGATGATCTTCTCTACCGCGTGACTCCTGAATTTCCGCTTTGCTTCCGGTATCCGGACCACAGGGAAATCCGCGCCGCCCGGCGCGCCGCCTGCTGTGCCGCCCGCCGCGCCCTTCAACCGCCCTCCTGCCATCATCCCCGCTCCCGCCAGCAAGCCCTGTTGCAAAAACCTTCTTCTCTGCATATTAAATTTTTTTTAAAACCTCACCCTTCCACCCATCCCTCGCCACATAGAATACAACGATCCCGCAAGCCGCCAGGAACAATCCGAGTATCGCCGCAATCCCCGTCGAGAACCAGATATAAATCCAGATCGCCACCGACAGGATCACCGGCAATGGATACAACCACATCCGGAACGGCAGATGCGCCGTCCCTTTCCGCCGGCGAAGCAATACCACCCCGACCGCCTGTGCCACAAATTGCACGAGAATGCGCATCGCAAGGATCGCATTGATCGCGTCCGCCAGCCGCAACAGCAAACAAAAACAGAACCCCAATCCGCCAACGAACAACAGCGACACATAGGGAAAATCCTTCTTCGGATGCAGCCGGGCAAAGATCGGAAAGAAATTTCCATCGGCCGCGGCCGCATAAGGCACCCGCGAATACCCCAGCACCACCGCGAAGAGCGACGCAAACGCGATCCACAACACCAGCAGCGTAGCGACCCTTGCCGTTCGCCCCCCATAGATCCTCTCCATGAACAAACTGATCACAAACTTCGAATTCATCGCCTCCTTCCACGGGATCACCCCGACGATACTAAGATTCATCGCCAGGTAGAATATAGTGATCACTATGATGGAAATAAAAATACTTCGCGGGATGTTCCGGCCCGGATCACGGATCTCACCCCCTAAATGACAAACATTATAATAGCCCAGAAAACTATATATCGTCTTTACCGAAGCCTGTCCAACCAACAAGGCAAAAGCACCGCTGAACAAAGACCCATCGCCCGCCGGCCATGGCGAATAGTGCACCCGGTGATGTGTAAAGCCGCTGAGGATGATCCACAGGATGGTAACAATAACGCCGGCCCACAGAAAGACCGAGATCTTGCCGATCGTCCGGATATTCCGGTACAACAACGCGGTAATCGCGATCACAACTACCCCCGAAACCGCTTTTTCCTGCCACCAGGTCAGCGGCACCAGATACCCAAAATACTGCGAAAACCCGATCGCACCCGATGCAACTACCAGCGAAGACTGAAGACAGGTCTGCCAAACAAAAAGAAAGGACATCAGCGGCCCTCCCTTCTTCCCATAAGCTTCTTTTAAGAAATTATAACTTCCCCCCGCCAACGGATACGCCGCTCCCAACTCGCTCCAGATCATGCCGTCAACCAGCGCAGTAACCGCGCCGAATACCCAGGCCCAGATGAACAGATTGCTGCCCACCAGCTGAATGACCAGCGATAACATCACAAACGGGCCAATTCCAACCATGTCGATCATGTTGATCGAGGTCGCCTGCAACAAGCTGATTTCTCTCTTCATGTGTAGCTCAGGCCTTGGCAAACTCCGTGATACCCGCGATCAGTTTGTCCAGGTCCTTGGTAGTAGTATATACATTCGGGGTTACCCGCACCCCTTCCACCTTCTCCCAAACGATGGTGGTAGTATGTATCCGATAGGTGTCGAACAGATAACTGTCCAGCTGGCCTGCCCTCTTTCCATCGACCCGCACCAACCCGATCGCACAACCGAAGCCGGGCTTCATGGACGTATACAGCTTTACCTTGGGAATATCTTTAACGGCTGACATCCAGTAATTCTTCAGGTAAAACAGCCGCTGCTCCTTCCTCGCCGCACCGATCATATCGTAAAAGCCGATCGCTTTTCCCGCCGCCTGCTCGATAAAGAACGGCCGCGTACCCAGGTTCTCGAACTTTCGGATATCCGGCGATTTTGGATCTCCAGCCGCAAAAAGCGGATAGAGCCCCGCAATCTTGTCCTTCTTCACATATACCATGCCGCTGCCGATGCAGGCCGCCAGCCATTTGTGCAAGCTCGTGCCAAAATAATCCGCCCCGAGGGATGGAATGGTAAACTCAAAATGCGCAAAACTATGCGCGCCGTCAACCAGCACCTCGATCCCACGCTCATGCGCGGCGTCGGCAATCTTCCGGGCCGGCACGATCTGCCCGGTCCAATTGATCACATGCGTCACATGGACCAGCCTGGTGCGCGAAGTGAACGCCTTGATGTATTGCCCGCTCATGTAGTCATCATCCTCACTGGGCAGCTCCAGGTCGACCCACACCAGTTTTATACCCTCTCTTTGTTCCCGCTGCTTCCAGGCATTGATACAATTGGGATAATCATATTTACAAACAACCACTTCATCCCCCGGCTTCAGATTCACCCCGTAGATTACCGTCTCCAATGCCTCCGACGCATTGCGGTTGATCGCAATCTCCTCGGCCGAACAGCCGGAGATCCTTGCCAGGTCCTTCCGGAGCGGCTCACGCCCCTCGTCGAGTATCCGCCACATGTAATAGCTGGGAGCTTCGTTGGAATAATCGAAGTAGCGCTTCATCGCATCCTGAACAACCTTGGGCGATGGCGATACCCCCCCATTGTTGAGATTGATCAGTTCCGCACTTACCGTAAAAGATTGCTGAACATAATACCAGAAGTCTTCATCCTCCGTCAGTTCATGGGGGGAACGCCGGTCTGCCGCCGCCAGCGCCTTATTCAAATTCCGGCTCCAGGCCGGTTGGGTCAGCGCCGACAAAAAGGTCGTTGCCGAAAGGGCACCTAGCGTATCCAGGAAGGTGCGTCGATTGTAAGCAGCCATAAGTGTAGCAGTTTAAGCTACAATATAAGCAAAAAAGCGGCGTATCTTCGCCCCCGCATGAAGTATTACATCATCGCCGGTGAAGCCTCCGGTGACCTCCACGGCAGCAACCTGATAAAAGAACTGAGAAAACAGGACCCCGCTACTACCGTCCGCTGCTGGGGCGGCGACCTCATGCAACAGGCAGGCGGCGACCTCGTCAAACACTACAAGGATCTTGCGTTCATGGGCTTTGCGGAAGTGTTGATGAACCTCCGCACTATCTTTCGCAATCTCGATTTCTGCAAACAGGATATCCTGCAATACCGGCCCGATGCCCTCATCCTCATCGACTACCCCGGCTTCAACATGCGCATCGCCAAATGGGCCCGCCAGGCGCGCCAAAAAGCCGATCAGCGGGGCCCCCGCATCATCTACTATATTTCCCCCCAGGTGTGGGCCTGGAAGGAAGGCCGCGTCCGCCAGATCCGCGATACAGTCGATAAAATGCTCGTCATCCTCCCCTTCGAAAAAGAATTCTATAAAAAATGGAACTATGACGTGGAATATGTCGGCCACCCGCTTGTCGAAGTGATCGACCGCTTCCGCATCAACCCGCCTCCGGCCCTCGGTCTAATACCCCCCCGGCCCCCGGAAATGCCCTCCCGGCCACAGGGCGCCTCGCAACCGATCATCGCCCTCCTTCCCGGCAGCCGCAAACAAGAGATCGAAAAGAAGCTCCCCATTATGCTGGAGGCCAGCCGCCATTTCCCGGATTATCAATTCGTCGTCGCCCAGGCCCCGGGCCAGGATCCCTCCTTCTATGACCACCTGACCTCCGCCTATCCCAACGTGAGCTCCGTCCGAAACGAGACCTATGCCCTCCTCGCCCAGGCCCGCGCCGCCTGCGTCACCTCCGGGACCGCCACCCTCGAAACCGCCCTTTTCGGCGTGCCCGAAATTGTCTGTTACAAAGGCAGCCCCGTCTCCTACCAGATCGCACGCCGTTTGATCAAAGTGAAATATATCTCCCTCGTCAACCTGATCATGGACAAATTGATCGTGAAAGAACTCATTCAGGACGAGCTGACTTCTGACAACCTCCGCCGCGAGCTCGAAGACCTGCTTCACAACCCGACCCGCCGCCAACAACTCAGCGAAGATTACCGCTGCCTGAAGGAATTGCTCAGCCAGGGCGGCCATGCCTCCGCCAATGCCGCCGCCAGCATCCTCCGCTTCCTGACCCCGACCCATTAATGTTTCTTGAAAACAAATAGCTTTAGCAGCAAAATAATGATCCCCGCCAGGAACATAAAGATGGATATCCGGTTGATCCCATGCATATACCGCATCCATTGCGTGTTCGGCGCATTCGGATCCCGTTTCTTGATATAAAAATACTCCCCGATCTGTCTCCAAATTCCCATAGTGCAAAATTACTTCAAAATCCACTATATTTGCACCCCGCTCCCCGGAATCCCGGGGAGTGCAGCAGGGGAATTAGCTCAGCTGGCTAGAGCGCTTGCATGGCATGCAAGAGGTCGTCGGTTCGACTCCGATATTCTCCACCCTGTAACCGGACTCCCCCTCCGGTTTTTTTATTGCCCCGTCCACGTATTATCCTTCTCATTGGCATCCACGAAAATCCCCCCGTCCAGTGTTATAGATTTAGCCGCTTTCCCCGTCTTGATCTTTACAGTTATTTCTTTTTGATCCTTCTCCCAAACCTTCGGCGTCTGATGAAAAGTTTCGCTCGACCCGTCGTCATACGTCGCGATCACGTCAAAGGGAACCGCAAATCCGCCGATGTTCTTAATATCCAGAACATACCCTTTCGAACTTTTGTCGACCTTGGCCAGATCAAGATCAATCCAGCTTGGAGTAAAAAACCAGTTATAAAAGAACCAGTTCAGATCCTTTCCGCAACCCTTTTCCATGGAATAAAAATAATCCCACGGGATAGGATGCTTGCCATGCCAGTTATTCATATAGTTGTGCAATGCCCGCTTGAATAATTTGTCACCCAGCAAATCCTTTAAGGCAAGATAGCTCAGGGATGGCTTCCCATATTCATTATTGCCGACCCCGAAGGTCACATCGGTGTTCGGAGTAATAATAGGGTTCTCCTTGTCATGCGGGCCGTGGCTCCACCGGTTAACCCGGAATGCCTTGTAGAAGGCATCGGCCGCTTTCTTCCCCCTTTCGGAGATCCCGATCAGATATTCCAGCGTGGTCGCCCAACCTTCATCCATAAAGCCATAACGGCTTTCGTTGGTTCCCATATAAAATGGGAAATAGGTATGAGCCTGCTCGTGATCCTGTACCAACTCCGCAAAAACCAGGTCGGAGGTATGGCTGTCGTTTATCATCATGGGATACTCCATATCGGCAAATCCCTGGAAGGCGGTGGATTTGGGATAGGGATACGGAATTCCCGGCCAGTTATTTGAAAACCAGGCTAAAGAATACCGGCCGAATTGAACGGAATGATGAAAATCCTGCGCTGAATCCGCAAAAGCCGCCTGCATGCTCACCCGTCGCTGCGTTTTGTTGTCGACAACAACACTGCCGGCATCCCAATCATAATGATCGCTTAGCCCAAGCGCAACATCGGTGACATTCGTAGCAGACCATTTCCACGTGTTGGTAGCATTCTCCGGCGTAACCTTTTTATCGGCCAGGTCCTGCCGGGTAACCACATGAATGGTAGAGTCACTGGTCATCGATTGCTGGAGCCGCCCGGCGAATTCCGGCTGCAGGACCTCTGCCGGATTTTCCAGGGTGCCGGTAGCCCATACCACAAAATTCGCGGGCACCGTCACGCTTAACTGATAGTCGTTAAAGTCATTATAAAACTCAAACATCCCTGTATGCGGCTGCGTATCCCAGCCATTGTAATCATCATATACCGATACGCGCGGATAAAAATAGGCAATGTAATAACTCGTCGAATCGATCACCCCTTCACGCCCCCGCCCGTGAGACAAACTATAATGCCAGGAAATGTCGAGTTTGACCGAATCATGAGGCATCAATGGCTGAGGTAAGTCCACCATCTGATTCGTAGTGGTGGCCTCATTATTATCCCAGGGGACCTTAACCCCGTTCGCCATGAACTCGTCGATTTTTATCCCCGCCGCCGTATCTGCTGTCGTCCGGCGCCCGCCGGCCCGGTGAACGTTCTCGATCAACTTCATATTAAGACCCTTCAGCGTATCGGGGCTATTATTGAAATAGGTGATTTGTTCAACCCCTCTGATCGTATTATCCGGCGGCATCACCGTTAGTGAGATGCTATATCGTCCATGATCCTGCCAGTAATTTTTACCGGGCTTGCCATCAACCGACCGCGTACCCTTATCATAGGCCTGCTGGATCCCGGACGGCATGGTCAACGTTTGTGCCCCGGCCTGCAGGCCCAAAAAAACAACAGCGAAGAAGACGAGTGAATTTTTCATCCTCAAATATAAATGATCCCGCGTTATCCCGACACGTCGAACCGGGAACGTTTTGTTGTATCTTCGTACCCAAACCAACCCGCATGATGAAAGCGTACCTTATCTCCGGGATAGGTGCCGACTATCGGCTATTCACCCATATCAGCCTCCCTGAAAGCTATGAGACGCACTACGTTCACTGGATCACCCCCCAAACGGATGAATCTCTCCCCTCCTATGCCCGCCGCCTGACCGCACAGATCGATACCCGGGAGCCTTATACCCTCATCGGCTTCTCCCTCGGCGGCATCATGTCCGTCGAGATCGCCAAACTTTTCCCCCCTGCCCGCACGATTATTATCAGCAGCATCCCGGTCTCCGCCAACCTGCCGCCTTATTATCGCCGGGCGCATCACCTCCAGTTACAAAAACTGGCCTCCCCAACGCTCATGAAAGCACTCGCCTCCTTCAAACAAATGCTGACCATGAGATCCCGGGAAAACTATAAGATCATGCGGGATGTGATCCGGGCAGGCGACGACCATTTCATCGCCTGGGCTATCGACGCTGTCATCGGCTGGCAAAATGATATCATAACACAACCTTTTTCCCACATCCACGGCACCTGGGATGATGTTTTGCCAATCAAATTCACCAAACCGACGCACATTGTCGCGCGGGGAGGCCATAATATGATCATGAGCCACGCCCCCATCGTAAATCGTCTCCTGCGCGAAATCCTCCTGGCGCCGGTTCCTTCCCCATCCCTTCCGTTTTAGCTCCGATTTTCCCGTGTTTAGCCAAAACCGGACATCGAGTGCAGCGAAACCGGACGGTCCTCGCGGGCACCAAACATTCAACTAATTGATTACCAACAATATTATTTTGTGGCACCCCACTGGCATTCTCCCAATCGCCC
>DATJMG010000265.1:0-7032 GCA_035508835.1 Puia sp.
GCCCCAACCCTGCTGATCCCCCGCACATCAGACTTCGAAAAACACCAGGAACACAATAATGTCGATTTCAACTTCGAACGAAACCTGCCCAAAATGCTCTCCCGCGAAGGTCCCCACGCTGCCTGCGGCGACGTTAACGGCGACGGTCTCACCGATGTCTATATCGGCGGCACCATCGGCCACCCCGGTCAACTCTACCTCCAAACCCCGACGGGCCAATTCATCAAACACCCCGAGCCCGCCTTTGACCAATTCGCCGATTTCGAAGACGAAGCCGTTCTGTTCTTCGATGCCAACGGCGACGGAAACCTCGACCTGTTCGTCGGCCCGGGCGGCAACTGCTACCCTCCCTTCAGCCGCCAAATGCAAAACCGCCTCTTCCTCGGCGACGGTAAAGGAAATTTTACCCTCGCCCCCGACGCCTTCCAATCCCACCAGGATGGGGTCAATACCGCAGTGGCCATCGCCGGCGACTTCAACGGCGACGGCTTTACCGACCTGTTCGTAGGCGGCAGAAGCGTCCCGCGGGAGTATGGCGCCAGCCCGTCGAGCTTTATCTACCTCAATGACGGCCATGGCCATTTCACCGATATCGCCCCCGCCAGGAACCCCGATATCGCCCACATCGGGATGGTGACCTCGGCCGCCTGGTCCGATCTCGATAACGATAACCAACGGGAACTGATCATCACCGGGGAATGGATGGCGCCTCGCTTCTTCCGCTTCACGGGCGACCACTTTACCGAAATCCCTTCAAACCTCTCCGGGCTCTCGGGCTGGTGGGAATCCATGCGCATCGCGGACCTGAACGGCGACGGCCGCCCCGACCTCATCCTTGGCAACATCGGCGAAAATTTCTATCTCCACCCCGATTCCGCCCACCCCGTGAAACTCTGGGTCAACGATTTTGACCAGAACGGCATCCCCGATAAAGTACTTACCCGGACCATCCACGGCAAAGACATGCCCGTGTTCCTCAAACACGACATGGAAGACGAGATCCCTTCCCTGAAGAAACAGAACCTCAGGCACGCCGACTATGCCAAACGCTCCATCCAGCAACTCTTCCCCGCCGCCCAGCTGGACAGCTCACTCATAAGGACCTTCAACTATTGCTCCTCCATTATCGCCTACAATGAAGGCAACGGCCGCTTTCGCATCCAACGCCTTCCCACCATGGTCCAACTTTCATCCGTCAACGCCATCCTGACCGCCGACATCAACCACGACGGCCACCCGGACCTCGTGCTGGGCGGCAATGAATTCGGATTTCTACCCCAGTTCGGCCGCCTCGACGGAAGCTTCGGCCATGTGCTCCTCGGCGACGGCCACGGACATTTTCAATATATCACATCCGACCGGTCAGGTCTGAACCTCCCCGGGCAAATCCGGGATATCGCCCCCCTCGGCGGAAAAGATCATTTATATTTACTGTTCCTGCAAAACGACGAATTCCCAGCATTGTATGAAGTCAGCCAATAACTTTGCCGTTGCCATTCGCCTGCTTACCATCCTCGCCCTCATCCCTGCCTGCAGGCATGGAGTAACCGTGCAGAACCCCGCCTTCGAAGTGCTGGACAATACCCGGACCGGCCTCGACTTCAGCAATACCCTGCACCCGACCAGCGAATTCAACGTTTTCAATTACATGTATTACTACAACGGCGGCGGCATAGGCGCCGGCGATTTCAATAACGACGGGAAGATCGACCTGTTCTTCGCAGCCAACCAGGGACCCAACCGCCTCTACCTGAACGAAGGCAGCCTGCATTTCAAAGACGTTACCGCCGAAGCCCATATCCCCGAAGACAATGGCTGGTCAACAGGGGTTTCCGTCGTAGACATCAACAACGACGGCTTGCTGGATATCTACATCTGCAGAGTGGGCCATCTCGACGGCCTGCCGGTCTCCCACAACCAATTGCTGATCTGCCAGGGTATCGACTCCAATGGCGTTCCAACCTATAAAGACGAAGCCGCCGCTTACGGCCTGGACTTTTCAGGCTTCTCCACCCAGGCCGTATTTTTCGATTATGACGGCGACGGCGATCTCGATATGTACCTGCTTAATCATTCGATCCACCAGAACGGTACTTTCGGCCCCCGCCTGCAAAAGCTGGCTACCACCAACCCCTATTCCGGCGACCGCCTCTATCGCAACGACGGGAACGGCCACTTCACCGACGTGACCGCGGCATCCGGGATCCATAGCTCCGTGATCGGTTACGGCCTCGGCATCACCGTGTCGGATATCGACCTCGATGGCTACCCCGATATCTATGTCGGCAACGATTTCCACGAAAACGACTACCTCTATATCAACCAGCATGACGGTACCTTCAAGGACGAACTGGAAGACAAGATGATGCATACCAGCCAGTATACAATGGGAGTCGATGTCGCTGACGCCAATAATGATGGATATCCCGAGATTATCAGTATGGACATGCTGCCCTACGACCCCTATATCCTCAAACGGTCCGAAGGCGAAGACGACTGGGACATCTATAAGCTGAAGATCGGCTATGGCTATAACCACCAGTATACCCGTAACAACCTCCAGTTCAACCGGCGCAACGGCCAGTTCAGCGAAATAGGCCTGTATGCCGGCGTCGCAGCTACCGATTGGTCCTGGTCACCCCTGTGGATGGATTTCGATAACGATGGCCTGAAAGACCTCTTCATTTCCAACGGTATCCCGAGACGCCTGAACGATATCGACTACATCAACTTTATTTCCAACGAAGAACTGCAGCAGAAGATGCGCGACAGCAGCCTGAACCACAAAGACCTGGCCGCAGCCGACAGATTCCCGCAGATCAAGCTTCCCAGCAAATTCTACCGGAATGACGGTAACCTGGTATTCTCCGATCTGAAAGACCGGATACAAGGCTCGAAAGCCTGCTATTCAAATGGCGCTGTCTGCGCAGACCTGGATAACGACGGCGACCTGGACCTCGTGGTAAACAATATCGACGACGTGGCGCTGATCTATCGGAATACCGCCAACGATCACCATTCACAATCCTACGTCGATATCACGCTGAAAGGAACCTCGAAGAATATCAATGCGCTTGGCGCGAAGATCATCCTCTTCGCGGGCGGCGGAATCCGCACCTACGAAAAATACCCCGTCAGAGGATTCCTCTCAAGCAGTGAGACCCCGATCCACATCGGTCTGGAAAAGACCCATATCGATTCGATGTTCCTGGTCTGGCCCGATAACAGCTACCAACGGCTGAGCCTGCCAAAGGACAGCACCCGCCTGACTTTCACCTGGCACCCCGGCCTCCCCCGCTTCGACTACTCCCGAATCACCTCTTTCTGGAAGAACCCCTCGCGACCCATGGAAGACATCACCGAAAAAACCGGCCTTGCCTACCGCCACAAGGAAAATGATTTTCGTGAATTCGACCGGGAAGCCCTTCTCCCGCATATGCTGTCGACCGAAGGCCCCGCCCTCGCCGTCGCCGACATCAACAAGGACGGCCTCGAAGACGTATTCATTGGTGCTTCCAAACGGGAAAAACCCGCTGTTTTCCTCCAGCACCGCTCCGGTAAATTCACCCGCATCCCCGAACCGGCCCTCGATCTGGACTCGACCTATGAAGACGTGGACGCCTGCTGGGCCGACATAAACAAAGACGGCAACCCGGACCTCGTCGTCGCCAGCGGCGGTAACGAATACTACGGAAAAGACACCATCCTCACCCCCCGCATCTACCTGGGAGACGGCAAGGGGAACCTGAAAAAAATGCAGCACCCCTTCGATAGCCTGTTCGTCAACGCATCATGTGTCGCACCCGCGGACATTAACGGCGACGGCTATCCCGATCTGTTCATCGGCGGCAGATCGGTTCCCTGGAACTATGGCGAGATCCCACGCTCGTACCTGCTGCTCAATGACGGCAAAGGCAAATTCATCGACGTGACCGACCGGTACGCGCCCGGATTGTCGAAAGTCGGATTCGTCACCCGGGCTATTTGGTTCGACCTGGATAAGAATGGCGAAAAAGACCTGATCCTTTCCCTCGAATGGGGCGGGATCATCGCCTTCATGAACCACCACGGCCAATTCACCAGGAAAGTCCTGACCGATAAAAAAGGCTGGTGGAACTTCATTCTGCCGGTCGATCTCAACCACGACGGGAACATCGACCTCATCGCCGGTAACCTCGGCCTGAACAGCCGCCTGAAGGCATCGGATAAAGAACCCGTGAGGATCTATTACAACGACTTCGACGAGAACGGCAAAAAAGACCAGATCCTGACCTACTATCTCGACGGCCGCGAGATCCCGTTTGCCAATAAAGACGAGCTCGAAAATCAGCTGCCTACCCTGAAAAAGAAATTCCTCTACGCGGAAGATTTCGCAAAAGCCTCGCTGGAAGACCTCTTCACACTCGAGAAACTACGCCAGGCCGACACCCTTACCGCCAATTACTTTGCAAACGCCATCCTGATCAATCAGGGTAACCTGGAATTCAAAGTGCAGGCAATGCCCTGGGAAGCCCAGTTCTCCCCCTTCCGGGATGCTGTCATAGTCGACGCGAACGGCGATAACCTCCCCGATATCCTCCTTTTCGGGAATTATTACGACAACAATATCCAAATGGGGAGATATGACGCCGACTATGGCACCCTGCTGCTGAACCAGGGCCACGACTCACTTGCCGCAGTGCCCCTGAACGGTCTCGTCGTCAAAGGTCAGGTGCGCCGCATCCGCCCGATCGAAGTGGGCGGTAAACCTGCTTTTATCCTGGCTAAGAACAACGACAGCACCCGGATCATCCGGTTCAGGACCCCCTAACCGCATCATGACCTTCCAAGGCCGTTAACCGGATGTATCGGGAACACGGGAACATACAACCTCGTCACCCATTTCGTCGTATCCCGCTCTTTCATCCGGTCCGTGATGAGCGACTGATAAGGGATCGCCATAACCGTCCGCTGATAGTCACTGATATAATTAGCCATCTGGCTGACCGCCTTCCTGACCGTGCGATCACCGCCCCGAACATCGGCCTCCAGAAAGACCACCCGGATCAACCGCCTCCAGTGAATACTCCCCTTTCCATTCATGTATCCATCGATCGGCACTCCCACCTCGACCTTGCATCTTCCCTGCAGCTCTTTGGTTACATTCAACATCGGATAGCCCGTTTCATGACCCCCATTTTGCCCGACGAATAGCCGGAGCTTGCCTATCAGGCTATAGATGACACTATCGGAAGGATAGTGGTCAAAGATCCGCTCGGTCGAGACCAGCGCACTGTCCATCGTATTGCCTTCTGTGATCACCATGCCATAGACCAACCGCTGATCCTCCAACCGGGACCCGAGCCGCGAAAGTATCCCTTGCATGACCGCACCCAGTTTTTTCGCCTGCTGATACCGCTCTATCCGTGCAATTGGATTGAGCCCGGAAGAAAAACCGGCCTCCCACCGGAGAAGACAGGAATCGATCCTTATACTCGGTACAACACTAAGCCGGCTCGGTAAACCCGTCCCCCCATCGTCGATCATGACATCAACCATCCTTCTGAACAATCCCGTAACCTGGCAACATACAGCGCCGTTATCCTGGTCTCCCCACCATTTCGTCCGGTTCGCAGTGTCCCGGAGCGACCGGTCCGCCGCCTCGACATTACACTTGACCGGCAAGACCACAACGATATTCAACTTCGACGGTATCAACACATAGATCGCGGCTAACCCAACCAACAAAATGCCGCCTGCAATGACCAGCGCTTTTTTCATACAATGCCCAAAAATATTCAATAATCTGTATATTAGACCTATGCGCGCCATATTCCTCTTCTCCATCTTTTGCCTCAGCGTCCCCGCCGTCCTGCAGGCTCAATCCGCTGACGACACCTGGACCATCCACGCCGATACCATCGACCCCGCACACTACTTCGGCGTCACCGTCGCCAACGGCATGATCGGCCTGGTCTCCTCACCCGAACCGTTCAAAGCCAAGGATATAGTCCTCAACGGAGCCTTCGACCTCTACGGCCGGGGCCGCGTTTCCAATATCCTCAAGACATTCAATTTCATCAACCTCTACCTGGACATCGACGGCAATCGCATCAGTAACTTCAGCCAGGTCTCCCGCTTTCACCAGGTCCTGGATATGAAGAACGCCTGCCTGACCACGACCTTCGACTACCAGGACAAGGCCGCCGTTACCTATACCTGGTACTCCCTCCGCCAATTACCCTATACGGCACTGGTAGATGTCACGATCACCGCCCGCAAGGACATCGATATCGTCCCCGCGAGCGTGATGGAAGCCCCCGACATGCTGCGCGACGTGGAGAACTATTATAACGAGATCGATCGCCCCCACGTGACGATCTCCCTCCTGACCTCGACCGCGAAAAGCCCCACCGGCAAACTCCTGATGGCCGCCTCCAACAGCTTTATCTTCGACGAGCCGCACGGCTCCGAACCGGCGGTTATCCATGAGATGTGGGATAACAATATGCACCTCATGAAATTCAAAAAGAAGCTGACCGCCGGTACTACCTATCACTTTGCCGTCGTAGGCTCCTCCCTCACCTCCGCTCACAACGACGACCCCCTCAACGAAGCCGAACGCCTGACGATCTTCGCCCTGCTGCAGGGTAGCCGCCAACTCATCAAAGCCCATCAGGCCGCCTGGGCAGACCTCTGGAAAAGCGATATCATTATAGAAGGCGACGACAAAACCCAACGGGATGTGCGGCTCATGCTCTACCACCTTTATTCCTTCGCCCGCCAGGGTACGGCCTACAGCCTGTCCCCCATGGGCCTTAGCGGATTAGGCTATAACGGCCATACCTTCTGGGACACCGAGATCTGGATGTACCCGGCACTGCTTCTCCTCCACCCCGAGATCGCCGCATCCCTCATGGAATATCGCTACCAGCGTCTCGCGGCGGCCAAACGGAACGCCGCCGAGCATGGCTATAAAGGCGCGATGTTCCCCTGGGAAAGCGCGGCCAGCGGGAACGAAGAGACACCGGTCTGGGCGCTCAGCGGACCCTT
>DATJMG010000266.1:0-3690 GCA_035508835.1 Puia sp.
TCCGCGCGGGTGGGGGCAATACGGGGGGTATCTGTGGACTGAGAGCGCGTGGGGGCAGTTCGGAGGGTATCAGCAGACTGGACCTGTATGGCGGCGGCACGGGCGGTATCGGTTGAAGATTGGGGAGGGGTATTGGGGGCAGTCACTGAATCGAAAGGGATTACCACATCGATGGTGTCCGTCCTCTTGTCGGCCGCATGATCCGTGTAGACCAGGCTCATGGATTTAGTCGATTTATATTCGCTCAGTTTGACGACGCCGGTAGGCGCGGAGGGGGTGGAGGAAGACGCGGAGGGGGCGGTGGAGGGTGCGGCGGTGGAGGGTGCGGAGGAGGCGGTGGTAGGCACGGAGGAGGAGGCGGAAGGTGCGGAGGAGGAGGCGGAAGAACCGGTGGCCGAGGAAAGGATGGGAGAAGAAGCGGATGCAGCGGCAGGCGCTTGTGCGCTATCCGCGGATGAAGAAGCGTAAGTGTTGTACATAACGGCGGTATCCCGGACGATCGCAGCCATCATTTGAGAAAAGGCATCCTCTTTTTTGGCGCCGGCAGGCATCTGGATGGTGATCGGGTCCGCTACTGCCGGGATCGCCTGTCCCTGGTCGTCAACCAAACCCCAACGGTCGTCCTGGCGGCTCAGGCGAAGCATCCAGTCTTTTTGATGAATGTTCAACTGAAACCGTTGTTCGGGAAACAGCTGTCCCGGCAATCCAACTGTTAACATATATGCGCTGTCCTTCAGTTGCGCGAGAATAAGGTGACCGGCGGGGGAGGAAGGGTACAGCTGGTTGCCCAGCCGAATATAGAAGGCCTGTCCATCGTCGGCCTGTATCAATACAAAATAGGTCGGGGGTTCGCTCGTGGGTGCGGGGTAATCCTGCGCGTTGGTCCTGCCCACCATCAACACCATCACGAATACCAAAACGAGTTTTGACATTGGATCCGAGTTATTCTTCTGCAAGGTATGGAAAAACGATAGCAATCAGATTGAGCGGCCGATACATTTATCGATTATTTACAATACTTACAACGGGTGAAGAGGTGAAACAGACGGGATGAGTCAAACGGGATGAATCAGGCGCAGCGAAGGCAGGAATTTGGATGGTAAATGGGGAGAACGGCCTAAAGTGGCAAATGGTAGTTGGCGGAATCGGGTCAACAATTATCTTTACCGCCTGAAAATAATCAATATGATTGCCAAGAACAACCGACTTCTCTTCCTTCTGTCCGCCTCGTTACTGTTCGGTGCTCTCCTGCGGGCGCAAGACACCCCGCAGAAGGAGGACGATTCCTGGAAAAAGATCTATCGCGCGACTGCCACCAAATACGACGATCTGGTCCACACCCGGCTGGATGTGAAGTTCGACTATGACAAATGTTATATGTATGGAAAGGAATGGGTAACCCTGAAACCGCATTTTTATTCCACCGATACGTTGGACCTCGATGCCAAGGGAATGGATATCCACAAGATTGAAATGATCAGGGAAGGGCATCGTATTCCGCTGAAGTATGATTATGACGGAATGATCCTGCGCATCCATCTCGACCGGACCTATCGGCGTACCGAAGACTATACTTTATACATCGATTATACGGCAAAGCCCAATGAACTGAAGGTCCACAAGGGCAGCGCGGCCATTAACGACGCAAAAGGGCTGTATTTCATCAATCCAAAGGGCGAAGAAAAGGACAAACCGACGGAGATCTGGACGCAGGGAGAAACGGAGTCCAATTCCGTTTGGTTTCCCACCATCGATAAGCCGGACCAGAAGTCAACGGAGGAGATCACCATGACCGTACCATCGAAGTATGTGACCCTTTCGAACGGACTGCTGGTCGAATCAAAAAATAACGGCGACGGGACCCGGACGGATCACTGGAAATTGGATCTGCCGAATGCGCCTTATTTGTTCTTCATGGGCGTGGGGGACTACTCCATCGTCAAGGATTCCTATAAAGGGAAGGAAGTGGCCTATTATGTTGAAAAAGAGTATGCGCCGGTGGCGCGGCGGATCTTCGGTCATACGCCGGAGATGATGGCATTCTACAGCCGGATGACGGGCATCGACTACCCCTGGCCAAAATATGACCAGATCGTCGGCCGGGATTATGTGAGCGGGGCGATGGAAAATACGACCTGTACGCTGCATGGGGAGTCGGCACAGCAGGATGCACGCGAGCTGACGGATGGTAATCAATGGGAGGATGTGATCGCCCACGAGCTGTTCCATCACTGGTTCGGCGACCTGGTCACCTGCGACAGCTGGAGCAATCTCACGCTGAACGAGTCATTCGCCGATTTCAGCGAAATGCTTTGGAATGAATACAAATATGGGAAAGACGCCGGCGCCGCGGTCAACTATGTCGGCATCCAGACCTATCTGTCACAGCCGGAGAATGCGGACAAGGACCTGGTGCGCTTCTATTATGCCGATAAGGAAGATATGTTCGACGCGGTTACCTACTCCAAAGGGGGCCGGATCCTGAATATGCTTCGGAATTATGTCGGGGACAGCGCTTTCTGGAAGTCGCTGAACCTGTATCTGAATACGTATAAGTTCAAGTCGGCCGAAGCCCAGGAGCTGAGGCTGGCTTTTGAAGAGGTGACGGGCGAGGACCTCAACTGGTTCTGGAACCAATGGTATTACGGGGCCGGACATCCGAAGCTGACCATCGATTATGCATACGATGATGCAGCCGGGAAGGTCGAGGTGATCGTGAACCAAACCCAGGAAAGCGGAAAGGTCTTCCGGCTGCCTGTCGCCATAGACGTTTATAACGGGCCGGCAAAGACGCGGCACAAGGTATGGATCGAAGACAAGACCGATACCTTTACTTTCTCCTATAGCAGCCATCCCGACCTGGTGAATGTCGACGGTGACAAGATCCTGCTTTGCGAAAAAACGGACAACAAGACCCTGGACAATTTCATTCATCAGTTCAAGTATGCAGGTCTTTATCTCGACCGGCGAGAGGCGATCGATTTTTGCTCCAGGCATCAGGATGACCCGAAGGCGATGGAACTGATGAAGGCGGGACTGAAGGACCCCTATTACCGGATCCGGGATTACACGTTATCAAAGCTGGATCTTGACCGGGATGCCGTCAAAACGGCCTTCGAGCCCTTGATTGCGGAAATGGCAACGCATGATCCCAGCCGCGTGGTGAAGGCGATGGCGATCAGCCTGCTGGACAAATTCCAAAACCCGGAATATGAGCCGCTTTTCACCAAGGCTACGAATGACTCTTCGTATACCGTGGCCGGCAATGCGCTGGAGGCTTTGCTGGATATCGACAGCACCGCAGCGCTGAGGATTGCAAAACAATTGCAGAATGCCCCGGCAAAAGGCGAGCTGGCAGCGGCCATCTCCATTGTGCTGATCAGATCGGGTGACGAAAGCGATTTTGAGACGATCACCAATAATTTTGATAAGATGCCGGTGACACAGTCCAAGTTCGAATTTCTGCGGCCGTATATCAGTCTCCTGGACAAAGTGAAAAGCATCGATCACCTGAAACGCGGGGTGGATGCCGTGATCAAGTTCAAGGAGGCGATCCCGTCAGCCTACCGGGGTCAGACCGATCCCTACTTCGATGCGGCGCTGAATGCCCTGGCGAAGAAGAAAGCGGCGGCCGGGATGCAGGACCAGGCAGATTATATCAAGGGGGCCCTGGCTGCGGAGAAGAAATAG
>DATJMG010000267.1:0-12349 GCA_035508835.1 Puia sp.
CGCCGCACCCCCATCAGCCGAAGCAACAGCACCCCCATCCCCCCCAATTCCGGCCGCCCTGTTCCGCCGGTCAGGGATCGCCTTATACTTATCTTCCAGATACAATACCCTGTCCACCGTATCCGCATAATAGTGAAATACCCGCCGCCCTCCGGCCACTCCCGTGATCTCGAAATTCCGGTTGACATCCCGCTGCGGATCACCGCCGCCATTGGAAAGATCAAGCGGCGTCGGCCGGTTGACCGTATAGCTCAACGAAGACCATTTCTCAAATTCCACCTCATGCCAGCCCACCGAATCAAGGGGTGAATAAGGGACCACTTTATTGTTGACACGGAACTCCGTCACCGCGTAAAGCCCTCGCAACGTTTTCACCCCTGCCACCGCCGGCTGCTTGTATGGATCATACAGGAAGTTAACCAACTGGAGATAAAAGAGCACCCCCAGGAACAGAACAAACGTCAACCCCTTCAGCGTATACCGGGTGACCCGCACCCAGCGAGCCTTAATGGCCGGGTAATAAGTATGCGGCGCTGTTTCCCGCTCACGGATCAGCAAATTATAAATCCGGGGTAGATCATCCACCAGCAGAAATGCCGCCAGCAGCACAAAATAGCTGCTATATACATGCACCCCGCCGTCATACGCGAAATTGACATACACGATATCGCCCAACGCCCCGATCAACAGGATTGCGCCCAACGTCGTCGTCCGCCGGAAGAACAACAGCGTGCCGGCCGTCACCTCCACCACTCCGGCAAACACCTGGTACCAGGGTACGATCCCCACCGACAACCAAAAGACCTTTTGGGCAGTCAGATCCCCGAAATTTGTATTCAGCAGCCCAAGCCCCGGATAAGGCATCTGCACCGGCAACAGTTTGGTGAACCCAAAGCCGATGATGCCGATCCCCGCCCGGTAACGCACCACCACCCGCAGCCAATAATACAGATCGCGATATTCCGCCCGCTCTGTCTTCCGCCAACGCACAACCGCCGTCCACACCACACCCGCGACAATAGAGATCAACAGCGTGATGATCCAGTTGGCATAGCCCAGCAGGGTGCTGCCAAACAGCCGGTCGCCAAACCAATTGATCCCGGACCCGAAACGGGCTATATCATACAGATCCCGATAATTCAACCTCGTCCAGTCGATGTGAATGACTGTATCATACCACTCCGCACTGTTGGGAATGGAAAGGCAGATGAAAAAGATAAAGGCAATTCGGAAAGCCAGCTTCTGCGCCCCCGTCCATGCCGGGGCAGATATTGCAGTTGACATATTGCGTAATTTTAACAAGATTTATAGCTTGATCCCTTCCTGCCGCCCGTGTTTTCGGGCCTCCTCCAACAAATATTTTCGATCCACCCGATCCAACACCGCATACACCGAATCACTGCCCAACACACCCGTCAGCACGATCCGGGTTCCTGACGGCCGCTCATAATGCAACACCCCTTTCTCGCGGTCATAGTGCGGATTCTTATTCTCCAGTACAAGCACCCTGTCCGCCGTATCGACTACATACCGGTAATAGTGCCGCCCCGCCGATCCCGCCAACTCATAATCCCGCTCCTCACTCGGCAGGTCAAGCCGCTCCGTATTTGTCGAATCCAGCACCACCGGCCGGTTGGACCGGATGCTTAACGTAGCCCAGTTTTCCAGCACCACATCCTGCCATCGCACCGGATCGGTCTTCGAATACGCCAGCGTGTCTCTTCCAAGCACAAACAAAGAGACATTGTATACCCCCGCCGCCCCCGGCAACCCCTTCGACACCGGGAACTGATACTGCCCTTCCTTTTTCGTTTTGAACCCATACAGGATCACAAAAAAGAAGATCACCCCTCCCTTCAACCCCAGCCGCGCCACTCGCTCCCAGCGCCGTGCAAACACAGGACGGAACCGGTTCGGCAAAGCCTGCTTCTGCAGGATCAGCAGATCAAACAACCGCCGCGCGTCCCAGCTGAGCACAAAAAGCGCCAGGCTGATCAGATAAAGACTATAGACCGCTTCCCCCCCGCCATACGCCAGATTCGACATGAATACATTCCCCAGGAAGACCGCAATAATAAAGGCGCCCACCGAAGCCGTTTTTCGAAAGAATAGCAACAGTCCGCTCACAATCTCCACTGCACCCAGAAAAGACTCATAGCCAGGCACGATCCCAAGGCTGAGCGAGAATAGCTTCCACCGCGTGAAGTCCCCGTAATCCGTATTTAAGTTGCTGATCGACGGATACGGCGATAACAACGGGAACAGCTTGATAAACCCATAGGCAATGATCCCGACCGCCAGCCGGTACCGCACGATAACCCGCAGCCAATAATACAGCCGCTCCTTTCGGCCATCCGCCCGGACCGCCCCGTCGCGTCGTACCTCCACTCTCCCCAACCCATACCACACTACGGCGCCCGCCACCGTGACACCCGGCAGGATGCCCCAATTCCCCGGCACATAGTGCGCCAGATCGAATATGGCCCCATAGCTCAAATGGCCCCAATCGAGCTGAAAAAGCCGCCGGTAATATTTCCAGTCCAACGGCGCCGCCAACAAAAAGAAGAAGATGAAAAGCGCCCTCCACCCCAATTCCTTCAACCACCCCGATTTCTTCAGCCTCCCAGGAAAATTTGTATTACTCATCATGCAAAAATTTCAATTGTGCGTGGCGCGCTAATAGCCCGGATTTTGTTTCAACACCCCATTCGACAACGTGATTTCGTTCACCGGGATCGGGAACAACAGCTTGGTTGGATCGGTGATCCCCAATACCGCCTGCGCCCTCCCTGTCCTTACCAGATCGAACCACCGGTGAGGCTCCAGGGCGAACTCTACCCGGTTCTCATTCTCGATGTCCAGCAGCAGCGCTGCCTGTGTCGAATCGACACTCGCCGCCACACCCGCCCTGCTCCGCACTGCATTCAGATCGCTCAGCGCGCCGGATATTTCATTCTGCTGCGCCCTGGCCTCTGCCCGGATCAGATAAACCTCCGCAATCCGGATAATATAGGAGGGGTCCGTGGCCGGACTGCGATAGAACAAATTCCCATACCATACCCCCGCCGACGTCTCCGCCACCAGCGCACTGCGGCCGCCCCCGATCTGCGGGTTGTTGAGCAAGGCGATAATGGAATCGCCGGGCGCCCACTGATGCGTGCCCCCATTGGCCGGAGGCTGCCAGTTGCTCCGGCTGCTGTTCTGATAGGTGGCGTTATACGATAGCTCGAACACCGACTCCCGCGTAGCGACCGCACTCGCCGGCTGAAACCAGCTATTGAAAGGCGTCAGCAGCTGATAATTGGTGACGTCACCCAATACCTTCGTCGCATAAGCTTCCGCGTTGGCCCAATCCTGTTGATAGAGATAATACCGCGCTTTCAGCGCCCACGCAGTTTCCTTGTTGGCCCGCACCGGGTTCTGCGCAGCCGGCAGTGACATCAGCGAATCCGCGGCATTCAGATCGCTCAGTACTTGCGCCCAGGTCTGCGCCAGCGTGCCGCGGGCAATATTGTTTTTTTGCGTAGCCGTTGTGGTCGGCGTCAGCGTGATAGGAACTCCGCCCCACGTACGCGCCAGGTCAAAATAGCAAAGCGCCCGGATAAAATAGCCTTCGCCTGTCAGCTGGTTCTGCTGGCCGGGGGCGAAAGTGGGGTCTACCACCAGCGGCACTTTCGCGATCACCTGGTTCGCACCATTGATGGTCTGATAGATCCCGGTCCAGACGCTCTCCAGGTTTCCATTGTCCGAAGTGACATTGTGAGAGATAAACTGCTGGATCACCGATTGGGAACCCGTCCAAACGATGTCATCACCGCCGAGGTAACCGAACGTCTCAAACAGTCCGCCATAATAAGAACCCGTTCCCGTGCCGCCTTCAGCCGCATAGCCACCGGCCAGCGACCGGTATACCCCCCGGACCGCCGTCTCCGAGGAAGTGGCGTCGACGATCGTCACCTGGTCCGATACATCATTGACCGGAAGGACAGTGAGGAATTTTTTGCAGGAAGCCGCTGCCAGCACAAGCAACACCGGAAAGACAAACAGGAGTAGCGGCGAAATTTTTTTAGGAGCAGAACGCATATAACTGATTATTTAACTTTTTTTAAAGAGTGACATTAACCCCGAATTGCACAGCCCTGGGCTGCGGCGGCGTTCCAAGATCCAATCCCTGGATAGTCTGGATCGAAGTGACATTGGCTTCCGGATCGGGCCCGGTATATTTCGTCAGCAGCCACAGATTGGTTCCGACAACATAAAACCTGACCCTGGTCAGATGCAGGCTGCTAACGACCCTCCCGGGAAGGCTGTAGCCCAGGTTCAGTTCTTTCAGCCGGATGAAGGACGCGTTGTCAAGGAACCGGCTGTTCTGCTGGATCGTATAATTCAGGCCATAATCCGTTTCCCGGGGCACCTCCGTTACCTGGCCCGGCGTCGTCCAGCGGTTCAGCTGACTGGCCAGCAAGACCCGGTTCGCATCGCGCGTCCCGCCGCCTTCCCCGAAGAAGCGCTGGAGGTTGAGGACATTGTTTCCATATTCATAGGTGAAGAGTACGTTTAGGTCAAATCCTGCAAAAGACAGCGTATTGCTCAAACCGCCGAAGAATTTGGGCGCCGCGTTGCCCATCGTTTCCCGCGCCGAAGCAGGGAGAGTCGCGTTGAGTTGTGCAAGACTCTTGGTATTGCCGGTGCCTGTGACTTCTCCCTGGAAAACCGAATTACCGGTCTGGGGATCTACATACAGCTGCTTGTATAGCCAGAAAGAATAGAGCGGATGTCCCTGCTGCATGATCAGCCAATCCCGGTTATACTGGTAGATCGGCGTCGGCAGCGTTACGATCTTGCTCACGTTGCCCGAGATCGAAAAATTCGTCGACCATACGAACCCATGTTTCCGGATATTGACCGAGTTGATCCCTACCTCATAGCCCTTATTGCTGATGACCCCTGCATTGCTGTTATAGGTCGAAAAACCGGAGATGGCCGGTATCGGCAATTGCAGCAGCACGTTGGTCGTACGCTTGTCATAGATATTCGCTTCCACCTTGATCCTGTCCGCAAACAATCCCACGTCCGCGCCGATGTCCGATTGGGCCGTCTGCTCCCACTTCAGGTTGGCATTGGCCAACTGCAGGGGGGCCGTTCCGGGCTGCGCTCCGCTGGCATTGTCCGGATAAGCATAGCCACCCGACCAGAGGCCCTGCGCGGCGAAGTTATTGATGCCGTTCTGGTTACCCGTGAGGCCGTAGCTTCCTCTCAACTTCAGATCGCTAAGCCACTGCACGTCCTTGAGGAAGCTCTCATCCTTTATTCTCCAGGCTGCACCGATAGAAGGAAAATACCCCCATTTGTTGTTCACCCCGAACTTCGAAGACCCGTCCGCCCGGGCGCTTAATTCCAGAAAATACCGGCTGGCGTAGTTGTAGTCGATGCGGCCAAAGAAAGAGGCCAGATTCCCCTCGGTCCAGGTCTGCGACGAAGTCGTCGTCGCCGCCGACGAAATCGAGGTATAGGAATTATTCGGGAAGCCGGTGCCGGTGGCCGAAGTATTTGTCGTCAGGTTGCTCTGGATCGTATTACCGATCACCACACCGAAATTGTTCTTCTCGCCGAATACCGTCTTATAGGTCAGCGTCTGCTCATTGATCCAGGTGCTGTTCTGCGTGAGAGCGGAAGTGGCAAGCCCATTCGTGGGCGGCGCCCCGTCCTGCGTAAGATTATTCCAGTACTGCGATTCATTATAATTATTATAGTCCAGGCTCCAGCTCGTCCGGAACTTCAATCCCTTTACGATCTGCGCATCCGCATATAGATTACCGATATATCTCAGGCTGATCGTATGCACATCGTAATATTTAATCAGGATCGTAAGATTATCGAAACCGGCATAGTCGAGCGGCTGGCCCGAGGGGCTGAATTGCGGAAGATAAGTAGGCGTATTGATCGCCGATTGCAGCAGCCCGCCATCCGGTCCATCCCCAGCCCTTCCCTGTTTGCGGTAAGACCGGGAGAAACCATTGCTGACCCCGACTTGCAGCCAGTCGGTCACTTTGGTATCTACATTGAACCGAAGGTCGGCCCTTTCGAAATAAAGAGGCCTGATATCGGCATCCTGGTGACTGTATCCGGCCCCCAGGTAATATTGCGTCTCCTTGTTGCCGCCGGAAAGGGAAAGATTATAGTTCTGCAACGCGCCCGTCCTGAACAACTGGTGCTCGCGGTCATAGGTTTGCTGAAGATCGGGCGCGCCGCGATCGGTGGCGGCGGTAGGGTTCCATACCGTGCCCGTAAAAGGCGGGGTGTGGAATTGCGCTTCACCGGCGCTGTTCCCCAACGCTACGGCGTCCGCATAGGAATTGGTATAATATTCGTTTTCCAGCGTCGCATGTTGGGGGCCGGTAGTCAGCTTCCATAACCGGGTCGCCCGGTTCTCGCCATTGGAAATATCCAGGTTCAGTTTGGGCCGGCTGTTGAAATTGCCCCGCTTGGTCGTCACAATGATAACCCCGTTGGCGCCCCTTGAACCATAGATGGCCGTGGCGCTGGCGTCTTTCAGCACTTCCACATTTTCAATATCCGCCGGATTGAGATCCGCCAGCGGCGAAGTGGCCCTGCCACCCGTATTTACGGTCTGCAGACTGGTATTGTTGATAAAAACCCCATCGATAATGTACAATGGGTTATTGTCCGCATTGATCGACGTCGTACCCCGCACCCGGACAAAAATGCCGTCTCCGGGGACCCCGGTATTGGAGTTGATCTGCAACCCCGGCGCCTTACCCTGCAACTGAGCGTCAAAGCTGGCGACCGGGATCGCCGCCACCTCCTCCTGTTTGATCGAAGAAATGGCGCTGGTCAGATCCTTCCTTCGTTGCGTGCCATACCCCACAACCACCA
The DNA here is from genome assembly GCA_035508835.1 of Puia sp. Classification (GTDB taxonomy): domain Bacteria; phylum Bacteroidota; class Bacteroidia; order Chitinophagales; family Chitinophagaceae; genus Puia. Next base: position 6,898 of record DATJMG010000267.1, read on the forward strand.
CGTCGCTGAGTTGACCTGCCGTCCCCGTCAACGGGATATCGATATTGCTTCGCTTTGTCTCCGTCACCTCCTTCCCCTGATAACCGATATAGGTCACGATGATGACCACCGGGAGCTTTTGGCCGGTCAAAAACCGAAACCGCCCATCTTGATCCGTTTGGACCTCATGTGTCGTATTTTTTAAATGCACTGTTGCCCCGGGCAGACCTACCCCCGTCTTGTCGTCATAGACCCTGCCCGTGATCGTTATATTGTCATTGTTCTGCGCCTTGAGCGAAGCGGCGCCATAAGCTGTTAAAAGCATGGTCAATAAGAACCTGCTGAGATCAATCTTGATCATTTTGTTTGTTTTGGATAGTCAATACAATGGCACACAATGGATAGATCCCATCGTCAAAAACGAGATTTTAGGAAAGAGATTAACGGCAACAACAGCAGGAGAAAAGCAGTTTCATGATCGTAATTCTATTAGTCTACTAATTTAGTAGAGTAAAAATAGGACGAAGCGCCGAAACGACAAAATAATTTTTCGTAACTTTAATGAAATAGATAAACTGTCAACGCCATGCAAACAACAACCTTAGCCCTGCTGGCACTCCTCGCCGCTCTGCCCGGCACACCGCTCGCCGCCGCGGCCCAATCGGTCAAACCCCTCATCGATTCGCAGCACTATACCTTCCTGGCGCAAAACGCCCAGCCGCTCCATGGCCCCATTCACTACCTGACGACCGACGACTTTACCCTTGAGGTCAGCAAAGATCAGATCACCAGTTACCTGCCGTATTACGGCCGTGACTATGTCGCTCCCATTGACCCGACACAAGACGTTCTCCGCTTTACTTCCAAAAAATTCAGCTACACCCTTAAGCCGGGAAAAAAAGATGGCTGGACCGTATTGATCAAGCCGCAGGACAACCAGGAAGTGCAGCAGTTACAGTTCTCCATCAGCTCCGATGGCTACAGCAGCCTCCAGATCCTCTTCACCAACCGCGACCCCATCACCCTCAATGGCGTAGTACTCGCAACGGAAAACCGGAAATAGTGTTATATTAGTAGCACAAAACTACATTGCATGAGATACCTGTTAGCCTTTCTACCGTTGTTTACCGTTTCGACACTTGCCTCCAGCGCCCAATCGGTCAAGCCCCTCATCGACACCCAGAACTATGTCTTCGTGGCAGCATCCGTCCAACCCACCGGCGGTTCCGAACGCCGCCTGACCATCAACTCGTATACCCTCAAGGTTACCAAAAACAAGATCGTAAGCAACCTCCCCTACGTCGGCCACAGTACCATCGTTCCCACGGACGACGTGGAAAGCGCCCTCATGTTCACATCCAACAAATTCAAGTATGCCGTTTCGCCGGGAAGGAAAAATGGCTGGAAAATAGCGATCAAACCGAAAGAGGCCGGGTACCTGGAACAAATCAACCTCACCGTAACCTCCGATGGCTACACCGTCGTAAACGCCACCTTCAATGGCCTCGACAATATCAGCTTCATCGGCCAGATCATCGCCCCGGACAATCCATAGCCCCGGACAATCCATAGCCCCCGGACAATCCATAGCCCCCGGAAACTCCCGGCGGGCCCACCAATTCGTTGCCGGATTATAAATTTCCAAATACGTCTCCGGCTTCGCAGGCCGATCCCATCCAAACTGTTCATATAACCCATGCGCATCCAGCGTATGCAACATCCATCGCCTCAACCCCTGAAGGTCGGGATGCGCCATGATGAACCCGATCAGCTGCCTGGCGAGGCCGCGCCCGCGATATTCCCCGATAATGAAGACATCCGCGAGATAAGCCACCCGGGCATGATCGGTCACGATCCGCGCATACCCTACCTGCCGCTCCCCATGATAAACCCCGAAATTCAACGAATGATCCTCCGCGGCGACCACCTTCTCAAATGGTATCCCCGCAGCCCAATAAGATTCTTTTGATAAATAGTCATGAATAAACCGTAAACCGCGCTTCCAGGGCCTGCCTGCCCTTCGCCGTCACAACCACCGCCCTCGACTGCGCCGTCCGCCGCAGCCAGTGCGCCTCGAGCATCTTCTTCAGCAATGCCGCCCCTAATGCCCCCGCCAGGTGATGCCGCCGCTCCGTCCAGTCCAGACAAGGCTTTGCAAAAACCCGCCGCTGCTCTCTGACCTCCCCGCAGTCGATCCCCAATTCTGCAAACCACTGCAAACCCTTTTGTGTCACGTCAAGTTCATTGTCCCGATAGACGATCAGCTTCTGCCGTAGCAGACCTTCGGTGATCGCCACTCCGACCTTCCCCGCCAGATGATCGTAACACGTGCGGCACAACTGGATGGGAACCGCCTCCGTCTCTTTCCTTACCACCTGACCCGCAGGGACAAGGTTGGCCATGGCCTCGATGGCGGACGCGACCTCCGGACGCGCACAACTATAATACCGGTGCCGCCCCTGCGCCTCCACCGACAACAACCCCGCCCGCAATAATTTACCCAGATGCATGCTGAGGTTTTGCGGCGTAGTCTCTACCCCGATCGCGAGCTCCCGGGCTGTATATGCCCGCCCATCCATCAACGTCCAAAGGATATTGGCACGGACCGGCTCGCCGATCAGCGACGCAATCTCCGTAATACTGTTTTCCATTTTTTTCACATTTACAGTTCAGTAAACATTGAACCATCGGTGTAAAGGTAATGATTTCCGCGCGGTTTCCCCATCCGCAATAACCACCGGCTCCGGCCGTTATTAATCAACTTATTTTGCGTAACTTGCCAAACCAAAAATCTGCCTTATTTTAAAAAAAAGCGCGCAATTTCCAGATACCGACAGATCATTCTTTTCCTGCTTACGGGGCTCTTATCCCATGCCGGTTTTGGCCAGACCAGAACGATCACCGGAACCGTTCTGGACTCGATAGCCCGCACCCCCCTCGCGAACGTCACCGTTCAGGTGCGGGATACCCGCCATGGCGCCATAACCAACGCCGAAGGCCGCTTCAGCATCAGGGTCGATAACCATGCTACCCACCTCCTCTTCACCCACCAGGGCTATGACCCCGTGACGCTCCCTGTTCAGAAGCTTCCCAACCAATCCGTGACCATCCTGCTGTCAAAGACCTTTACGACGTTAAGAGAGTATGTGATCACTGCAAAACCAGGCAGATACCGGAATAAGAACAACCCCGCCGTCGAGCTGATCCGCAAAGTGATCCGGAACAAGGCCATCAACGGCCCCAAAGCCCCCGCCTATACCTCCTTCCAGCAATACGAAAAGATCCGGCTCCTGCTGGACAGGATCCCCCGCCTCATCGCCGACGACCGGGTACTGAAGAAATATCATTTTCTTTTCGAGAACCGCGACACCACCCTGATGCCCGGTAAATCCCTCGTCCCCGTCTATATCGAAGAGGTGCTGTCCGATAACTACTACCGCAAACATCCGGAGAAGACAAAAAAGATCGTTCTGGGCCGCAAATCCGTCGACTTCGGCGAATACATCGATATGAAAGGCGTCAGCCAGCTGATCAACCGCCTCTATGAAAATATTAATATCTATGACAATACGATCGACATCTTCACAACCCAGTTCATCAGCCCCATAGCCGACCTGGCCCCGACCTTCTATATGTTCTTTATCCGGGACACCGCCATCGTGGACGGGCAGCGCATCGTCCGGATGTACCTGACCCCCCGCAATCCCGAAGACCTGCTTTTCCGCGGCTATCTCTTTATCAACCTCGACGACAACTACGCCATTACCCGCGTGGAGCTGGGCGTGAGCAAAAACATCAACCTGAACTTCGTTCGGGAATTCCAGGTCAAACAGGATTTTGAAAAAGGCGACTCGGGCCATTACCATCTGCTCAACTCGGATGTGATCGCACTCTTTAACGCCATCCCCGGCACCCTGGGAATGGTCGGCGAACGCCTTGTCAAACTGGACCAGATCAAAGACAGCGTACTCCCCGATGAGGTTTTCCGCGGCCCCGAAGTCGATACCGCCCAGCAAGCCCGCCAATCGTCGGACAGCCTCTTCAATGCAAGACCCATCCCGCTGACCGCCTCCGAACAAAAGACCTACGCGAACACCGACAGCCTCATGAAAATGCGCTCCTATCACCGGCTGCTCGACTACATGACCGCTTTCACCGCGGGCTATAAATCGGCCGGCAAAGTGGACATCGGCCCCATCGGCAGTTTCTGGACCTTCAACCAGGTGGAAGGCCAGCGCCTCCGTTTCGGCGCCCGGACCAACACCCACCTGTCCAGACGGTACTATGGGGAATCGTATGTCGCTTACGGCTTCAAAGACCAAAGATGGAAGTACTTCGCCAGCGCCTCCTATGCCCTCAACAACAAGTCGATCTATACTTACCCCCTGCACTATCTCCAGGTCAGCTGGCTGGACGATACCCGCAGCCTGGGAGCAGAGAACGCCTTCTCGCAGGCCAATAACTTTTTTAGCTCCTTTACCCGCGGCGACGAATCGAAATGGCTGTACAACCATATCGCCCGCTTCTCCTATATTCATGAATACAGCAGCCATTTCTCCTATAACCTCGGAATGAAATTCTGGCAGCAACGGCCGACCGGTTCCCTGTATTATGTCTATGAGCCGGCAATCGATCACTTCGACAGCGTCTCCCAGATCACCACCGGTGAGGTTTCCCTGACCTTACGCTGGGCGCCGCACGAGGAATTTTTCCAGAACAAATCCGGCAGGGCCAATATCATCAACCGCTGGCCGATCTTTACCCTGCAATATGCCAAAGGCATTCGGGGCTTGTTCGGCGGCCAGTATAACTACGACGCCTGGCACTTCGACGTTTACAAGCGCGTCTATATCGTCCCGATCGGGTTCTCCGATATTACCCTGGACGCCGGCTATCTCAGCGGGAACCTCCCCTTCCCCCTGCTGACCATCTCCCCGGGCAACCAATCCTATTTCTACTATGAGAATATCTACAACCTGATGAATGTCGGCGAATTTGTCAGCGACCACTACGCGAGCCTCGACATCGACCATTTCTTCGGCGGCTTCTTCTTTAACAAGATCCCGGGCCTGCGCCGCCTGAAGCTTCGTGAGGTCGTCGCCGCCAAGATCCTCTACGGCGGCCTGCGCGATCAGAATAACCCCTACCTCAACGCGGCTCAAATGAAATTTCCCACTACCAACGGCCTCATAACCACCTATCCCCTCGGCGCCAAACCCTATGTCGAGGCCAGCGTGGGAATTTATAATATCCTGACCTTCCTTCGCCTGGACCTCGTAAAACGCTTTACCTACCTCGACCATCCCAACATCTCGAGCCTGGGCCTGCGCATCAGCACCAGCTTTAATTTCTAACGGGGACCCCACCCCCTCCCACCGCCTTTCCGCCGGATACCGCCCCCCGAACCGCCCCCCCCTTGAAATTCGGCGACCGCGGCATCCGCTCCAGCCTCACCCCCGCCGGCGCCTCGCCC